>CAVGBO010000013.1:0-106338 GCA_963627465.1 Phocaeicola dorei
CAAAGTGGCAAAGCCACTTTGTCGAGTTTTGCACTCACTCACTGGTCGAACGACTTCGTCGTTCTCCCGGCCGTTCGTTCGTGTAGGGAAGCAATCCTTCGGATTGCTTCGAAAATCGCCGCACATGTCGCCGATTTCCGATCTAAAGTTGAAGGGCTTGCGAGCCCTCCAACGCCACCCTTGGTTTGTTGTTAATCTGAACGTGTCCTGCTTTCATGCAAAGCAGGACACGCTTTTTTATTGATTCGGCAACAGGCCGAGGATTTCCTTAATGGACATGCACATGTCATTCACTTCGTAGCTGCGGCCATGCTCCAGAATGGTCTGCGCCGTTTTCTGCATGGCAGGGAATGCGCTGCGAATCAGGTGGTTGGCATGGATCACCATGTTAATGCCATGAGCCGCCAATTCATCCTCTGTGGTAGTATTGTAAGTCGTGGGCACTACTACAATAGGAGTCTTCGGGTCATCCTTGCGGAAAGCCTGACAGAAGGCGAAAATTTCATCCGGGGTTTTCTGCACAGAGTGAATCATGATGCCATCTGCTCCAGCCTTCACATAGGCGTGGCAGCGCTTCAGCGCATCTTCCTGTCCCATGCCAAGGATCAGGCTTTCACACCGGGCAATGATCATGAAGTCCTTGGACTTCTGGGCATTCTTGCCGGCAGCAATCTTCTGGCAGAAGGCCTCAATATCATCCTGCACCTGTCCTGCATTTGTGCCGAACAGGCTGTTCTTTTTCAAGCCCTTCTTATCCTCGATAATCACCGCAGACACGCCCAGCCGCTCCATGGTCTGCACATTGTAGACAAAGTGCTCGATCTGTCCGCCGGTGTCTCCGTCCAGCACAATGGGCTTTGTGGTGACCTCCATGATTTCCTCAATGGTGTTCAGGCGGCTTGTCATGTCCACCAGTTCAATATCCGGCTTGCCCTTGGCCGTGGAATCGCACAGGCTGGATACCCAAATGGCATCGAACTGCCGTGTTCCGTTTACCGTCTCCACCCGAGTCTTTTCCACAAGCAGTCCGGTCAAGCCATCATGAGCTTCCATGACGCTGAGGCAGGGCTTATAGCTCAGCAGCTTTTTCAGCCGAGAACGCCGGGTTTCCGGCAGGCTCAGCAGCTGATCCAGGGCAGACAGAGTTTCTTCCGTCGGCGTAACGGTATAGGGATACTCTACCAGCTCCCCATCCCATTCCTTCAGGGTTTCGATCACCTTCTGGCGGATGTTAGCCTGATAGCCCACCAACCAGTCATCCCCATGCACCACAATGTCTGGCTTCAGCTGGTGGAGAATGTCCGTATAATCCAAAGACTCCTGCACCACCACCCGATGAACCCCCTTCAGGGATTCAAACATGGCCTTCCGCTCCTCCAAAGGAAGCAGCGGGTAATGCTTGTAGGACGCAATGGCTTCATCCGTCAGGATGCCTACAGTCACTTCGCCCAGCTGTTCCGCCTTCTTCAAGATGTTCAGGTGGCCATTGTGCAAAATGTCCGTGCTGAAACAAATATAGACGCTCTTCATGCGTTATGCCTCACTTCCCGGGCAAAGCGTGCGCAGACGCAGGCCTTGTCCTCCATGTTATCGATTTCGCTGCACAGCTGCCCCTTCACATCCATGGGATACAGGGGAATCTCCTGCCAAGCTGCGTTGAATGCATTTTCCGCATAGCATTTCACTTCGCCAGCGGCTACGAATTTTTCAATCTCTTCCAGCCAGCGGTGGAAGTCCTTAGCCAGCCACTTATAGGCAGGCTGAGACGCAGCGCAGTCCGTACCGAATTGATCAATGCCGATAGCCTGCACCCGTCCGTCAGTCAGTTTAGCCTTAAAGTCCTTCTCCGGCAGAGGCAGCGTGGTATCCACCACCACCGTGCTGACCGGGGCGTGAACCAGCTGGGACATGACCTCATTCGTCATGACCAAATCCCCGTGAAGGCTGATCACATCATGCCCCGCAAGGTTTTCCCGTGCCACGTACATGCTGTAGATGTAGTTTGTCTCCTCATACCGGGGATTGCTGACGTAAGTAAAATGGATGCCACTGTTCAGGCTCTCCAGATAATCCTGCAAAAGCTGTGCAAACGGACCTGTGGTCACCACAGCCTCCGTAATGCCATTTTCCCGCAGCAGACGCACCTGATGAGAAATGATGGTATCCTGATCATCCAGCATGGTCATACACTTGGGATGGGTCTTGGTCTCGTCCCCCATGCGTGTTCCTCTGCCGGAATTGAGCAGCAGTGCAATCATGGCTGTTTCTCCTTCTCTGCTTCCATGACAAAGGACATGAACGCATCTCGATTTTCTTTAGGCGTAGTGGTAGGCCGTCCCAGATTGCTCCGTGCCCCCAGTGCACAGCGCACTTCCAGGAAGCACAGGCACGCTGCATCCTTCATCTGCTTCAGGCTGCTGCGGAGGCTTGCTTCATCCTTGGCCGACAAGATCAGCAGATACCCGGCTGCCTCTGCAAGAGCGCAGAAATTCGTCTGCCCGCTGCACACCGGCATGCCACCCACAGTTTCATGGGCACCGTTATTGATCACCACATGCTTCATGTTGGGCAATTTTCTCTGCCCCAGCACGTCCATGGCACCCAAGTGCATCACGGCCGCACCGTCCCCATCCAGGCACCACACAGTGCGGCTGGGTTTCTCCAGCGCAATGCCCATGGCAATGGAAGACGCATGTCCCATGGAGCCTACAGTCAGGAAATCCTTTTGATGGCCTTCTTGACGTTTTTCCCGCAGTTCGAAGATTTCTCGGCTCAGCTTACCCGTTGTGGACACAACAATGTCTTCGCTGTTCATCTCTTCCAGCAGGATTTCCGCCGCACGCTCCCGTGTCATGGGATAGGGATTGGCATAAACCGGCTTTGTCTCGCAGGTCAGTCCGCCCTTGCGAATCACCAAAGCGGCGGTATGCCCGGACTGCAGAACCTTCTGCGTCTCCGCAAACATGGCAGCAAAGTCTTCCTCTGTTGTTGTCTTATCGATGATTTGATAGGGCACGCCCAGCAGCTCCAGCTGAGGCAGGGTAATCTTCCCCTGCTTCACATGCTGAGGCTCATCCTTCACCGAAGGTTCTCCCCGCCAGCCAATCACCAGCAAGCAGGGAATACCATAAACTTCTTCATCCATCAGTGAAGCCAGCGGATTCACTGCATTGCCTAGGCCGCTGTTCTGCATATAAACAAGGGCAGGCTTACCGGTTGCCAGATAATGCCCTGCCGCAAGGCCAATGGCGTTGCCCTCGTTGGCTGCAACCACATGATGGGAACCGTCCGTGCCAAAGCGTGCATACAGGGTATCGCACAGCCCGGCCAACTGAGAATCAGGAACGCCGGTAAACAGGTCAATTCCTGCCTCTTCACAGGCCTTCAGCAGTACCTTTGCATCCATCCGTTGCCCTCCTCCACTCGAAAAAGATTATACGACGGAGGCAGGGTTTGGTCAAGCTTGGCAGGCATTCGGCAAGCCATCACAGGAAATTCGCATAAATGGTAGCGAACACCACCGTCATAACCCCGGCCACCGCAATGGACAGGCTGCTCATGGCGCCTTCCGTTTCGCCCAGCTCCATAGCCTTCACGGTACCGATGGCGTGGGCAGAGGATCCCAATGCCACGCCCTTAGCAATGGGATCGGTAATGTGGAAAAGTTTCAGCACCGCCTCTCCGATGGCATTACCCAGAATCCCCGTGATAATAATGGCCGCTGCGGTAATGGATGTATATCCCCCCAACTGCTCCGCCACCCCCATGCCGATGGCTGTGGTAACGGATTTAGGCAGCAGAGTCACATACTCGGCGTGCCCTATGCCAAACAGGGCACACAAGACAAGGATGCAGGTCACGCTGGTTATCACTCCGGAAAGGATGCCGCACAGCAATGCACGGTAATTCTTCTTCAGCATATCCAGCCGCTCATAGAGGGGAATAGCTAGGCAAACCGTGGCAGGTGTCAGGAACTTGGACAGCATGCCTGCGCTGGACAGGTAGTCTTCATACTTCACGCCTGTCAGCAGCAGAACTCCCATGGTGAGCACAATGGCAATCAGCAAAGGATTCAACAAGGGCGAGCGAAAGCGCTTCTTCAGTGCCATGCCTGCCATGTAAGTGGCCAAGCTGAGTGCCAACCCAAAGAAGGAAGAACCGCTTAAAAATTCAATCATGCTTCTTTGCCCCCTTTCGCTGCATCAGCTGGGTTACCCTGCCGCTGACTGCCATCACCGCCACCGTGGATACCACGATGATCACCAGCACCGGCAGCAAAATGGGCTGCAGCAGCCCCCATGAATTCATCAGCCCCACCCCTGCCGGAATAAAGGTCAGGGACATGATGTCAATCAGGAACTTGCCCGTTCCCTTGACAGCCTTCAACGGGATAATGCCGGTGCACAAGCCCGTAAACAGAATCAGCAAACCGTAAATGCTGGCAGGCACCGGCAAGGGAATCAGGGCACTCAGCCCTTCCCCGATCAGCGATATAAACAGAATGATCAGAAACTCCATGATGTAGTGCATGGTTTTCGCCTCCGCTGTATCAATCGTTGGGGATTATACCGCAGGCATTTGCCAGCCGCAAGCCGATGATCCGTCCACATATCTACCATTCCTGCCATGAATCAGTGCATCGACAAAGTGGCAGAGCCACTTTGTCGAGTTTTGCACTCACTCACTGGTCGAACGGCTTCGCCGTTCTCCCGGCCGTTCGTTCATGTAATGAAGCGATTTCTTGCGAAATCGCACGAAAATCGCCGCACAGGAGCTTCGCCCCGTTTGAACGCCCCGAAGGGGCTCGCCGATTTTCGATCCAGAGTTGAAGGGCTTGCGAGCCCTCCAACGCCTCCTGGGTTTGTTGCCGGTCTACCTTCCTATCACGAATAAAGGTGTTTTGCATTGCCTTGTCGAATGTGTTTCTTTTGAGGCATTCTTTGCCGTAAAGAACAGGAAGATTTTTTCGATAGACGACCAGAAGGGAGACTCTTTATGACGAATATTGCAATTCTCGGTGCCGGCAGCATTGCCCGTGCCATGGCGAAAACACTGCGGGGCATGAAGGAGCAAGGCGAGGATGTTTGTCTGTATGCCGTTGCTTCCCGGGATTTGACCCGTGCTCAGGCCTTTGCCGATGTCGAGGGCTTCCAGAAGGCTTACGGTTCCTATGAAGAGATGGTTTGCGATCCGGCTGTGGAGCTGGTGTACATTGCTACACCTCATTCCCATCATGCCGCCCATGTGCGCCTGTGTGTGGAGCACGGAAAGGCCGTGCTATGTGAAAAGGCCTTCACTGCCAACGCCGCCCAGGCGCAGGAAGTCTTGACCCTTGCTGAAGACCGCGGAGTACTGGTGACAGAAGCCATTTGGACCCGGTACATGCCTTCCCGTGAGATCATCCAGTCCTTCATCACCAAAGGTGCCATTGGCGAGCCTGTTTTGCTGACCGCCAATCTGGGCTACCCCGTTGCCGACAGGGAGCGGATCAAGCAGCCTGAGCTGGCTGGCGGTTCTCTGCTGGATCTGGGGGTTTATCCCCTGAATTTTGCCGCTATGGTCTTCGGCACGGATGTTGTGCAAGTGGAAGGCACATGCAGCAAGCTGCCCACCGGGGTGGATGAAACAGACAATATCACCCTGACCTTCGGAGATGGTCGGCAGGCACTGCTTTCCGCCTGCTGCTCCTGCCGGATGGATCGCCGAGGCATGATTTACGGCACTACCGGCTACCTTGAGGTGGATAACATCAACAATCCTCAGACCATCACCCTGTATACGAAGGCAGACAACTATGCCCATGGCACGGTATACCCTGTCCCCAAGCAGATTACGGGATATGAGTATGAAGTCATGGCCTGTCTGGATGCCCTGAAGAGCGGCCGCATTGAATGCCCCGAAATGCCCCATCAGGAGACGCTGCGCATGATGCGCCTCATGGATCAGCTGCGGTACAGCTGGGGCATTCGCTACCCCTTCGAGTGAGCATATTTTCCATTCATCCATGCATGTGCGGTTTACATTCCCGGATGAATCATGTACAATGCTTCTATTACCTCGTTAAGGAGGATCTGCTGCCCATGAGTTCCCTTCAAGCATTGCTGCCCAATTTGGCAGATTACCTTGTTTATGCGGCCATTGCCCTAGTCACCCTCACCGGGCTGTTCAAATGTCTTGCACCCCTGTGGAGCACAACAGCCGCCCTGCGCCGTGCCATCCGCCGCCTGCAGAATGACGCCGGAAAGGATCGGGAAAAGCCTATTTGGCAGGAACCTCGCTTTATGGGGCGGCGGCTGAAAGGCTGCTGGCTTCGCTTCCTGCAAAATGCCGAGCAGCTGGATCGCCGTGGTCTGCCCTGCAATGTGGAGGACTACATCAACGATGACACGGTCACCCACGGTCCCGGCAACGCCACCCTGGCGGAGCTGATTCCCAGCCTGCTAACCTCCCTTGGTATCTTGGGTACGTTTATCGGCCTGATGCAGGGTCTGACCGGTCTTGATATGTCCGATGCCGCCAGCCTGATGAACGGCATTCCTGTGCTGCTGGACGGCATGCGTTTTGCTTTCGGCACTTCGGTAGCCGGTATTACATGCTCCCTGATTTTCAACATGCTGAACCGGATTCTGCAGGGCTCCAGCTATCGTGCCATTGACGACTTTGTGGAATCCTTCACCCAGCTTGCCATGCAGCGTCCCTTGGACAACGATGTGCAGATGATCTGCCAGAATCAGGATCGCAACAATATGCTTTTCAACGCCACAGATAGCCTGCCTGCCCAAATGGCCGACGCTGTGGAGCTTGCCGTAAACCGTGCCATGCAGCCTGTGACCCACTCCATGGATGCCTTCTTGGTGGGTGCTACCCGGGCACAGGTGGATGGAGTCGGCCGGATTGTCAACAACTTTGTGGATCAGATGAACGCCTCTCTGGATCATCAGTTCCTGACCCTTGGACAAACCCTGACGGAAATCAACCAGAACCAGCTGACCGGGCTCAAGCGGCTGGAGGATTCCCTTTCCGCTGCCAACACCATCGTCCACGATGCCATGCAGCTGCATCAAATCAGTCAGGGCGTGACCAAGCAATTTGAAAGCTATGTACAGAGCCTGAACGAAGCAGGCCGTCGGGATGCTCATTTCGAGGAAAGCAGTGCCCAGCTGCTGGAGAAGCTTCATGCCGCCGCCCAGCAGCAAAGCGGTGCCATTGCTTCCCTGCGCACCTGTCAGGATCAGCTGGCCGCCTCTTTGAAACAGTTTACCGACACCGGCAACAGTGCCGCAAACAGCCTGAAGAAGGCCGGCGATGCAGGAGCCGCTTCCTTCTCCGATGCTTCCCGCACCATGCAGGAGGCAAGCCGGATGCTGTCTTCCTCTTATCAGACTTTCGTAACCGATGTAGTGGAAGGCATGTCCCGATCCCTGGGATTGTTCGAATCCAATATGACCTCCGTGGTGACGGCGCTGTCCGATCAGCTGCAATCCGTTTCTCTTTCTGGTGCTTCGACTGCGCAAATCAGTGAAATGCAGAAGCTGATGACCTCCATGGCCGCCAGCCTGAAGAGTGCGGAGAAGAGCCTTGCGTCCCTCGCTGAGGAGGGCTGAACATGGCAAGAATACGAAACCACAACAGTCGTTCTGGTCGAGGGTCAGGCGCCTCCGGTGCCAGCTGGATCAGCTATTCCGACATGATGGCTTCCCTGCTGCTGGTGTTCGTGCTGATCATTTGCGTCAGTCTGTATCAGTACTTCACCATGCTGGAAACCAAGACCAATGAATTACAGGAGAAGGAAACCCAGCTGGCCGTCCAGCAGACCACGCTGGATCAGCAGGCCGCTACCATGTCTGCCCAGCAGACCGAGTTGGACGAGCAGAAAGCGGCACTGGATACGGCTAATGCTTCCCTTGCCGAACGGGAAGAAGAGCTTTCCACCCTGCAGACCCAGCTGTCTCAGCAACAGACGGAGCTGGATACAGCCACTCAGCAGTTGGCTGTGCAGCAGCAGACTTTGGCCCGGCAGCAGACGGATTTGGACACCGCCAATGCATCCCTGGCTGCAAGAGAGCAGGAGCTCACCACCCTGCAAAGCCAGTTGACCGCCCAGCAAGCCCAACTGGACACGGCCACCCAGCAGTTGGCACAGCAGCAGCAAGCCCTGACGGAACAGACAGCCAAAATCGATGACCTGGTGGGCGTGCGGAGCGATATCATCGCCACCCTGTCCTCTGCCTTGTCCTCTGCCAACCTGCGTGCCACAGTGGACACCACCACCGGCGACATTCAGCTGGACAGTGCGGTTTTCTTTGAAACAGGATCCTATAAAATCAAGGACGAAGGTCGTGCCCTGCTGGATGAATTTGTGCCCGTGTACTTGGGCGTGCTGCTGAAGAGCGAGTACAGCGATTATTTGGGCGAAATCATCATTGAAGGCCACACAGACTCTACCGGCAGCTACCTAAACAATTTGGAGCTGAGCCAGAACCGAGCTCTAGCCGTTGCCAAATACTGCTTGCAAATGACTTCCCTGACGGAAGAGCAGCGCACCCTGCTGCGGAAGATTCTGACCGCCACAGGCCGCAGCAATTCCTCCCCCGTGTACAACGAGGACGGCACAGAAAATCTGGATGCCTCCCGCCGGGTGGAATTTAAGTTCAGCCTCCGTGATGCGGAAATGATTGAAGAAATGAATCGCCTGCTTTCAGGCCAAGAATAAGGAGTACAGCCCATGAAGTATGTTGCGATTTTTCTGGTCATTGTCACCCTGGTCTGCGGTGCAGGCGTAGGCTGGCTGTACATGAACACCAACGTGACGGTGGAAGCCATCGGCGTGGTAGCGGTGGAAGCCTCCACTCAAGAGGAATACTTTGCCACCCTGCGAGATCAGCTGGAAACAGGCTGCGTAGAGGGAACCCAATTCAGTCAAGCCACCTTGGGCACATCCGACCAGTACCAGTTTTACACCTACACCGTGCGCCTGAAGAACAGCTGCTTTATCACCGCTGACATGGTGGAGGTGCAGGTCACCCCCATGGAGGGGGATGTGATGCAGATCGGCACGGAAACAGCCCTTGCCCTGCCTGCCCAGTCCACCGGGGATATTCAGGCTACCATCCTCACGGATGCCAGCATGCATTCTGTCCGTGAGATCACCATCACCTATTACATGTGGGGTCTCCCCTTCTCCCTGAAAACCACGGCAAGGTAAGGTGGAAAGCTGCGGAAGGGCGTTCTTTTCAAACTCCCATCCTACCCTAAAAACAACGATAAGCTATGGTTGAGCGTATCTGCTCCTCCATAGCTTTTTTCGTGCAGATAGGATATTCATTGGTTTGCTCTCATACCGCCAGAAATCCCGCTTTTTATTTTCACAAAGATATTGACACACAACTCATCCTATGGTTTAATGTATGTCGTTTGCTGGTTTACTTTTGCTAAACTTGCAACATTGACCGGCGGTTTAACAAAACTAAACCGTATGACCCTGATCTTACGAAAGGGGAAACCTTCATGGATATTGGTGAGAAGCTGCGGCAGCTTCGGCTGCAGCGAGGGCTGACACAGGAAGAACTGGCGGATCGATGCGAGCTGAGCAAGGGGTTCATTTCCCAGGTGGAGCGCAATTTAGCCTCTCCATCCATTGCCACGCTGATGGATATGCTGGAGTGCCTCGGTTCTTCCCTGCAGGCTTTTTTCTCTGAAAAGGCCACGGAAAAAACCGTTTTTGCCCCACAGGATATGTTCGTCAAAGAGGACGAAGAAACCCTGATGGGCTCTATTACTTGGCTCATTCCCGACGCCCAGAAGAATGAGATGGAACCCATTCTTGTGGAAATCGGCCCCGGCGGGCAAACCAGTCCTATGCCCCCCAGCGAGGGGGAAGAATTCGGCTACGTGCTTTCCGGCAGCATCCTGCTCTGCGTAGGCGAAAAGAAAACCCGGGTGAAGACCGGCAGCAGCTTTTGCCTGCATCCCCGGGAAAGCCATTACTTGTCCAATCCCGGCAAAACCCGTGCCAAGGTTTTGTGGGTTTCCACGCCACCCAGCTTTTAAGGGGCACTGAATGAAATCATCAGGGAGGAACACATACATGGTGGAGAATGAACGGCTGATCGAGCTGAAGGGGATTTCCAAGGAGTTCGACGGCGTCACGGTACTGGATAATATCAATCTGTACATCCGCAAAAAGGAATTTGTTACCTTGCTGGGTCCTTCCGGCTGCGGCAAGACCACGACCCTGCGGATTATTGGCGGCTTTGAGACGCCGTCCTCCGGTCAGCTGCTGTTTGAAGGCAAGGATATTGCCCACCTGCCGCCTTACAAGCGGCAGGTCAATACCGTTTTCCAGAAGTACGCACTTTTCCCGCACCTGAATGTTTTCGACAACATCGCCTTTGGCCTGAAGCTGAAAAAGATGCCCAAGGATGAGATTGCCAAAAAGGTAGACGCCATGCTAGAGCTGGTAAACCTGCGCGGCTATGGCAAGCGGCATGTGGATGCCCTTTCCGGCGGTCAGCAGCAGCGTGTGGCCATTGCCCGGGCACTGGTCAACGAGCCTCAGGTGCTGCTGCTGGACGAGCCTCTGGGCGCACTGGATCTGAAGCTGCGCAAGGAAATGCAGCTGGAGCTGAAGAACATGCAGCAGCGGCTTGGCATCACCTTCCTATATGTGACCCACGACCAGGAGGAAGCCCTGACCATGAGCGACACGGTGGTGGTGATGCACGACGGTCACATTCAGCAGATCGGCGACCCCAAGCGGATCTACGACGAACCTGTCAACGCCTTCGTGGCAGACTTCATCGGGGAAAGCAACATCCTGCACGGCACCATGCTTCATGACGAGCTTGTCTCCTTTGCGGATCATGATTTCCCCTGCGTGGACTTCGGCTTTGGTGAGAACGTGCCCGTGGACGTGGTTATCCGCCCGGAGGACATCATGATCGTGGGCGAAGACGTGGGACAGATGGTGGGTACCATCACCAGCGTGCTGTTCAAGGGCGTCCATTACGAAATGATGATTGATACGGGTGCCTTCACCTTTAAGGTGCATTCCACCTCCATGCAGCCGCAGGGCAGCCGGGTTGGACTGAACATTGTTCCCTTTAATATTCACATCATGAAGCCAATGGAGGATGCCGCCCATGTATGACATGACACTGCCCTGGTGGGCATGGGCATTGATGGGCATCGGGCTGGCCTTTTTCGCCGCCATGGTCGCCATCTCCATCCGCCGGAACCGGGGCATTAAGCGGAGCCTGTTTGCCGCTCCCTACGCCTTGTGGATGCTGCTGTTCACCATTTTGCCGGTGATTCTCATCGCCTACTACGCCTTTACGGACACGAACGGTGCCTTTACCCTGGACAACTTCCGCAACTTCTGGGACAGCAACTACACCAAGAATCAGCTTTATGCCTCCTTGGGACCGGAAGCTGCCCAGTATATGGTGCGGGGAACAGTCAACGTTGATACCCTTGTCTATTCCCTGTGGATGGCCTTCCTGTGCACAGTCATCAGCCTGATGCTCGGCTATCCTGCCGCCCTGTTCATGGCTGATCGGCACATGAAAATGGGTTCCACCATTGTGGTGCTGTTCATCATTCCCATGTGGATGAACTTCCTGCTGCGCACCATTGCATGGATGAGCTTGCTGGAAGATCAGGGGCTGATCAACACCCTGCTCCGTGCCATGGGCTTTGACGGGGTGCAGCTGATGTACAACTCCGGCGCCGTGCTGCTGGGCATGGTCTACAACTACCTGCCCTTCATGGTGTTCCCCATTTACACCAGCCTGAGCAAGCTGGATCCCCGGCTGGGCGAAGCCGCTCAGGATCTGGGCTGCAACGATTGGCACACCTTCACCCGAGTCACGGCACCTTTGAGCCTGCCCGGTGTTATCAGCGGCATTACCATGGTGTTCATGCCCTCCGTTACCACCTTCTTTATTCCCCGGGTGCTGGGCGGCGGCAACACCATGATGTTCGGCGACCTGATTGAATCAAAGTTCCTCACGGAGGGCAACTGGAACGTAGGCAGTGCCCTCAGCCTGATCATGATGGTGCTGATCCTCATCAGCCTGTCCATTCTGCGCAAAGCTGATCCTAAGGGTGAAGGAGGCGGGATCGTATGAAGAAATTCCTCAAGCGGTTCTACTTGGGCGTCATCCTGGTCTTCCTGTACATTCCCATTGTGGTGATGATTGTCCAATCCTTCAATGCAGGCAAAAGCCGTGCCAAGTGGGAAGGTTTCTCCCTGCGCTGGTATGCGGAGCTTTTCCAGGATTCCTCCATCCTTGGTGCCCTGCAAGTGACGCTGACGGTGGCCGTGCTGGCCATGATCATCTCCACTGTGCTGGGCACCTTGGCCGCTATCGGCATTTACAGCATGAAGAAGCGTCCCCAGTCCCTGATGATGACCATGACCAACCTGCCCAACACCATGCCGGACATTGTTACCGGCATTTCCCTGATGCTGCTGTTCATCTTCACCAAGGTGGAACGGGGGTATCTCACCATGCTGCTGGCGCATGTTACCTTTGACACCCCGTACGTGATTCTCTCCGTCATGCCCAAGCTGAAGCAGATGAATAAGCACACCTACGAGGCAGCGTTGGATCTGGGTGCCACACCCGGTTATGCCCTGACCCATGTGCTGATTCCCGAATGCAAGCAGGGCATTATTACCGGTGCTATGCTGGCCTTCACCCTGTCGTTGGACGATTTCACCATCAGCTACTTTACCACCAGCCCCTTGGTGCAGAATCTGTCCACCCTGATTTATTCCGCTGCCCGGAAGGGCATTAAGCCCTCCATGAACGCCCTGAGTGCGCTCATGTTCCTGTGTCTGCTGGTGCTGCTGTTGATTGTCAACCGCCGCACTGCTGAAAAAAATTAAAAAATCTGCAATCACGGAGGTATGCACATGAAGAAGTTCCTTGCCCTGCTGCTGGCCTTGCTGGTCATTGTTCCTTCCTTTGCCGCTGCTGAAGAAGTAGTCAACGTCTTCAACTGGGAAGACTACATCGACGAAGCCGTTATCAAGCAATTTGAAGAAGAGACCGGCATCAAGGTGAACTACATCTGCTTCACCACCAACGAAGACTTGATTCTCCAAATGGAAGCCAATCCCGGCTCCTTTGACCTGTGCTTCCCCTCCGAATACATTGTGGAACGGCTGATGCAGAACGACATGCTGGCCGAGATCAATTATGACAATGTGCCCAACATGGAGTACATTCTGGATAGCCTGAAGAATCCCACCTATGACGCCAACAACGCCCACTCCGTTCCTTACATGTGGGGCACCACCGGTCTGGTATACAACAAGACCATGGTGGAAGAAGAGCCTGATTCCTGGACCGTGCTGTGGGATGAACGGTACAAGGGCAACGTAATCATGCTGGACTCCATTCGCAACACCATGGGCTTGACCCTGCGGATGCTGGGCAGCAACATGTCCACCACGGATATTACCGCACTGGAAGCCGCTAAGGAGAAGCTCATTGAGCAGAAGCAGGCCGGCATGGTGAAGGCTTACCAGGTGGATCAGACCAAGGACATGATGATTCAGGGCGAAGCCGCCTTGGCCGTTATGTGGTCCGGGGACGCCCAGTATGCTATCTCCATGAATCCTGACCTTGCTTATGTGATCCCCAAAGAAGGCAGTAATGTGTGGGTGGACTGCATGGTCATCCCCAAGACAGCCGCCAACAAGGAAAATGCCGAGAAGTTCATCAACTTCCTGTGCCGCCCCGATATTGCCAAGCAGAACTGCGAATACATCATGTATTCTTCCCCCAATGCTGCCGCCATTGAGCTGATGGGCGAAGATTACGCCAACAACAACGTGATGAATCCCTCGGATGACGCTGTTGCCCGGTGCGAAACCATTCATGACCTGGATTCTGCTTATCTGGCCATTTACAACGCCCTGTGGAATGATGTAAAGAACGCCAAGTAAAACCGTCAACATCGAAGAAGGAGGATGTCCCATGAAAAAAGTGATTGCTCTGCTGCTGGCGCTGACCCTGTTCCTCCCTGTTTGCGCACTGGCTGATGAGGTGGTAAACGTCTTCAACTGGGTGGACTACATTGATGAAGACGTGATCAAGCAGTTCGAAGAGGAAACCGGCATTAAGGTCAACTACATGTGCTTCACCACCAATGAAGACATGATGGTGCAGGTGGAAGCCTCCCCCAGTGCCTTTGACGTATGCTTCCCCTCTGAGTACATTGTGGAACGGATGCTGGAAAAGGGTCTGCTGGCTGAGCTGAACTATGACAATATTCCCAATGCCAAGTACCTGCTGGATAACCTGCGCAACCCCTCCTATGATGCAGACAATGCCCACTCCATGCCCTACATGTGGGGTACCGTCGGCATCCTGTACAACACCACCATGGTAGACGAAACCGTGGACTCCTGGGGCATCCTGTGGGATGAAAAGTATACCAATAATGTCTTCATGCTGGACTCCATCCGTGACTCCATGGGCATCACCCTGCGCTACCTGGGCTATTCCATGAACACCCGGGATATTCTGGCACTGGAAGCCGCCAAGGACAAGCTGATCGAGCAAAAGCAGGCCGGCATTGTGAAGGCCTATCAGGTGGATGAAACCAAGGACAAGATGGTCATGAATGAAGCTGCCCTTGCCGTCATGTGGTCCGGCGATGCCCAGTACGCCATTGACCTGAACTCCGATTTGGCCTATGCCATTCCCAAGGAAGGCAGCAATGTGTGGGTGGACTGCATGGTCATCCCCAAGGATGCAAAGAATAAGGAAAATGCGGAAAAGTTCATCGACTTCCTGTGCCGCCCTGACATTGCACAGAAGAACTGCGAAGCCATCTGGTATTCTTCCCCCAACAGCGGTGCTATTGAGCTGATGGGTGAAGAGTACACCTCCAATCCCGTCATGAATCCTGCTGCCGAAGATCTTGCCAACTGCGAGTACTTCAATGACATTGACAGTTCCTTCCTTGCTGTGTACAACGCCCTGTGGGCAGAGGTTCGCAGCGCACGGTAAATCTCTTCTCTTTCAAAAAACCAAAACGTTAAACGAGCGGCTCCTCACATTGCTGTCAGGAGCCGCTCGCTTTTTGTTGTGTCTTGTTTTTAGTTCAGGGCAGACCAGTCAGTCACTTCGCCGACAAAGATCTGGCGAATCTGTTCAATGGTCAGGTTTTCCACAGCGTTGTTGGTGTTCACAATCACTGCGATGCCGTCCTGGCAGATGGTGATGCCGGTGAGGGTTTCCTTTTCGGAATCCTTCAGTTCACGGGAAGCCATGCCGATGTCGAAGGTGCCGTCAGCGGCCTTGGTCATGCCGGTGGTGGAATCGCTGATCTGCACTTCGATGGTCACATCAGGGTTAGCGGTCATATAGGCTTCAGCCAGCTTCTCCATCAGGGGACCAACGGAGGAAGAACCGCCCACGACAATCTTGCCGGCCTTGGGAGCAGCAACGTACTCCTCAGCTTCCTTGGCCACATAGCCCTTATCGGCCACGATTGCCTGTGCATCAGCACCGGCCAGCCAGTTCACAAAGTCCTGTGCAGTCTCGCTCAGGCCTTCCTTCACAGCGATGTTGAAGGGGCGAGCCAGGGCATAGGTGCCGTTCTTCACGTTCTCAGCGGTTGCTTCCACGCCTTCCACGGTAACAGCCTTCACCTTTTCATTCAGGGAGCCCAAGGAGATGTAGCCGATGGCGTTCTCATCGCTCTCCACGGTGGTCAGCACCTGTGCGGTGCCATTCTGGATGATAGCTTCCTCATAGGTGTAGTCAACCTTTTCGCCAGCCTCGTTCTTGGCCTCCACACCGGTCAGTTCGATGAAAGCACCCCGGGTGCCAGAGCCTGCCTCACGGCTGATTACCGTGATCTCACTTGCTGCGAAAGCGCTGGTGGCCGTTACAGCCATCATCAGGGACAGAGCCAAACTTGCGATCTTCTTCATTTTCGTTTCCTTCCTTTCTGTTTGGTACATGATGTATTCTAGCCATCCTGTGTAAAAAGCAAAAGCGTGCTTATGTAAAACTCATGTAAAATCCGCTGCGGCATGCTATCTGGACTTTATCATGTAGATATCCCGCGTCTTCGCCATCCGGCGCAAGATTTTACATAGATTTTACACATTTCCCCTTACCCTTTTACATACACGGATTACCATATCAGTTGTACATATCAATGAAAGGATGAAGTAACGAATGCAAGCGAAAACGCATTGGAAGGAGCAGATCATGCGATGGGTCTTTGCGGCGGCGGCCTTGTTCTGCATTGCTGCGGTGCTGCTGATTTGCATCTTCCTCTTTGCCAACGGTCTTCCGTTCTTCAGCAAATACAACCTGTGGTCGTTCCTTTCCGGAACCACCTGGGCACCCGGGGACGGGGACTCCGGCACATACGGCATTTTGCCCATGATCTTGGGCAGCGTCTACGTCACGGCAGGAGCCCTGCTGGTGGGTGCTCCCATTGGCATCCTTGCCGGGGTCTACATGGCACGGTTCTGCCCGAAGAAAATCGAAAAGGTACTGCAGCCTTTGATTGCCCTTATGGCAGGCGTGCCCAGCGTGGTGTACGGCTTCTTCGGCATCACTACCATGGTGCCCATGGTGCGGAATGTTTTCGGCGGGCAGGGTATGAGCATCCTGACGGCGAGCCTGTTGCTGGGCATGATGATTCTCCCCACCATGATTCAGCTAACCGCCAGTGCCGTGCGTGCCGTACCGGAAAGCTACTATGAGGGCAGTCTTGCACTGGGTGCAACGGATGAACGCAGCGTGTTCCGTGCTACGGTTCCGGCGGCGAAAAGCGGCATTCTGGCTGCGGTGGTGTTGTCCATCGGCCGTGCCATTGGTGAGACCATGGCGGTAGTCATGGTGGCCGGCAATCAGGCACGGATGCCCAAGGGCATTCTGAAAGGCGTGCGCACCCTGACCAGCAACATTGTCACAGAAATGGGCTATGCCGCTGACCTGCACCGGGAAGCCCTCATTGCTACCGGCGTGGTGTTGTTTGTCTTCATCCTGCTGATTAATCTGCTGTTCTCAGCCCTGAAAAGGAGGGAAGCCCAATGAGCAGCCTTTGCCTGTCCAATCAGCCTGCTCCCCAGGATACTGCACCTACCAAGCCTTCCATCGGCGATCAGCTGCGACTCTTCTTCAAGAAAGAAAAGAATCGGCTGATCCGGCACCCCTTCAGTGCCCTGGTGCGGATTCTATGCCGCCTAGCCATGATCATCACCCTCTTCTCCTTGCTGTACTTGATTGGTGACATTTTGGTGAAGGGCATCCCCAACCTGAAGCCGGAGCTGTTTTCCCTGAACTTTACCACGGAGAACCAGAGCATGCTGCCTTCCCTGATCAATACGCTGATCATTACCGCCTTGGCACTGCTTGTATCTATCCCCCTGGGCATCGGCGGTGCCATCTATCTGGCAGAGTACGCCAAGCGGAACAGCGTCATGGTGCGGCTGATCCGCATCACGGCAGAGACACTAAGCGGCATTCCCAGCATCATTTACGGCCTCTTCGGCATGATGTTCTTCGTGAATGCCCTGTCTCTGAAGCTATCCCTGCTCTCCGGGGCTCTGACGCTGGCACTGATGGTGCTGCCCCTGATTCTGCGAACCACAGAGGAAGCCTTGCTTTCCGTGCCAGACAGCTATCGAGAAGGTTCCTTCGGTCTGGGGGCAGGCAAGCTGCGCACAGTCATGAAAATTGTTCTTCCTCCTGCCATGCCGGGCATCCTCTCCGGCATTGTGCTGGCCATTGGCCGTATCGTAGGCGAAACAGCCGCCCTGCTGTACACCACCGGCACGGTAGCCAAGCTGCCGGAAA
The DNA here is from genome assembly GCA_963627465.1 of Phocaeicola dorei. Classification (GTDB taxonomy): domain Bacteria; phylum Bacillota; class Clostridia; order Christensenellales; family Aristaeellaceae; genus CAKUFA01. The sequence goes on from CAVGBO010000013.1 coordinate 17,838, forward strand.
ACATTCTTTCCTCCGGCCGCACCCTTTCCCTGCACATGTACGTACTTTCCGGCGAAGGACTGTACATTGGTGAAGCCTACGCCACCGCCGTTATTCTACTGCTGTTCGTGCTTGGCATGAACGGACTGTCCACCCTGATTTCCAAGAAGATCGGAGGCAAAGCATGAACGCGAAAATTGCCATTAAGGATCTGAACCTGTACTATGGTTCCTTCCATGCCCTGAAGGGCATCAACTTGGACATTGCCGAAAAGGAAATCACCGCCTTCATCGGTCCTTCCGGCTGCGGCAAATCCACCCTGCTGAAAACCCTGAACCGGATGAACGACTTGGTTCCTGATTGCCGGGTAACAGGAAAAGTTACCTTGGACGGCGAAGATATTTACGGCGATATGGATGTGAACCTCCTGCGCCGCCGGGTTGGCATGGTCTTCCAGAAGCCGAACCCCTTCCCCATGAGTGTGTATGACAACATCGCCTATGGTCCCCGTACCCACGGTGTGCACAAGAAATCACAGTTGGATGAGCTGGTGGAAACCTCCCTGCGGGATGCCGCCATCTGGGATGAATTGAAGGATCGACTGAACAAGAGTGCTCTCGGTCTTTCCGGCGGTCAGCAGCAGCGGCTGTGTATCGCCCGCGCCCTAGCGGTAAAGCCGGAAGTGCTGCTGATGGACGAGCCCACCAGCGCACTGGATCCTATTTCCACCTCCAAGATCGAGGAGCTTTGCTTGCAGCTGAAGGGACAATACACCATTGCCATTGTGACCCACAACATGCAGCAGGCCGTGCGAATCAGCGATGTGACCGCTTTCTTCCTCTTAGGCGACATGGTGGAGGTTGGAGAAACAGGCAAGCTGTTCTCCATGCCGAAGGATAAGCGAACAGAAGATTACATTACAGGGAGGTTCGGCTAATGAGAAGGCATTTTGATGAACAAATCGAATCCCTTAATCGTGGGATGATTGAAATGGGTGCTTTGGTGGAGCAGACCATTGAGGATGCCTGCGATGCACTGCGCACGGCAGACCTGGACAAGGCACGCATGGTAATGAACGGCGACCATCGAGTGGATCACAAGGAGCGAGAAATTGAAACCCTGTGCCTGCATCTTCTGCTGCAGCAGCAGCCTGTGGCACGGGATCTTCGGCTCATTTCCGCCGCCATGAAAATGATCACCGACATGGAGCGCATCGGCGACCAGGCAGCGGACATCAGCGAAATTGTCACCATGATGGATCTGTCCAAGCCCCGGCCTGACCATTTCCGTCCCATGGCGAAGGATGCCATCAACATGGTGCACCGTGCCATTGACGCCTTTGTTAACCGGGACACCGCCTTGGCTGAGGAAGTCATTGCCGCCGATGATGCGGTAGATGAAGCCTTCCTCCGGGTCAAGACGGAGCTGGTTGCCATGCTGAACGATCACCCCGGTCTGTCTCAGGAAGTGCTGGATCTGCTGATGATCGCCAAGTACTTTGAGCGTATTGCCGACCATGCGGTGAACATTGCCGAGTGGGTGGTGTATGCGGTCACCGGGTTCTATAAAGGAGAAGAATTGCAATGATCCACGTGGTGGAAGATGATGCCGGCGTTCGGGAGCTGGAGCTTTATGCCCTGCGGCAGGCCGGCTTTGAGGCAGAAGGTTTTGCGGAACCCTCTGCCTTCCGTCAGGCACTGCAAAAGACCATTCCCCAGCTGGTGCTGCTGGATGTGATGCTGCCGGAAGAAGATGGTGTCAGTCTGCTTCGCTTTATCCGCAGAGAGGCGCACCTGCACAAGGTGCCTGTCATCCTTGTAACCGCACGGGATGCGGAAATGGACAAGGTGCGCGGACTGGATGAAGGTGCGGACGACTACCTGACCAAGCCTTTCGGGGTTATGGAGCTGCTGGCACGGGTGCGTGCACTCCTTCGCCGCTCTTCCGATGTGGCTACAGAAGACATCATCTGCTTGGACGGCATTGAGCTGGATCGTGCCCGGCACCGGGTACTTGCTGACGGCACACCCGTGATCCTGACCAACATGGAGTTTCAGCTGCTGGATTATTTCCTGACCCATGCCGGGACGGTGATCACCAGAGAAAAGCTGCTGGATCGCGTATGGGGCACCGTCTATGCCGGGGACACCCGCACAGTGGACGTACACATCCGCTCCCTGCGGCAGAAGCTTGGCAACAGCGGCAGTCACATCGTCACCATTCGAAGCGTTGGCTACAAGTTGGAGGATGACCATGCGTAAGAAGCTTTTTTCCTGCCTAACCCTGTGTGCCCTGTGCACGGCGGTGCTGATGAGCATTCTGGTCATCAGCGGCATGTATCTCTACACAGAAAAACAGCTGAAGTCCACCCTAACCAATCTGTCGGACACCCTGTCCGCCCAGCTGAATGCCGCTGACAGCCCTGCCCAGCTGCTGGAAAGCGGCGTGTATGCCCAGCGGGTAACGCTGATTGATGCGGAGGGCAATGTACTCTACGACAGCCGCCACGATAACCAAAGCATGGTCAATCACCTGCAGCGGGAGGAAATTGCCGATGCCCTTGCCTCCGGATCCGGCTGGGCCACCCGAGCATCCGACACCATGGGTGAAAACAGCATCTACTTTGCCCGGAAGCTGAATAACGGCAGCGTTCTTCGTGTGGCCGGTACGCAAAAAACCGTGCTGAGCACCGTCAGCGGCGTTGCCCTGTGGCTGCTTGCAGGCGTCATCCTGTGCGTAGTGCTGGCCATGCTGATTTCCCGCGGGGTAACCAATCGGATGGTGAAGCCCATTAACGCCATCGACCTGGATCATCCCATGGACAGCGACACCTATGAGGAGCTGTCTCCCATGCTCCGCCGTATGGAGCAGCAGAATCACCGCATTGCGGAGCAAATGGCAGACCTGACTGCCCAGCGTGCCGAGCTGGATGCGGTGCTGGACGGCATGAAGGAAGGCCTTGTTATTCTGGATCCCAAATCCTGCGTGCTTTCCATGAATCCGGCTGCCCGACGTTTTCTGGGGGTTCACGGTGATCCCATCGGCCGTCCCATGATCGCCGTCAGCCGCCAACAGGTATTGCTGGACTTGCTGAATGCCGGTCAGGGAGAAGGAGAACTCCGTGCAGACAACAAAACGCTCCGTGTTTCCTTAAGCCCAGTGAACGGCGAAGGAACCGTGATCCTCTTCCAGGATGTTACCGCCGCCCGTGCCGCAGAGGAAAGCCGCCGGCAATTCTCCGCCAATGTATCCCACGAGCTTCGCACGCCGCTAACCACCATCAGCGGCTATGCGGAAATGCTGGCTTCCGGCCTTGCCAATCCTGCCGATGCAGGACAGCTTGGCAGCAAAATACAGCAGGAAAGCTGCCGGCTCTTGTCCCTCATCGAGGATATTCTCCGGCTGTCCCGGCTGGATGAAGGCATTTCCCAGGAAATGAAGCCGGTGGAGCTTTCCGCTCTTGCCCAGGACTGCGTGGAAAAGCTGCAAGACACTGCCACACATGCCCATGTGACCATTGTTACCGATTGTAAGCCTGCCTGGGTCAAGGGAGACGCTTCCCTGCTGACGGAAATGATCACCAATGTTGTGGAAAACGGCATCAAGTACAACAAGGCCGAGGGCTCCGTTACGGTAGAGACAGGCATCAACGACAATCATCCTTTCATTCGAGTGAAGGACACAGGCGTCGGCATCCCGGAAGAACATCAAGCCCATGTGTTTGAACGTTTCTACCGGGTGGACAAAAGCCGCAGCAAGCAAACCGGCGGCACCGGCTTGGGGTTGTCCATTGTGAAGCACGGTGCCCAGCTGCATCACGCCTCTATCACTCTGCACAGCCAGCCTAATGTAGGCACGGAGATTACCATCACGTTCTGATCTTCTTTCCACTGTGAAAGCCCTGCATCCAATCATGATGCAGGGCTTCTTGCTGTCAAAAACATTCGCCGGTCGAATTGCTCCGACCGGCGAACTTTTTATGCGTCCCGCTGTGCCATCATGTCCTTCACCTTCATCAGGCGAGTGGTGGCACCACGTTCGTTTTCTTCCAGCTTCATGGAGATTTCCCGAATGGTAGCCTCGAACTGAGGAATCATCACGTATTCCAGTGCGTTCACACGGCGGCGTGTTTTCTCAATTTCGTCAGCCAGCATATCGCAGGTCTTCTCGATTTCCGCAAGGCGCACCATCTTGGGCAGCAAATCCGCCAAAGTGGCAATGGCGCCGTCCAGCTGAGAAGATGTTTCCGCAAAGCCGTAGGCCTGTACGGTCTCCTCCAAGGAAGCTTCATTGACTTGAATGGTTGGCACGTGCACGGAGAGGATGTTCTTCGTGCCCAGCTCCAACTGAGCCTGCCGGGCAGGATACAGCACAGCTTCTTCCAGTGCCTGAGGATCCATGACAGCCCGTGCCATGGCAAAATCCTTCAATGCGCCGGACAGCTCCTGCTCCACCTCCTGCCGCAGGGTGTAGTTTTCACGGATAATGAGGATGAACTGGCGAACCATTTCATCCCGCTTATCCTTGAGCAGCTTATGTCCGCGGGTGGCGGTGACAAGGCGCTTCTTGATGCGGGTCAGCTCCATCCGCGTAGGGTTTACGCGAAGTGTGGCGGGCATCAGGCACCCTCCCCTTTCTTTGGCAGATACTCATCCAGCATATCGTCACGGATACGCTTCAGCTCCGTACGAGGCAGCATGGCCAGCAGCTTCCAGCCCAGATCCAGCGTTTCCTCAATGGAACGGTTGGTGTTGTATCCCTGTGCCACGTACTCCTTTTCGAAGGCATCGGCAAAGGCTGCATACAGCTTATCAATATCGGACAGTGCAGCTTCGCCCAAGATCACAGCCAGTTCCTTAGCTTCCTTGCCCCGGGAATAGGCGGCAAAGAGCTGGTTCATGGTAGCGGCATGATCCTTCCGGGTCTTGCCTGCGCCAATGCCCTTGTCCTTCAGTCGGGACAGAGACGGCATAACGTCAATGGGCGGTTCAATGCCCTTGCGGTACAGCTCACGGCTCAGGATGATCTGACCCTCGGTAATGTATCCCGTCAAGTCAGGAATGGGGTGAGTCTTATCGTCTTCCGGCATGGTCAGAATCGGGATCTGAGTAATAGATCCCTTCTTGCCTACCACACGGCCTGCCCGTTCATACATGCTGGCAAGGTCGGTGTACAGGTAGCCGGGGTAGCCGCGGCGGCCAGGAACTTCCTTGCGGGCAGCAGATACTTCACGCAGAGCTTCTGCATAGTTGGTAATATCCGTGAGGATAACCAGCACGTGCATGTCCTTCTCATAAGCCAGATACTCTGCGGCAGTCAGTGCCATACGAGGGGTAGCGATACGTTCAATAGCCGGGTCATTGGCCAGGTTCATGAACAGCACGGCACGCTCAATAGCACCGGTGCGGCGGAAGTCGCTGATAAAGTAATCCGCTTCTTCGAAGGTAATGCCGATAGCACCGAAGACAACGGCGAACTTATCATCCTTGCCCAGCACCTTTGCCTGACGGGCAATCTGGGTAGCCAGCTGGGCATGGGGCAGGCCGGAACCGGAGAACACAGGCAGCTTCTGACCACGTACCAAGGTGTTCAATCCGTCAATGGCGGAAATGCCGGTCTGGATAAACTCGCTGGGGTAGTCACGGGCAGCAGGGTTCAGAGGCTCGCCGTTAATGTCCATCCGCTTTTCAGGAATCAGCTCCGGGCCATCGTCCTTCGGACGACCCATGCCGTCGAACACACGTCCCAGCATATCCATGGACACGCTCAACTCAATGGAACGCCCCAGGAAGCGGGCAGAGGCATCGGAAATGCGCAGGCCGTTGGAAGATTCGAACAGCTGCACCAATGCCTTATCCCCGTTCACTTCCAGCACCTTGCCGGAGCGCTTTTCCCCGTTGCTTTGGGTGATTTCAACCAGTTCATTGTAGGTGACCCCGGAGACGCCTTCCACCAGCATCAAAGGGCCTACCACTTCTTTAATCGTATGGTATTCCTTGAGCATTAGGCTTGCCCTCCTTGGTCAATCAGAGCCGCCGTCTGGCTGCTCAGTTCACTTTCGATGGTGTCGAATTCCTTGATCTTATCCTCCGGGATGTACTTGCTGCGGCCAATCCGCTCACGTACCGGCAGGTTGATCACATCCGACAGGTTAGCACCTGCGTCCAATGCCTGCTGTCCCTTCTCCTGATAGGTCAGGATCAGACGAAGCATGGCAAACTGCTTGGGCAGGCTGGTGAAGGTATCCACCTCATCAAAGGCGTTCTGGTGCAGATAGTCTTCACGGATGGAACGGGCAACCTCCATGGTCAGCCGATCCTTCCAACTCAGTGCATCGATACCCACCAACTGAACGATTTCGTTCAGTTCCGCTTCCTCCTGCAGCACCCGCATGGCCTTGGCACGCAGCTCATTCCATTCAGGGCTAACGTGATCGGAGAACCATCCACTCAGCCGATCAATGTACAGCGAATAGCTTTGCAGCCAGTCAATGGCCGGGAAGTGGCGCTTGTAGGCCAGGGAGGCGCTCAAGCCCCAGAAAACCTTCACAATGCGTAGGGTGGCCTGGCTGACAGGCTCGGAAATGTCGCCGCCGGGAGGAGACACAGCACCGATGGCGGAAATCATGCCATAGCGGTCTTCCTTGCCCAGGCACTTCACATAGCCGGCACGCTCGTAGAATTCTGCAATACGGGATGCCAGGTAAGCCGGGTAGCCTTCTTCACCAGGCATTTCTTCCAGACGGCCGGACATTTCACGGAGTGCTTCTGCCCAGCGGCTGGTAGAGTCAGCCATGATGGCCACCTTGTAGCCCATATCCCGGTAGTATTCTGCAATGGTAATACCCGTGTAGATGGAGGCTTCACGTGCTGCCACAGGCATATCGGAGGTGTTGGCAATCAGCACGGTACGCTTCATCAGGCTCTCGCCGGTGCGGGGGTCATGGAGTTCCGGGAACTCCATCAGCACGTCCGTCATTTCGTTGCCACGCTCGCCGCAGCCTACGTACACGATGATGTCCGCATCCGCCCACTTGGCCAGCTGGTGCTGCACCACCGTTTTGCCGGAACCGAAAGGACCGGGAACGGCCGCCACGCCGCCGGATGCAATGGGGAAGAAGGTATCGATGACACGCTGACCCGTGACCATGGGCATGGTGGGTGCCAGCTTTTCCCGATAGGGACGTCCCCGGCGAACAGGCCACTTCTGCAGCATGGTTACGTTGTGCATTTCGCCCTTTTCATCCCGAATCACAGCAATGGTATCTTCCAGCTTTGCGCCGCAGGACTTAATGCTTTCCACCGTGCCGTTCAGACCGTAAGGCACCATAATCCGGTGCTCCACCACGGCGCTTTCCTGCACCGTGCCCAGCACATCGCCAGGCTGCACCTTATCGCCCTTCACAGCCTTTGCCTTAAATGCCCATTCCTTTTCACGGTTCAAGCTCGGCACTTCCACGCCTCTTGTGATACGCTCACCGCATTTGTCACGGATGGCGGTCAACGGGCGCTGAATACCATCGAAGATCGATTCGATCAGGCCGGGTCCCAACTCCACGGAAAGGGGTGCGCCTGTGGATTCCACAGGTTCTCCCGGGCCAAGGCCGGAGGTTTCCTCGTACACCTGAATGGATGCACGGTCGCCGCGGAGCTCGATGATTTCGCCTACCAGGCGGCTCTTACTCACCCGCACCACGTCATACATCCGGGCGTCGGCCATGTTTTCCGCTACAATCAAGGGGCCGGCAACCTTTACAATGGTTCCCTGAGCCATGGTCATTACCCCTCTTTCTTGTTATTGAACAAAATATCTGCGCCGATGGCCTTTTCCACATTGGCCTTCACGCGCCCCAGGCCGAATCCGTTTACGCCCTGGCTGCCGGGGATGGGGATTACCGCCGTACCCGGCATGGTCTTATACTTCTGCAATGCTTCCGGCACAAGCTCTGCCATGGTTTCCGTGATGAAAATCACCGGAACACCTTCGCAGGCCAGCTTATGCAGTGCTGCTGTGGTCTCTTCCGCCGTGGAAACGTCGATGACACGCATACCGACCGCCTTAAAGGCCAGCACCGCATCCCGCTCCCCTACGACGCCCATCTTCTTCATCTCAGCCATACAGATCACGCAGCCTTTCCCTGATGGCTTCCATGGCAAAGCCGTTGGCCTTGCCAGCCATCACCAGCCGCACTGCCGCCGCTTCACGTTCCGTGGCCAGCAGATAGCTGAGCATGAATTCCAGGTGCATGTTGTCGTACTTGTAAGGCAGGAACAGCTTCAGCAGCGCATTGTCCATGGCTTTTTCCAGCCCAGGCAGATGTGCCGGATCATTCACTGCACGGTAAGCCGCATCCTGTACGGAAGCACCGTACTTGCTCAGCAGCTTCGGCAGCTCTTCCACCTTGGTGAAGGTTTTCTCCCACGCTTCATCAGCAATGGTTCCGCCCTTAAGCAACACATGCATGAAGAAGGCCGTATCCTTTTTCATTTGCCGGCTGCGGAGCATGGCCAGTGCGTTCAGCAGATCCACCCGTGCCTGAAAGTAAGTGACCGCCGTGCGGCACTTGGTCTTCTCCAGGCTGGCAAAAATCTGCTGAAACATAGCCTGATCCAGCTTCACGTCAATGGCAAGGGGATCCACGCTGACCACAAGTTCTTTTTCCAGCTCATCCATCGCTTGCGCAATGGGGGCAGGAAGCTGCTTGTAGTTGTGATCCGCCACGGCGTGCCGCAAAGCATCCACAGCCATGGTGCCGCTGTCCGACAGGTAGTCGGCCGTAATGCCCAGACACCTTGCCTTCAGCAGCATTTTCAGATTGGCAATATCATACTTCAGTAAGAAACAATTCGTGACCTTTTCATCGGTGGACAGCTGACGCACGATGCGGCTCGCCTCCGCAACCCGCTCCATTGCCAGCTGTTCATGATCCGCCTCTTCAGCGGCCGTCCATCCGATTTCCGAAAGGGTACGCTTTGCTTCAGCATAGCTTGCCGTGGAAAGCAGTCTTTCCAGGCGACTGGCATCCAGCGCGTCACGACGCAGCATGCTGATGCGTCCTACGGCGTAGCCCACGCTTTCCTGTGGCATGGCCAGCCCTCCCTTCTTTCAATCAGATTTGTTACTTTTCCGGGAAAAGGACCTGGGCAACCTCCGCTTCCATTTCCAGCCGTTTGCTTTCCAGAATGGAGGCATAGCCGCAGTTGATTTCCGTATCATCCTTGGCAAGAATCAGGCCGCTGACGCCGCTTCGCTTTTCGCTTGCAACCGACAGTTCAGCCTTCCGTCCTGCTTGCTTCAGTGCTTCGTTGGCCGCAGTGACAAAGGTATCGTCAAACCATGCGTCATGGTCAGCCCCCACGATGATCTGTTCATCGCCTTCCGCTACCTGCTGAATCATCTCCAGCAGGAACGTGCGGGCCTCCTTGGCAGGCATGGCCTCCATCTTTTGGAGTGCGCCGTCAAAGGCACGTTCAATCAGGCTGCGTTTAGCCGCCAATACGCGCTTGCGCCCATCCAGCTCTTCCATGCGGATCAGCCGCTGTTCCTCTACCAAACCGTCAGCCTTGGCCTTCTTTTCCATGTCAGCCTTAGCAGATGCAATCTTGGCATCGGATGCAGTGCGCATCTTTTCAGCGCGATCGTTGGCCTCTTGGAGGATGGCAGCAGCATTCGCCTTTGCTTCCTCTTGGATTTTCTCCAGGATCGCAGTTGCATTCATGAGCATTCGCTCCTTAACCCACGTTGATGGCATTCACAGCCAGGAAGGAAACCAGCAGAGACAGCACGGCGTAGGTTTCCACCATAACGGTCATGGTGATGCCCTTGCCGCTCATTTCAGGACGCTTGCCGGTCATGAGCATGCCAGCGGAAGCAACCTGACCCTGCTTCAGTGCGGAGAAGTAACCTACAACGGCAATAGGCAGTGCAGCAATCACCAGTTCAATGCCCTGCAGCAGGGAAACGTTGGCCAGATTGCCGGACAGGATGCCGGTCTTGATCATGATGATGACGGAAATCAGGAAGCCGTAAATACCCTGGGTAGCAGGCAGCAGCTGCAGCACCAGCAGCTTGGAGTTCACTTCAGGATTCTCAGTAGAAACACCGGATGCGGTTTCGCCGCAGGCACCAACAGCCTTGGAAGAGCCCATGCCGGGCAGAATTACCGCGATTGCGGCTGCTGCAAAAGCCAGAATCAATCCCCATTGCAATTCCATGTTTCATTTCCTCCTTACAATGTTCAAACTTCTTTGAAGTTGACATACCGGGTATTGTAGTTCAGCGGCTTGAAAGCAACGCCGCCTTCCTCGTAGAACTTGCCGAAAAATTCGATGTACTGCAGCCGGCAGGAATGGACGTAAGCGCCCAAGGCGTTAATGCCCAGGTTGAAAGCATGTGCGCCGACAAACAGCACGCTGCCGATGATCTTGCCCACAATGCCTGCGCTGAAGACCATGCCGATCAGCTGGTTAATCACCATGCCGATAACGCCGGTGGCCAGACCCATGCCGAACAAACGCATGTAGCTGAGAATGTCGGAGATCCAGCTGGTCGCCCCGTAGAGAGCACCCAAGCCGCCCATGAGCCTTGCGAAAGGATTCTTCTTCTCACGGCCTGCAAACAGCACAATCAGTGCAACGCCTGCAATGGCCATCCACTTGCCGATTTCCGCTGCAATGCCATCAAGCACCAGCATGATGGCACCGGTCACGGCAAGCATCCAGCTCAGCTGGTCATAGACTGCATCCAGCGGTTTCCCCTTGCGGATGTTGGCATAGGCGCCTACGCAAAGGCCTGCGTACAGGTGAATCACGCCAATGCCCATGCACACAATCATGACCGGCATCGGATCGTTGATGGGATCCAGAATGCTCTTAATCGGCAGGTTGAAACCAAACCAGGTGTTGTACACCGCACCGCACACCACCGTTGCCAATGCGCTGAAGAACAGCACCCACAGAAGCTTTTGATTGCTCTTGGCCGGCTGCTTCAGCTTCACCAAAAGGGGAATGGCAATAGCCATGACGAGACCGTAGCCTGCATCGGAAAGCATCATGCCGAACAGCAGCGCATAGAAAGGTGCCATGACTGCCGTGGGGTCGATACTGCCGGGTGCAGGAAGGGCGAATCCCTCAATGATGGATTCAAAGGGTGTAACGTACTTGTTGTTGTGCAGCTGCACAGGCGGCGGATCATCATCCGCCGGGTCGGTAATTTCCACCACCGCCGACGGCGACAGTTCCAGCAGCTTTGCCTGCACCTTTTCGCTCAATGCAGCCGGTACCCAGCCACGCATCAGGAAGGTCGCGCCTGTCCCGATGGTGCGTTCCGCCGCCTGCAGGTTGTCTCTCTCCACAGAGAGCATGTCGTACCAGATCTTCAGCCGTGTCAGGCTTTCCGCCATGGTCTGCCATTCTTTTTCCAATGCAGCCTGCCCGGCTTTGACCTTCTCCGTCTCCTGGCTCAAGGCCTCATACCGGTCACGGATCAGTCCCTTGTTGTCACCAAAGGACTGGGGCGCATAGCCGGCAGCCTTCAGGTCAGCAAGGAAGGCCTCCTTGACGGAAGCATGGGCAGCCACCCACACATAGGCACTTTCCCGAACCTCGCAGAGCACTTCCAGGCACACTTCACGGCCGTTCCATGCCTGCTGGAGTGCCTGTACAGCGGACTTGTTCATGGTGCCTGCCTGCTGGAACACATCCTTGGTGCTCTTGATTTCCTCTACAGGGATATCAAGGCTCAGCCAAGGCGTCAGCTGTTCCTGCTCGGCGGCAATCCGTGCCAGCTGTCCCTTGTACTCACCGCTTCGCTTTTCCAGGCTGTCCGCATGATCCAGCAAAGCCGTCAGCTCATCCTCATGGGCTGCAATGTAGGCAACCTCGTCTTCCGGTGCATCCGGTCGATTGCCCATGAAGGGTGCTTTCTGCTTGTTGTAGCGACCCAGGTGGTTCATGACCCAAGTCAGCCGGTTCATGGTATCTTCCACCTGAGCCAGCCTGCCCGAATCCTTCACCCGATACGCTTCGGCTTCCTCTTCCCGAATCGGTGAAACCTCCACGCATCCCATCCGCTGCATAGCCTTAAAGAGCTTGCGCTGATCCTGCCGCATGGCCAGCAGATTGATTCGCTTCATTTCAACGATTGCCATGCTTCACGACCCTTTCGAAGATCAGACTTGCCGCCTGATCCAGCCGTCCTTCAGCCTGCTTCATTTCTGAAGCCACCTGTGCATCCGCAGCCTCACGGCTTTCTTTCAAGTGGAGCAGAACCGTCTGCCGCTTGCCTTCCATCAGCTGCTGATACATACCGCGCTGCGCCACCGCAGAGGCACGCTCGTGAGCAGCACAGGCAGCTTCCACGGACTTGATCATGTCCCGTGCTTCCCGCTGTGCATCCTGCTTCACGCCCTCCGCCTGCTCTTCCGCCTCACGGATACGACTTAATACTTCCAGCGACAACCTAATCACCACCTTTCCGTCGGGGATACATTCTCCCCTGCGTTATTTTGTGCCAAACAGGCGGTCGCCTGCATCGCCCAAGCCAGGAACAATATAACCATGATCATTCAGATGATCATCCAAGCCAGCCACATAAATATTCACATCCGGGTGATCCTTCTGAATGCGTGCAATGCCTTCCGGTGCGGCAATCAGGTTGATCAGGCGAATATTGTGGCAGCCACGATTTTTAATAAAGGTAATTGCTGCGCTGGCGCTGCCGCCGGTTGCCAGCATGGGGTCAACCACCAGCAGTTCACGATTTTCACTGTCCACAGGCAGCTTGCAATAATATTCTACAGGCTCCAAGGTCTGCGGATCACGGTACAGTCCGATATGACCCACCTTGCAGGCAGGGATCAGGTTGGTCACACCATCCACCATGCCCAGACCTGCACGAAGAATCGGTACAACGGCCAGCTTCTTGCCAGCCAGCATACGGGTCTTGCACTTGCAGATGGGGGTTTCTACTTCTACTTCTTCCGTGGGCAAATCGCGGGTCACTTCATAAATCATCAGCATGGCGATTTCGTCCAGCAGTTCGCGGAATTCCTTCACGCCGGTATTCTTGTCTCGCATAATGCTCAGCTTGTGCTGAATCAAAGGGTGGTCAAATACGTGAACAGTGCTCATAATCTTTTTCCTCCTCCATGAGTATGGAAGACGCCGTCAGTTTCAGCAGCAAAACCGCGTTTTGAGAAAAAGCGAACAAGCACTGCATCGCAGCCTCATTCGCTCCATCTCTCCAAGCTAAGTTTGCACCGCAACATGACGTTGAACGCTCCCATCTGCATGTTAATTCGCTTTCTATTATACAAGATGCAATGGTTTCTTGCAATCCCCTTTTCCATAGAATTTGCAATCTATGGGATGTTTTTTTCCTGCTTTGTACATTATTTAACGATATCCACCCCAAAAACGGAAAAGTGGGAAAGAGTTTTTCCACTCTTTCCCATTCAGATTATTCACAGCGATGGACATTTCCTGTGAATGTGTCTATACAATATTTTCGTCCCAAAGGAACCGTCAAGGAATTGTCAACATGCCCTGCCCATAGGCCATTCACAATGGGCTTCTGCACATCTGCAAATACATCCCGCAGCACCTCGTGCAGGGTAAAGCCGTCGTTCTCCGCCGGGCACCGGGTAAATTGCCCCAGAATCACCCCAGCGCAGGCCTCAAACTTCCCAGCCTGCTTCAGCTCATGAAGATAGCGATCCAGCGCATAAACCTGTTCCCCCACGTCCTCCAGAAAGAGCAGCTTGCCTTTCGTATCAATTTCATCCGGCGTACCGAGGGATGCCGTTACCAGCGACAAATTGCCGCCGGTTATCTCCCCTGTGCCAACCCCCGGATGCAGCACTTCCAGCGGCGGCAAGTCTGCCGGGTTCAGCATCTCTTCCGCTTCACCGGCAAGTGCAGTCAACAGGCTTTGCTTTGCCCATGGGGCTTCCGGCAAATTGCCCGGCATAGGTCCGTGGAAAGTAGCCAGCTGACACCGCTGGTTCATGGCCATGTGCAGGGTTGTAATGTCGCTGTACCCCACAAAGGCCTTGGGATTGGCACGAATCACCTGCCAATCCATCAGCGGCAGCAGTCGAAGGCAGCCATAGCCGCCCCGAATGCACCACACGCCATCTGCACCGTCGTCATTGAAAGCATCCATCAAGGCCTGTGCCCGTTCTTCGTCCGTGCCGCAAAGGTAGCCATACTTTCTGTAGCAGCTTGCATCGACCTTCACCTTGAAACCCAGTGCTTCCAGCATTTCCGCCCGCTTGCGAACTTCACCCGGCAAATCTTCCCCTGCAATACGGCTTGCCACGCCGATCAGCCGCACCGTATCGCCGGGGCGCAAAGGCTTGGGATACACCATGTTCATCACCTCACAGGCAGAAATGGAAGAAGGTCAGTGCATCCATCCACGCATCGCAGAAGAAGCGCACCGTCCGGTCATCGATCTGTTCCGCACCCGGATACCAACCTGCTCGTCTAGCGGATTCATGGCGAACATAGCTGACCTCCACCGTAAAATGCTCCGGCAGGGGGAACATGCAGCTTTCCTTGGGCAGCTTCATGGCCTGCTCCGCCGCATCCCGAATCAGCCGAACCGCCTTATCCGGATGAACGGAAATGCTGCCGTTGCCCACGCCCCGGCTCACCGGCACGGTGATGGCTCCCGGCACATACCGTTCAAACCAGCTACAAATGCCTTCATCCCCCGTCACCAGCCGGGTAGGCACACCCAGCATGGCCGCCGTCAGGCAGTTCATCATCAGCTCCGGGCAATCCTCACCGTTCACCCGTACGCCGTGAATGTTCAGGTTCATGGTATGGCTCAGAGGACTGCTTGCCCACCCTGCGCCGGAATGATAGCCGGTAAACACGGCACCGTCAAAGCTGTCGTCCAGTCCGCTCATCATGGCATAAGGTTCACGACCCCAGCCTCGGAAAATGCAGGCATTTTCCGGCAGCATCCCCGGCAGAATGTTTCTGGCGGAATCATGAGCATCCCGCACCAGAATAGATTCCGTGCCGGCAGCATTGGCACCTTCGCAGGCCGCCGCCACTTCACGGCTCATCTGGTTGGCAAAGGCGGCATACTCCGGCTTAGACTTTTCCGTTTCATCCCAGGCTGCAATGCCGCAGGTGCCTTCAATATCGGCTGAAAGATACAGCTTCATGCTTCGATCCCCTCCATCAGTGCCAGCACCGAGGCGCACTGCAGTGCGACCCCAGGAAGCAGGCACGCTTCATCTACCAGGAACGTTTCCGTATGCAGCGCCGTGCCGATGCCGCTGCCGATGTCGTAGTACACCCCCGGTGTTTCACGCACAAAGTAATAGAAGCTCTCCACCCCAAGGCTGGGTGCATCCCGATGAACGACCTTGTCCTTGCCCAGGATTTCTTCTGCTTCTTTTTCGATGACGGCATAATAGCCATCGTCATTGTATACAGCCCCATAGCTGGGGATCAGCTGCACATCGCAGTGTCCGCCCATGGCTTCCGCAATGCCGGCAGCGGTGCGGCCAATCAAGGCCTTCATCTTCACCCTTGTCGTTTCCGACAAGGTGCGAAGCGTGCCACGCATGTGCACCTCGCCGCAGACAATGTTATTGGCCTGTCCGCCTTCGATAGTACCAATGGTCACCACCGCCGGGTCAAAGGGCGACAGGGTACGGCTGACCAGGGTCTGCAGGGCAGCAACAATCTGCCCGGAAATCACAATGGCATCAACGCCGCTTTCCGGGTAGGCACCATGGCAGCTCTTGCCCTGTACCGTCAGGCGAATTTCATCGCTTGCGCCGCTGACAAAGCCGGGCTTGGCAAAGAAAGCCCCTGCCTCATAGTGGGGATTCATATGCTGTCCGATGACCACATCCACATGAGGATTTTCCATGCACCCCTGTTCCGTCATCATTTTGCCGCCGCCCACGGTTTCCTCTTCCGGCTCAAAGAAATACTTCACCGTGCCGTGCCACTGATCCTTGTGGGTGCTCAGCCACATGGCACTGCCCAGTGCCAATGCCATATGGGCATCGTGTCCACAGGCATGCATGGTGCCTTCCTGTGCAGAAGCAAAGGGCAAGCCCGTCTTTTCCGTTACAGGCAGTGCATCCATATCCGCACGAATCGCCACGCAGGGTCCTTCCCCGTTGCGGATCAGCCCCATCACCGCATGACAGTCCTGAAAGGTATGGATTTCCAATCCCAGTGCTGTCAGCTTTTCTTCAATATAGGCCTGCGTCCATGCCTCTTCTCCGCTTCTTTCCGGGTGATGGTGCAGTTCTCGGCGCATGGCAATCACCTGAGGCATAATGTTCTTCAATGCTTCCTGCCAATCTGATAGCTTCATGCAAAATCCCTTCTTTCCCGGAGCAGATCGTCCGTTACCGTAACGATCCGTCCCTTTTGCCAATAGACACGAATGGGTCTGGCGGACAGGATGGACAGGCATTCATTTCGGTTGGTTTCTGCCCAGTCCGCCATTTCACCGTACCCGATGCCGCCCCCCAGCAGGTCAGCCACGTCTCCCGGCTGAACCTCAGGAAGATCCGTCACGTCCACCATCATTTGATCCATGCAGACCAGGCCGATCACCGGCGCACGATGTCCACGAATCATGACCTGCCCCTTGCCGTTGGACAGATGCCGAGGATAACCATCCCCGTAGCCTGCGCACAAGGTCGCAATAACAGAGGGGCGGGTCAGAATCTGATCATCTCCATAGCCCACAATCTCCCCAGCCTCCACGTGGTGCACCTGCGCCACCGTAGTGCGAAAAGTCAGCGTCTCAAAGCATTCAAAGGGCATATGCTGGCTTCTGGAAGGACGAACCCCGAAAAGCAGGGCACCCACTCGCACTCGGCTCATGTGCCACTGAGGATACCGCACCAGACCGATACTGTCGCACAGGTGCACGTCCTGCACGCTGACGCCCTTCTGCTCCAGCAAGGTCTTAATGGTCATCAGCTGCTGATACTGCATTTCATCCCGTTCCCGGTTGATCAGCCCCAGATGGCTGTACAGCCCGGCGATGCGAACATGCTGAAGGCTCTTTGCCGCCGATGCAATTTTCTCTGCTGCTTCTTCCGTGCAGGCAATGCCCAAACGGTGAAAGCCCGTGTCCGCCTTCAGATGAACAGCTGCATTCAGGTGCTCCTGGGCGCAGATCTTTTCCATGAGCTGCAAATCTCCTGCCGAGGCTGCCGTCAGGGTCAATCCTTCCCGGATGCTTTCCGGCAGTGCATCTTCTTCCGTGAGCCCCATGACCAGAATTTCACCCTGAATGCCTGCCTTCCGCAGCTGCAAGCCCTCCCGGGCACAGCTTACCGCAAAGCTTGCGCATCCATCCGCCTGCAAGGCCTGTGCAACCCGAACCGCCCCATGACCATAGGCGTTGGATTTCAGCACACAGGTCACCGTGCTTTGGGTCAGACTTTTGGCGGTTCGATAGTTGGCAATCAGCTTATCTAGATCAATATCAATCCATGTCCTGTGCAGAAATGCATCCGTCATTGCTTCAGCAACTCCCATCCGGTCAAAATGCTTTTATTCTTCTCCGAAGTTTTCCCACATAAGGGTAAACATTTTCCTTGAAATGGCGCATACCCGATTGTTCATGCCGTTCTTGCACCCGTTGGTGATCAGCACAAACACGAAGCGACTTTCCGGCTCATAGTACACATTGGCGGCAATGGCACCGCTGATGCCCTGATGACCGTAGACCATCCGATCCTCAATCAATGTGTCATTCCGATTGACGCACAGTCCGTAAGGGGTATCGGCTGTAATGCCGCCCTTGCCTTGCTGATCCGACGTCATTTCCGCCACGGTATCTTCCTGCAAAAGACGGATGCCGTCCAGCTCGCCGCCATCGCACATCAGCATACCCAGACGCAGAAGATCCTCCCCTGTAATCCACAGGCTGCCCACGGTGATATTGTAGTGGCGAGCCGGATCAACGCCGTCGTCCCCTTCTTCCTCAATCAGCTTTTGCGCCGCCGTCTTCAGGGTGCAGTTATTGTCATACACGTTGGTAATGCTGTCCTGATCCTGAATCAGGGCAGGGTGATAAGCCGCATCCATCTGCAAGGGCTGGAAAATGCCCTCCGTCACCGCATCGTTGATATTCTTTCCCGTAACGCTTTCAATGATGGAGCCCATAATGCCCGCACCCAGATTCGAGTAGGTATATTTTCGCCCCGGCATGGCATTCAGGTAAAGGGAAGTAGACTTGGTGCCCAACAGGCTTTCCAGCGTGCGTCCCCTAACCCCGCTTTTGCGTGAAATGGAAGCCGTATGGGTCATGAGCATCCGCAGGGTAATCGGCGTATCCCTGTAGTGAGGGTTTCGCATGGAGAAGCCCAGATAGTCGGATACATCCGCATCCAAGTCCACCAGCCCCTGCTCCACCAGCTGCATCACATACATGGCACTGACCATCTTGGTGACCGAGGCTACACGGAAATGGGTGCTATCATCCACCGGAATCTGCTGCTTCTTGTTCATGAATCCATAATTCATCCGGTAAACAATTTCCCCGTCCTTGGCCACCAGCACCGTACCACCGGTGGTCTTATGGGCACGAAAGATTTTCTCCGCCTGCGCGTCTACATCTTCCGTTTCTGCCCCGGCGATAGAAAAAAGCAGCAGGAACGCCAGCACGAAAAGGAGTCCTCGCTTCAGTATGGTCTTTTTCATCTTTCATCGTCCCTGCCTTTCTTGTTACGCTCAGCCCTTCTTGGCTTCTGCCTTGGCCACAAACTTTTCTGCCTTCACGCTTACACGCTGATGCTTGGCCGTGCCAATCACGCCGCAGGCATCATAGGCAGTAATGTCAAAGCTGTAGCCCCGGCCTTCCTGAGCGGTCAGGGTTGCTTCTGCCCACACTTCCATGCCTACAGGCGTTGCCGCCACGTGATCCACATCCATTTTGGTGCCCACTGTGGTAATACCTTCATCCAGAGAGCCTGCCAGTGCTTCACAGGCCGCATGCTCCATCAGTGCAACCAGTGCAGGGGTGGCAAACACCGGCAGAGAGCCGCTGCCCATGGCCTTCGCCGTCACTTCTTCCGTGACCGTGGTCTTCCAGGTGCCCTTTACATTTTCCATTGTTTGATCTTCCTTTACAAGCAAAATGGCGGTGATTCCTTGCCGCAAATCACCGCCACGATTATATCATACTTTGTCAGAAAATTGTTGTTTTTTCCATGGGCAATTGAGCCTGCGTTCAGCCTTCTCCTACCCGTCGCATCAGCTCTGCTTCGTCAATCACTTCGATGCCCAGAGCCTGTGCCTTATCCAGCTTGCTGCCGGCAGCCTCGCCTGCCACCACAAACGCCGTTTTTTTGCTGACGGAGGAGGCAGCCGTGCCGCCGTGCCGGCGAATCAGCTCTTCCGCATCCTTCCGAGAAAGATTAGGCAGGGTGCCCGTGACCACCACGGTTTTACCGCTGAGGACGCCTTCTGCCTTGCCCTGCATTTCCCGAGGCTTGACACCGGCCTTCAGCAAGCGGTCAATCATGACCCGGTTTTCTTCAAAGGAGAAGAACTCCAGAATGCTCTGCGCCACAATATCCCCCACGTCAGGGATGGCAACCAACTGTTCCATGGTGGCTTCCTGTACCTTCTCCAAGGTACCGAAGGCTGTCGCAATATCCCGTGCCGTTTTCCGACCCACGTTTGGAATGCCAACTGCAAAAAGGAAAGCATCTAAAGCGCAGTCCTTGCTCTTCTCCAGTGCCTTCAGCAGATTATCCGCTTTCTTATCCTTGAATCCATCAAGAGACAGCACATCTTCCCGGGTCAGGTGATACAAGTCTGCCGGGTCTCGCACGTTCTTCTGGTCATATAGCTGCTCCGCTGTTTTCTCCGAGAAGCCGTCAATATCCATGGCATCCCTGCCGGCAAAATGATCCAGTCGAGCAACCGCCTGAGGACGGCAGCTGACCCGATTCATGCAGAAAAGGTGAGCACCCCGTTCCGTCAATTCTCCACCGCAGGCAGGGCAATGGGTAGGCTTCTCAATGGGGATCTCTCCCGGTTCTGCCTCGCCCACACGACCCATGATTTCCGGAATCACGTCGTTGGATCGGCGAATCCATACTGGAGCATTGATGGCCACCTGCTTGCGCTGAATGTCGCCCCAGTTGTTCAGGGTCGCCTTCCGCACGGTAACACCGTAGAAATCCACCGGATCCAGATGTGCCAAAGGCGTCAGCTTGCCGGTGCGTCCCAGCTCCCAAGTCACCCGGCGCAAGGTGGTGACGCTTTCTTCCGCTTCGAACTTGTAAGCCACCGCCCAGCGAGGGAATTTCTCCGTGAAACCCATGCGGCTTCTGAGGGCAAAGTCACCGATTTTGATGACCACGCCATCAATCAGGAAGTCCAACGTAGGCCGCTGCTGCTCAATCTCCCGAATGCACTCCTCCAGCTCCGCCTGGGAATGGGGTGTGCCCAGATAAGGGCTTACCTGGAAACCGTTCTGCCGCAGGAAGTTCAGCATTTCCGGCTGGGTGCTGTAAGGAGGATTCTCAATGGTGCCGATCTGGTAAAAGAACACATCTAGTTTACGTGCTGCTGTCACTGCCGGGTCAAGATTCCGCAGTGCTCCGGCGGCTGCATTGCGAGCATTTTTCAAAGGCTCAGCCGCAGTCTTGTTGTACGCCTCCAGTGTGCTCAGGCGCATGATGCATTCGCCCTGCACTTCCAGCAATCCCTTATAAGGAATTGTCAGCGGCACGGTGCGGATGGTTCTGGCCTGGGGCAAAATTGCCTCACCAGTAATGCCGTTGCCCCGGGTAGCCGCCTGCACCAGTTTGCCATCGTTATAGGTCAGGTTCAGGGTCAGGCCATCAAATTTATACTCTACGTAATATTGCAGGTCTGTTTGTCCTGCCAGCTTCTCTGTGCGGCGGATCCAGTCTTCCAGTGCGCCGATGGACTGCACCTTGTCCATGCTCCACAGCCGGTGGAGATGGGTATGCTGCTCGAAGCCCTTCAGCGGCTCTCCACCTACCCGATGGGTAGGAGAATCCGGCAGCACTACGCCGGTTTCCTTTTCCAGCTTGACCAACTGATCGTAGAGCTGATCCCACTGCATGTCGGAAATTTCCGGTTTGTCCAGCACATAATAGGCATAGGCCGTTTCGTTCAGCCGGTCTACCAGTGCCTGCATCTGCGATTCAAGCGCATTCATTCGTCGTCCCCCAGTTTCACAATGGGTGCGATAGACAGTGAGAATTCTTTCACGCCATAGGCGGTAAACTCAATCAGAATACGAGCATCGGAGCCCTTGCCCCGAACCTCCACCACATTGCCTTCGCCGAATTTACGGTGCATTACCCGGTCGCCTTTCTGGAACAGGCTCTGCATGGCACCGGTGGGAGCGGTCTGAGTTGGAGCGAATCCTTTGTTTACCCCGGGAATGTTCAGGGATTCCCCGTGGAAGGTCAGCTTCGGCTGACCCAGCTTGCTGACTTCCGGCGTGGAGCGAAGTCCATAGCCGCTGGCAGCGCTCCGTGTCCGAGTGGGCTGAGGAACGTTGCGGAATGCCGCTTGCTTCTTTTCCGCCCAGTCATCCTGCAAAAGCCGTTCAGGAATCTCCGTCAGGAAGCGGCTGGGGGCATTGTGGTTAATCTGGTTATACAGCATCCGCTGGCTTGCCCTGGAAAGGAACAGCCGCTTCTGTGCCCGGGTAATGCCCACATAGCACAGCCTCCGTTCTTCTTCCATCTTTTCATCATTGGTCAAGCTGCGGCCGGAGGGGAAAACCCCTTCCTCCATGCCGGGGATAAACACATCCGGGAATTCCAGACCCTTGGCAGAGTGGAGGGTCATCAGGGTCACATAACCCCGCTCGTCCTCCGCCTGATCCAGATCCGTTACCAGTGCCACGTTTTCCAGATAATCTTCCAGTGTGGCTTTTTCATCCGCATGGGCGAATTCTTCCACAGCACCCAGGAATTCCTGAATGTTCTCCACCCGTGCCTGGGCATCATCCGTATCTTCCCGCTGATACTGCGCCAGCAGGCCGGTCTTGTCCACCAATTCCTGCACGAATGCACTTAGCGGCATGGTCTCCTTCATGGCCATGAGCATGGTCATCATGGTTGCGAAATCCGTGACGCACTTTCTCGGCCGTGCAGACAGGGTTGTAGGCATGTCCGTCAGTGCGCTGAAGAGGGGCATTTCGTTTTCCCGTGCATGGCGCACCAGCTCCAGCACCGTGCTGTCGCCAATGGAACGCTTGGGCACGTTGATAATGCGGCGCAGGCTTACATCGTCTGCCGGGTTAACAATCACACGGAGGTAAGCAATCACGTCCCGTACTTCCCGGCGGTCATAGAACTTTTGTCCGCCGAAAACCTTGTAGGGGATACCGGAACGCATCAGCATTTCTTCCAACACACGACTCTGGGCATTGGCACGGTAGAGCACCGCCACATTGCCGTAAGGTTCTCCCTGCCGGGACAGCTGACGAATACGGTCTGCCACCCAGGCAGCCTCTTCCCGCTCATCACCGGCGCAGAACAGCTTGATGGGTTCTCCCTCGCCGGCTTCCGTCCACAGGGCTTTCTCTTTCCGTCCCACGTTGTGGGCAATCACCTGATTAGCCGCATCCAGAATATTGGCCGTGGAACGGTAATTCTGCTCCAGCTTAATCACCGTAGCATCCGGGTAATCCTTTTCGAAATCCAGGATGTTGTGAATATCCGCACCACGCCAACCATAGATGGACTGATCATCATCGCCCACCACGCACAGGTTGCGGCTCTCCGCCGTCAGCAGCTTCACCAGCTGATACTGGGCAAAGTTGGTATCCTGGTATTCGTCCACCATCACATAGCGGAAACGGCGGCGATAGCTGTCCAGCACCGGCGGATGATCTGCAAACAAGGTCAGCGTCTTCACCAGCAAATCATCGAAATCCAGCGCATTCTGTGCCTTCAGCCGATTTTCGTATTCAAAGAACACATCGTGAATCATCTGACTGCGATAGTCCCGTTCGCTCTGCTGAAACCACTCATCAGGTCCCATCAGCTGATTCTTCGCATCAGAAATTTTCGCACGGATTTCCTTGGGGGGCAGGAACTTTTCGTCCACGTTCAGCCGCTTCAGAATTTCCTTCAGGGTTGCCGCCTGATCGTCATCATCATAGATGACAAAGGAGCGGGTATAGCCCAGCTTTTCAATATCCCGGCGAAGGATTTTCGCACAGGTAGAGTGGAAGGTGGAGATCCATGCATCTTCCGACTTCTCCCCCACCAATTGACTGATACGTTCCCGCATTTCCTTGGCGGCTTTATTGGTGAAGGTCAGTGCCAGAATCGACCACGGTTCCACGCCGTGATCCATCAAATTGGCCACACGGCAGGTCAGTGCCTTGGTTTTTCCGCTGCCGGCACCTGCGAGAATCAGCACCGGTCCTTCCAGAGTTTCAGCAGCCAGCCGCTGCTCTTGGTTCAGCATTGAAAGATCCATTTTCTCATCCTACCTTCTTTTTCCCCAACACATCACACAAAACGCATTCAAAGGGCAAAGCCCCATAAAGAAACAAACGATGCCGAAAACGCATCGCCTGCTTCTGGAATTCTCTGCGCTTATTCAGGCAATTCGTTTTTCTTTTCCATGGCATCCAGTACCCGGTGATAGCCGTCCGCACCATATGTCAGTGCCCGGTTCACCCGACTGATGGTAGCTGTAGATGCGCCGGTCTCCTTGGCAATCACCTGATAGGTGGTTTCCTTGCGAAGCATAACCGCCACTTCCAGCCGCTGGGCAATGCTCTTCAGCTCCGTAATGGTACACACGTCCTCAAAAAAGCGATATGCGTCCTCTTCATCCTTGAGTTCCAGCACCGCCTTCATCAGCAGATCAGTCTGCTCATTTCTGATCTTTGGCGTGAACATTGCCGCATCCCCCATTTCGTCGCACAATTTCGCACTTTACCACATGCTAATACCAGTATACCACATTTCCGCGGATATATCCAGTGAAAAGGAAAATGCAAAACGCAAAGCATACAAAAATTCCACCGTCCTTCTATCGAAATCACGGTGGATCCATGTGGAGATGAGGGGAGTCGAACCCCTGTCCGAAAGCTCTTGTGCGGAACCTTCTCCGAGCGCAGTCTATGATTTAACATTCCCTCTGCCGACCGCCCACAGACAGGCTGTCAGCTTCAGTAGCTTCATGATACGGACACACTGCAAAGCTTAGGTGTGCTCGTTCCCCACGTAAATGACGTCAGTTACCGGGCACGTGGGCAGCCCGGGCCAACGTCACGGCATTAAGCCGCGAAAGCGAATTCGTTATTGTCAGTTACTTGTTTTCCCCGTTGTTACGCGGTTCAGGGGCCGCGGCTCGCTTATCCCGCCCTCGACACTCCCGTCGAAACCGGATCATCCCCATAAAGGGGAGTTCGTGCATTCGCTTCATAAAGATTATACAGCAAAAGGAGCGTTTTGTCCACTGGCGTTTTGATTTCCCGGCATTTGCAATGGTATCTTGCTAGGTGAGCAGTTTTTCAATAAAAAAGCCTGTCGATCACTCGACAGGTTAAAGTGGCTCCGATAGGATTCGAACCTATGACACTCCGGGTATGAACCGAATGCTCTAGCCAACTGAGCTACGGAGCCACATGGTTGCGGGGGTAGGACTTGAACCTACGACCTCCGGGTTATGAGCCCGACGAGCTACCAAACTGCTCTACCCCGCGACATTCGCCGCTCATTGGCGACAAGAGGTATAATACACGATTTTGTCCGGAATGTCAACCCCTTTTTTGAAAAAGTCTGCGACGCAGTGCGAAGATCATCGCTATTGCCTCTTTTTGACAGTTGAAATCATCTTGCCCTCATGGAAAAAGTAAGTTATAATAGGTATATTGCGAGCAAGGAGGTGAGCCCATGACAAACGGAGAAACAGATAGCCGGGAAGTTGCCCGGGGAGCCATTATGATGGCCATGTCCGCCTCAAGGCAGGAGGAAAATGCCCAGAAGGACACTTTAGCAGCAAGTGATATATTGGCAGCCGCAGCGGACTTCGGCGGCGAGTTCGTTCCTTCCATTATGAAAATGGTGGAGCGGGCGGTGGTATGTGCTAAACGAGAAGGTTTAATCGGCGATACCCATCATGAGGAAGGCACCGTAGCAGGTGCTGCCCGGGAAGCCCTCAGTCAGGTTGCCGGCAAGGCACTGGGATTAAGCGTCGGCGGCAAAATCGGTGTTGCCCGCCGTGGGGAGCATGTGGCGGTGGCCGTGTTCTTCGGCATCGGATTAGGTCACTTGAATGAAGTATGCGTTGGCATGGGTCATCGCACCATATAATCGAAATAAGGGGTAATGGAACAATGCCGTTGAATCTGGCAATCGATGGCCCGGTAGGGGCAGGCAAGTCTTCTGTAGCGGATGCAGTCGCAAGGCGGCTGAACATCCTTCACCTAGATACAGGTGCTATGTACCGTGCCGTAGGGCTGGCCGCTATTCGTCAGGGTGTTGACCCCAAGGATGAAGCCGGTGTATGCACCGTGTGCGACCAGATTGCCGTGGACGTTCGATACGGTCATGAAGGGCAGCACACCCTGCTGAACGGTGAAGATGTGACTGGGCTGATCCGCACGGAAGAAGTGTCCATGGCTGCATCTACCGTAGCTCGGTATGCCCACGTACGGCAGAGCATGGTGAAGCTTCAGCAAGCGTTGGCATCCCGGCAGGATATGCTGCTGGATGGTCGGGACATCGGCACCCGGGTGCTGCCCAATGCCACCTTGAAGATTTACCTGACCGCTTCCCCCGAAGAACGGGCACGCCGCCGCTTTCTGGAGCTGGAAAGCAAGGGAAGCCCGGACACCTATGAACAGGTGCTGGAAGACTTGAAGAAGCGGGATCAGCAGGATATGAACCGGGCCGTCGATCCTCTCCGTCCGGCAGAGGATGCGGTGGTGCTGGATACCACAGCCATGGATTTTGCTGCGGTGGTGGATGCCATTGCAGCCCTTGCGGAGGCGAAGCGAGTGTGAGTGAAACGAACGAAAAGAAAGAAAAGCAGCCTAAGCAAAAGAAATCCTTCTTTTATGTGATTGCTCGCTTCTTGGCGGCCATCGTTTTCCACACCTTAGCACCGGTGTTCTATCATGGGAAGGAAAACATTCCCAGGGAGCTGCCTTACATTATTATTGCCAACCATTCTTCCTTCATGGATCCGGTGATTATGGCCTATGCTATTAAAAAGCATGACGTGACGTTCTTGGGGAAGAAGGAACTGATTAAGAATAAGCTGGTATCCTTCATTCTCAGGAATATGCACATCATCCCTGTGGAACGTCACAGCACGGACATGACCGCCATGCGAGCCTGTGTTTCTGCCCTGCGGAACAAGCAGATATTGGGCATTTTCCCGGAAGGAACAAGGCATCATCAGGGTCTGATGGATGAAATCGAGGGTGGCGTGGCCATGATTGCCCTGCGAAGCGGCGCCCCGGTAATTCCCATGTACATCACCCCAAAATTCCGCATGTTCCACCGTACGGACTGCTACATTGGTTCACCAATCCCCACGGAGGATCTGCGGCAGCAGGGCGTGAACAAGGAAACCTGTCAGGAGCTGCTGGAGCGGATTACTGCCACCTATGCCGCCATGGCCGAGCAGAAATAATTTTTTTCTGCTAAAAAGAAGGAATTTCCCCTTTTGCGGCGAACGATAAACAACTAGAGCCTTTTGCGAAAGGAGCCGGGTATGCCACTGGAGATTGCGGAACATGCAGGGTTTTGCATGGGCGTGAAGCGTGCCGTGCAGGCAGCCATGGAGGTTGCTCGGTCAGGTGAAAATGCCTGTACCCTGGGTGAGTTGATCCATAATCCGCAAGTGGTGGCAGAACTGGCAGCACTGGGCGTTTCCCCTGTGCAGGATATTGGACAGGCGGCAGGACGCAAGGTGCTGATTCGCAGCCACGGGGTTTCTCCTGATGTGTTGGCGCAGTTGAAAGAAAACGGCTGCACCGTGCAGGATTTAACCTGTCCCTTCGTGGCGAAGCTGCACAAGATTGTGGCAGAAGGCTCCCGGGACGGCACGCCGGTGATTTTGATCGGCGAGCAAGAGCATCCCGAGGTGCGTGGCACCGCAGGCTGGGCACACGGTTCAGTTTATGTGGTGAATACGGTGGAAGAGGCAGAGGCTCTCCCGGTCATGGATCGGGCACTGGCAGCTGCACAGACCACCTTCCCCCCTGAAAAGTGGGAAGCCATTACCCAGGTACTGAGCCGGAAGGTGGCTTGCCTGGAAAAACACTGCACCATTTGCTCCGCAACAGAAACCCGGCAAAGAGAGGCCAAGGAGCTTGCCTCCAGGGCGGATGCCATGATCGTTATCGGCGGTCGGAACAGCGCCAACACGAAAAAGCTCTATGCGGCATGTAAGGAACGGTGTCCGCGAACCATTTTGGTAGAGCGTGCGTCGGAAATTCCGGCGGGCTTTGCAAATATGAATATCGATATCATAGGAATAACCGCCGGTGCTTCCACACCTGACGGTTCACTTAAGGAGGTTGTAACCCGCATGACTGACAATGAATCCATGGACTTTGGCGCTTTGCTTGCTGCCGAAGAGCAGACCAAGCTGCGCCCTGGTCAGCAGATTACCGGCAAGGTGCTGACCGTGACCGACGACGACGTATGCGTGAGCATTCCCGGCTACAAGGCCGATGGCCGCATTAAGCGTGCTGACCTGATGCAGTCCGACGTCAAGGTCGATGACGAGATCGAGGCCGAGGTTGTCAAGATCAATGACGGTGAGGGCGATGTGGTGCTGAGCCAGCGTAATATCGCGAACCGCAAGGCTTGGGATGCACTGATGGCCAAGTACGACGCCGGTGAACTGGTTGTGGAAGGCGTTGGCAAGGAAGCCGTAAAGGGCGGCCTGATTGCCGATGTTGGCGGTGTGCGCGCTTTCGTGCCCGCTTCTCAGCTGAGCCAGCGTTATGTGGAAAAGATCGGCGACTTCGTGGGCAAGGACATGAAGCTGAAGATCATCGAAGTGGACAAGCAGAAGAAGCGCATTGTGGCCAGCCGCAAGGCAGTCATCGCTGAAGAAGCTGCCGCTAAGAAGAAGGAAGCATGGGACAAGCTGGAAGAAGGCATCGTGATTCACGGTATCGTTCGCCGGCTGACCGATTTCGGCGCATTCGTGGATGTTGGCGGCGTAGACGGCCTGATCCACATCACCGACCTGAGCTGGGGTCACATCAAGCATCCCAACGAGGTTGTGCAGCCCAACCAGGAAGTGGACGTGAAGATCCTGTCCCTGGATCGTGACCGTGACCGGATTCAGCTGGGCTACAAGCAGCTCCAGCCCCGTCCTTGGGACAACGCTCAGGAGAAGTATCCTGAGGGCTCCATTGTGGAGGGCAAGGTTGTCCGCATCACCGACTTCGGCGCTTTCGTTGAGCTGGAGCCCGGCCTGGATGGTCTGGTACACATTTCCCAGTGCGCCCTGAACCGGGTTGCCAAGGTGGAAGATGCTGTGCAGGTTGGCCAGACCGTACGGGTGAAGGTGCTGAGCGTGGATCCCGAAAAGAAGCGGATCTCCC
The DNA here is from genome assembly GCA_963627465.1 of Phocaeicola dorei. Taxonomy (GTDB): domain Bacteria; phylum Bacillota; class Clostridia; order Christensenellales; family Aristaeellaceae; genus CAKUFA01. Next base: position 46,401 of record CAVGBO010000013.1, read on the forward strand.
TGAGCATCCGTCAGGTGCTGGAAGAGGAAGCCTTCAACTACAGCGATGAAATCCCCGGCGATGCAGAGTTTGAGCTGGTCGCTACCGATGAAACCCCTGTGGAAGAGCTGCCCCAGGCAGAAGACGCTCCTCAGGCGTAAGAGAACATGAAAAGAGGAGGCAGGCCTTTGGCTTGTCTCCTTTTTCTGGTTGTATGAAAAAATTCCCGAGGAGGGCATCTGCATGGATCTGTGGCCTGAAGCATTTTTGACCCGTATGGCCAGACAGCTTGGGGATGAGCTGCCTGCTTTTTTGCACGCCTTGGAGGAGCCCTGTCAGCGGGGCATCCGGCTGAATCCCCGAAAGCAGGCGCAGCAGCAGCCCCAAGGTCTTGGGGAACCTGTGCCTTGGGCAACAAACGGATACTATCTTTCCCCGGAGTCCAATGCCGGGGCTGTCCCCCTGCATGAGGCAGGAGCATGGTACTTGCAGGAGCCCAGTGCCATGCTGCCTGCTGCCGTGCTTGCCCCCCAGCCAGGGGAAAAGGTGCTGGATTTGTGCGGTGCTCCCGGTGGAAAGAGCACCCAGCTTGCCGCTGCCATGGCCGGTCAGGGCTTGCTGGTGTGCAACGAGCCTGTGCCCAAGCGTGCCCTGATTCTTTCCCGGAACATCGAGCGCATGGGCGTTACCAACGCTTTGGTGGTCAGTGCCATGCCGGACAAGCTGGCTGCCCGGTGGCCGGAGGGCTTTGACGCAGTGCAAGTAGACGCTCCTTGTTCGGGAGAAGGCATGTTCCGCCGCCACCCGGAAACCCGTGCAGAATGGTCGCCGGAAAACGCTGCCGGATGTGCCAAGCGACAGGCGGAAATTCTGGATGCTGCTGCTTTGCTAGTGCGCCCGGGCGGGCGCATGGTATATTCCACATGTACCCTGAATCCTGTGGAAAACGAGGATACGGTGGCAGCTTTCCTGCAGCGGCACAGCGACTTCACCCTGACGCCCTTTCATTTGCCCGGAGCAGATGCCCCGGAAGGCATGCTGACCTGCTATCCCCACCGAATGCGTGGAGAAGGACACTTTGTGGCACTGCTGCACCGGCAGGGTCAAGGAACTGCCATGTTACCCCTGGATGCCAGTCTTCCCACACCAGGTAAGGATCAGCGGCAGGTGTATGGAAGCTTTGCCGGCAAGCATGCGCCTGCACCTACCCATCTGCTGGGCGACATCTTGGTATCCTTGCCTGATTGCCCGGATGTTCGCGGGCTGAAGGTGCTGCGGTGCGGATTGCATCTGGGCAGTGTGAAGGGAAAACTGTTTCAGCCGGATCACGCCTGGGCAGTAGCAGATGTTTCGCCGGATTTTCCCCATGTTGTCCTGACGGATGAACAGGCCGTTTTGTACCTCCGTGGGGAAGCCTTGGCCGTGCCTGATGCCCTCAAGGGTTGGGTATTGGCTGAGTATGACGGACTATGCCTAGGCTGGGGCAAGTGCTCTGACGGACAGATGAAGAACCATTATCCAAAAGGGTTAAGACGATAATCTCGATTCCTTTGCATGATGGGGCGGCATTATGCCTTGTGTCCACCAATTTGTGCATTACGATCCATGGCAGTAGCGCCCTCTTGCAGGTTCATCCCGCGAAGGAGGGCGTTTTTGCCGAAACGCTTCTTAATGGACAAAGCCGCTGTTTGCAGCTTTCGTTCCCGTTCCAGTTCTGCTTCCTCCGCCTGCCTCTTGGCATCCTCAGCGGCATAGTCCGTGAACAGATCCATCTGCTCCATTGACTGCACCGGTGCTTCGCCTCGAGGAAGCACGTGATTCGCCACCAGTGTCAACCGGCGAATCAGCAGTTTTGAGTCTGCAATGCGGTCGAAAAGTGCTCCGGCAGCATCCATGATTTTTCTGGCGGAAGCGGTGTAGTCATCCAGATTCATCGAGCCATGAGCGGCCTTGGGTACCTGCCGTCCGTAATGATCCTGCTCCACCGCTCCGTGATAAGCGGCTCGCCTAGCTGGATCCGTCAGGTTTTCAATGTCATACCCCACCGCAATCACCAGCTGATCCGTCACCAAGTCCTTATCCACCAGATCCAGTGCCATCAGGTCCGCCATTTCCCGCAGGGCAAGCCGAGCCTTTTCCGCCTCATAGGGGCAATGAAGCACCTGGCCGGAAGTCAAACTGTTGCTTGCTGGACGATAAGCCTTGATCACATCAATGGTGCAGGGTTCCCAGCCCCAGGCATGGTCAATAAGCAGCCCTGCATTTTTCCCGAACAGCTTGTACAGCAGCTCTTCATGCACATGGGAGCACAGCGCCACATCCCCCATAGTGAACATGCCGTGAGCCTCCAGCTTCCGGGCATAGCCGTGCCCCACACGCCAGAAATCCGTCAAGGGGCGGTGATCCCACAAGGTCTGACGGAAGGTCATTTCATCCAGATGGGCAATGCGCACCCCATGCGCATCCGGCGGAATATGCTTGGCTACGATATCCATGGCCACCTTGCACAGAAACAAATTAGTCCCGATGCCAGCCGTGGCCGTAATGCCGGTTTCCGCCAGCACATCCAGAATGATCTTCATGGCAAAATCATGGGCGGAAAGCCCGCAGGCCGCCAGGTAGCAGGTCACATCCATGAAGACCTCATCAATGGAGTAAACCACCACATCCTCCGGGGCAACGTATCGCATGTAAATGGCATAAATGCGGGCACTATAGTCCATGTACCGTGCCATTTGGGGCGGCGCAATGAGGAAATCCACCCCAAGGGCAGGATTGGCCTGCAAATCAGAGAAAGTGTAGGTGCTGCCGGTCAGTTTTCTGCCTGGGGCGGCAGACTGCCGCTTGGCATTCACGTCCCGCACCTTCTGCTTTACCTCAAACAGCCGTGGGCGGCCGGGAATCCCCAGACTTTTCAAGGACGGGGTGACAGCCAGGCAAATGGTTTTGTCCGTGCGGCTTTCATCGGCTACCACCAGGTTGGTGTTCAGCGGATCAAGTCCCCGTTCTCGGCACTCCACAGAGGCATAGAAGGACTTCAGGTCAATGGCGATGTAAGTGCGTTCCCCCATCCTCTGCGCCTCCTTCCGGCAAAACATAACGAATAAACGTTCCTGTAATATAGAGTATACAGGAGATGCAGAAAAACGTCAAGATGGGATTCCCGGTTTTCAATAGCATGGATAATCCCTTGCAATTCCTTGCGTTTCACCTTGTCATCCCTATCAGGACGTGTTATAATCGTTGCTGTTCTGAATTTTTTCTTGCAAGCAGGAGGGCCAGTTCATGGCACAGAAAGTAAAGCTTAACCAGACCTTGAAGGAGTGGCTGCTCATCACCTTCGGCACACTGCTGATGGCGGTGGGCATCTACTTCTTCAAGTTTCCCAATAACTTCTCCACAGGAGGTGTCAGCGGCTTAAGCGTGGTGCTGGCACATTACTTCCCCTGGATCACCCCCGGCACGTTTGTCACCATCATTAACGTGGCGCTGCTGATCATCGGCTTTGCCATTTTCGGCCGCAGCTTCGGCGTCCGCACTGCCTATGCGTCACTGCTCATGTCCGGCTTCATTCAGCTGATGGAAGTGGTGCTGCCTTTAAAGGCCCCCATGACCTCCCAACCCTTTGCCGAGCTGCTGTTTGCCGTGGGACTGCCTGCGGTAGGCTCCGCTATTCTGTTCAACCTGGATGCTTCCTCCGGCGGTACGGACATTGTGGCCATGATCCTGCGGAAATACACCAGCCTAAACATCGGTGCCGCCCTCATGTGCTCCGACTGTGCCATAACCCTAATGGCCTGTGTAGCCTTCGGCATGGAGACCGGCTTGTTCTGCGTGCTGGGTCTCATTATCAAGTCCGTCATGGTGGACATGGTGCTTGAAAACATCAATACCCACAAGTGCTTCCACATCATCACCACCAAGCCTGAAAAGATTGTGGAATATATCACCGTAGCCTTGAAGCGTGGCGCCACCGAGCTCCACGGCGAGGGAGCTTATACTCATGAAGGCCGCACCGTGCTGCTGACGGTGGTCAACCGGCGGGAAGCCGTGCTGCTCCGCCGGGAAGTGAAGCGTGTGGATCCCGGTGCCTTCCTGCTGATTACCAACACGGGCGAAATCATCGGCAAGGGTTTCCGTGGTACCAACTAATTTTTAGGGAGAAAGTACACCCATGCAGTATACATTGATTGCCGGCTTCTACGGCATTCTGATTACCCTGATGAACGCCATTAACGCCTCCCTGACAGCTGTGTATGGCGGCTGGTTTTCCCCTGCCATTATTCACCTGGCAGGGCTGATTACCCTGCTGCCTGCCGCCCTGTGCGGCTGGAGCCGCCGAAAGGGACGTGCACCCTGGTATCAGTATCTTGGCGGCGTAGTGGGCATTCTCACCGTTATTTGCTCCAACCTGAGCATTAACGTGCTTGGCGTCACCCTGAATCTGGTGCTGATGCTGCTGGGGCAGATGACCTGCTCCGCCATTGTGGATCACTTTGGGCTTTTCGGTGCAGCCAAGCATCCCTTCCGCATGGGCAAGGCACTGGCCATTCTGGTCATGACCATTGGCTGTGTGCTGATGCTCCTGCTCTCCGATGGCAAGCTCAGCGGCGGCAGCGACATGATCATGGCGGTGCTGCTGGGCTTCCTCAGCGGATACACCATCGTTATTGCCCGCACATTCAACGCAACCCTGTCGGAAACCGCCGGCATCGGTCATTCGACCCTGATGAACTATGTCACCGGTCTTACCGGCAGTGTGCTGCTGTTCGCTTTGTCCGGCTTCCAGCTCAGCACCCCCTTCCCTGCTGCCGGTCAGCCCTTCACCATTTACCTGGGCGGCGTGCTGGGTGCGCTGGGCATTTTCCTGTGCAATGTGGCCACGCCCCGCCTGTCCGCCTTGCAGATGACCATCATCACCTTTGTGGGCGAAATTTTCTCCGGAGTGGTCATTGATGCGCTGGCAGGACGATTCTCCCTGGGCACGGTGCTTGGCGGCATTGCCGTTGCCATTGGCATGCTGCTGAACATGCGTGCCGACGCAAAGGAGGCGGATCCCCATGGACTCCCTCACCAGTCTTAAGAATCCCAAAGTCATGGCCTGGCGATCCCTGAAGGAGCGGAAAGGCCGCAAAGAAACCGGCTGTTTTCTGGTGGAAGGGCGAAAAATGGTAGAGGAAGCCCTTGCCTCCGCCTTCTATGTGGAAACCCTGCTGGTGAGTGAAAGCCACGCAGCCGATTTTCCCCTGCCGGAGGATGTTTCCGCTTACTTGCTGCCGGATCACGTGTTTGCCGCCCTGTGCGACACCAAAACCCCGCAAGGCATTGCCGCCGTTGTCCGCATGCGTACGGTGCCTGTCACCGGCTCCTGCCTGCTTGCGCTGGATGATGTGCAGGATCCCGGCAATGTGGGCACCATTCTCCGCACGGCAGACGCTGCCGGCTTTGACGGTGTGCTGCTTAGCGACAAGTGCGCCGACATCTTCAGTCCCAAGGTGCTGCGTGCCACCATGGGCAGCATCTTTCGCATGCCTGTGGAGATCACAGACTGTCTCCCCCACGCCCTGCACCAGCTGCGGGAGGCGGGCTGGAGCATTCTATCCTCCCAGCTGGATGGTACGCCCTTCTTCCGCCGTGACCCTATTGGCGACAAGTTCTGCCTGATCATCGGCAACGAGGGCAACGGTGTTTCCCCTGCGGTGCAGGCGGAGGCCACTCACCGGCTTCGTCTGCCCATGCGTGGTGGTGCCGAATCCCTGAATGCTGCCATTGCCGCCGGCATCATGATGTACGACCTGATGCGTGACAAGGAGTGATTTCCTCATGGCAACCATTCGAGAAAACCTGAATCACTTTACCAAACATCGCTTGATCGTTCTGTACTTTTATCTTTTGGAACATCCAGCCCCAGACAAGGCGACCAAGGCTGTCTTGATTGAGGAAATTGCAAACGCCTACGCCAACCCGGACAGTGAATGCATTCTTTTTGCAGCCATGTATGTCGGGTGGGATAACTTGACGTTGCTAAAGCCCTACCTGTCCTTGCCTTTTGACTTTATCTCCAATTACCTGGTGAAAGCAAACCCCGAGCTCACTGAGGCGTTTCACCGCCTGGAGCGTGTCGGTCTTGCCCATAAAACTTCCAATGCTTGGACGTTTTGTCCTGAAATTGTTACCTATGTGCAGCAGTTGGATGATTCGGAATCTTCTGTTTTGCTATCCTTTTCTGCGTTGGTCGATTATGCGGGGGCTTTGCTTTTCACCTATTACGGCATGCTTGCTGAGGAAGATCTCTTTTCTTTGCTGGGAGCCAATTACGAAGATGCTTCCTTACCAGACCCTTGCAAGTTTGACCTCTTGCGCTACTTCCTTTTCGATGATGCCGTCTATCATGCCGAAAACGATCAATTTTACATCTGCTTCGGAGATTTGGATGAGCCTACAGATTTGTACAAGCGGCTTCAAGATCTTCCTGAAGGTTTGCCCCTTGCAGTTCCTTCTGCACTCAGCAAATTAAATGACGTTGCCCCAGATGCAGAAAATGGCTGGAGCATTCTTTTCCCATCCACTGTACCAATCAAGCAATGGCTGATCAAGCAAGGCTTTGAGGAAGACGATGCCCTTTATTTCCTTCGGATCTTATTGGATGAAGTGCACCATAACAATCCTGATGCAGTGGAGGAAATGCTGTATCAAACCGGCATCGACCGCAAGCTGACCGAAAAGGAACACCTCATGTTTCAGCAAGCTCTTCGGAGGCTGCCCATGTGGTCCTTCCGGGGACACACGGCGGAGGAATTGGAGGCTTTCCGAACCAAGCAGGCAAAGAGTCAGGCGCCCAAGGTTGGCCGCAATGATCCCTGCCCCTGCGGCAGCGGACGCAAGTACAAAAATTGCTGCGGCAAATTCCAATGAGTCAAAAACAGCGTATCGGATAAAAAGTCCGATACGCTGTCCTTTTACTTTTCGCCGGCCGGAGAATCAGGCTCCGGGGTGGCCGTGGTGAAGATTTCCAAATGGGTCAAATCATCCGTCGGGTTATACCCTTCGTACTCCTCATCATCCTCTGCGTCAGGTGCAGGCGTGCCATAAACACCGGCTTCGTCGTACCCGGCCATGGGGAACACCAGCGTCATCTGAAGCCAGTTGGTTCCGTCGTGATACTGATTAGGATAGTAGGCATAGTACACCCTTGGGGATGTACCATTCAGCTCCTGCACTTCCTCCTCAAAGGAGTTGGCCGGGTCTGCCATAGCCTTCTTGGCATACTGCCCCGGTGCCTTCACCGCATCAGACAGGGTTTCGCTGTTGGGGCTGGCTGCCTGAATGCAGGCGCCGGCAAGGTTGGTAAACTGGTTGGCATCGGAGCAGCGCAGCTGGAGGATGTTCAGCGCATCGCTGTACAGGGAAATGGTAATCTCCACGCTCTCCGGGATGTCTGCGTTATCCGCCGATGTGACCCCCAACACAGCCTGCTGTGTCCCCTCAAAGAACAGGGAATTGATGGGCAAGGCTCCCAGGCTTTGCAGATTTGCATTCACTCGGGTGATATAATCCTGCAGCTTCTGCTGGCCTGTTGTGGTCGGCGTTGTCCAAGGCAGCTCCGCCAATGCACCAGTCAGCAGGCACACCGCCAACATAGCGGCTGCAAGGCATACTGCAAAACGTTTACTTGTTTTCATTGAGGAACTTCTCACGCAGTTCGACAAACTGCGCCATCACGTCCACTGCGCCTTCCACGCCAACGGCGCCGGTATCCACGCACAGGTCGTAGTTGTTCACATCGCCCCAGGTGGCAGTGGCATAGTAGTTATAGTAGTTTGCACGGCGCTTATCCGCCTTGCGCAGGGTCTCCTCTGCCTTCTGGGGATCCACACCGTAATACTGCACAGCACGAGCCACACGGCTGTTCATATCTGCCTTCACAAAGAAGCTGATTTCGTTGGGCATATCCCGCAGCACATAATCGCCGCAGCGGCCAACGATAACGCAGGGTCCCTGGGAAGCAATCTTCCGAATGGCATCAAACTGCGCCAGGAAAATCTTGTGGTTCAGAGGCATGTCCATGTACATGCTGCTGACATCCGCATGCATCTGCACACCAGTCACCAGGGAGAAGAGCAAGGAGCGAGTGGGCTTCTCGTCATGATCCTCAAAGATCTCCTCGCAAATGCCGCTTTCCTTGGAAGCTTCCGTCAACAGTTCCTTATCATAGAAGGGAATATCCAGCTTTTGTGCCAAAAGCTGACCCACATACCGTCCGCCGGAGCCAAACTGCCGACCAATGGTAATCACAGAGTTTGTCTTCATACAAGATTCCTCCTTTATCAGGAACGTCATCCTGCCCATACTATCAACTTCTGTATGACGATTCCTGTATGGTTAGTATAGCACAAAATGCAGAAAAGTGCAAATTCCTTGGCGAGTCTTCATGGCTTTTACAGATTATTCACACACACCTGCCCCGGTTCTTGCTATAATAGACGGGTAAGAAAGGAATTATGCGCAATGATTGAACTCATCAAGGCAACAAAGCGTTACGGCAATAACGAAGCCGTGAAAGATTTGTCCTTTAGTGCCCCTTCCGGGCAGATTGTGGGGCTGCTTGGGCAAAATGGTGCCGGCAAAACCACCACCCTGAACATGCTGACGGGCTACTTTCCCCCAACCTCCGGTCAGGTGCTTGTGGACGGCATGGACATGCTGAAGCAGCCCAGAGAATGCAAGCGGCGCATCGGCTACCTGCCCGAGCGTCCGCCCCTTTACGATGAAATGACCGTCACCGACTACCTGAAATTTGTGTGCCGCCTGCGTGAAGTGAAGGCTTCAGCCATTGATGCCCACATCAAGGAAATCATGCAGGAATGCGGCCTGAAGGAGGTTGCCCAGCGGCTGCTGGGAAGCCTGTCCAAGGGATACCGGCAGCGTGTCGGCGTAGCCCAGGCCATGTGCGGCAATCCTCCCATTTTGGTGCTGGATGAGCCTACGGTTGGTCTGGACCCCCGGCAGGTGGTGGAGATTCGTGAACTGATGCGGCACCTTGGGGAAAGTCACACCGTGATTTTTTCCAGCCACATTCTTTCGGAGATTCAGCAGCTGTGCCAGCGTGTGGTCATCCTCCACAAAGGTCGGCTGATTCGGGAGGCGGACATGAGCGAATTGACTGCCAGCGAAGACGTGATTCGCCTGCAGGCCATCATCGTCGGGCGAAAGGCACAGCTGCTGCCTGCACTGAAGGGGCTCAGCTGCGTCCGCCGGGTCAAGGTGCTGCCGGATCCCGAACCCGGGCTGACCCAGGTGGAGCTGGAATGCAATGCCCAGGGCAATGACCGTGGAGACCCTGCCACCCAGCTGTTCCGCCTGCTGTGCGCCATGGATGCTCCCCTTCGCATGCTGATGCCCGTGAAGGATTCCCTGGAAGAAGTGTTTCTTCGGGCTACATCCGAAAACTAAGAGGAGATGAAAGCTTGATTGCCGTTTGGAAACGGGAGCTGCAAAGCTATTATTATACACCTGTGGGCTATGTGTTCATGGGGGTATTTCTGACCATCAGCTCCATATTGTTCTATATGCAGATTCTCAAGCAGCGTTCCAGCGACCTGATGACTTTCATTGGGCAGATGAGCTATTTATGGATGCTGCTTTCCCCGGTGCTGACCATGCGTCTGCTGGCCGAGGAACGTCAGAAAAAGACGGATCAGCTGCTGCTGACAAGTCCGGTCAGCCTGCCGGGCATTGTGCTGGGCAAATATCTGGCCGCTGTAACCGTTATGCTGCTGACTGTGCTGTGCACCTTTGCCTTTGTGGGCATTGTGGCCATTTACGGTCAGGTTTATCCCGGCGAACTGTTTGTTGGGTACCTTGGCTTTATCTTGGAGGGCTGTGCGTTCCTTGCGCTGGATCTTTGCCTGTCCGGCTGTGCCCACAATCCGGTGACAGCCGCCCTCATGGCCTTCGGTGCCAACTTTGCCCTGTGGATCATGGATCTGCTGGTGGATGTTGTGTCCATCAGTCAGATCAGCGATGCATTGGAGTTTCTCAGTCTCTACGGGCGAAACGAGCCCTTCCTGATGGGGCAGTTGTCCTTTGCCAGCATCATGTATGATCTTTCCTTTGTTGCAGCGCTGCTTGCGCTGACCATTCACAGCCTGGACAGCAGGCGTTGGCGGGGAGCGTGAGCCTATGAAGAAATCTGACAAGCAGAAGCATGAACGGACTCCCCTTTGGCGCAATCCCCGGCTACGATACGGCAGCTTCTCCGTGCTGGTGATCTGCCTGCTGATTGGCGGCTTGGTAGCCCTGAACTTTGCCATGACCGCATTGGAAAAGAAAAATGGCTGGCGTGTGGACTACTCCTTCAACGCCGTCACCACCCAGAGTGAAACCACCTTGGACGTACTGGCGCAATTGACGCATCCCGTGCACATTTATGCCCTGTACACCAAAGGGCAGGAGGATGCCCAGCTGCTGGAACTGCTGGATCGGTATGCCGCAGCCAGTGATCTGGTGACCTGGGAGCAGGCGGACGCCAGCCTGAATCCCGGCTTGTTAACCAAATTCCGAGGCACCACCAGTGATGAAACGGTCAGCAACGATTCTCTGATTGTTTACTGTGAGGAAACCAACCGGTGGCGCATTCTGTCCCCTTTGGATTTTCTGAGTCTGAGCCTGAATTATGACGAAGGTCAATACGAAATCGCAGGGCTGAAATACGAAAGTGAGCTGACCAGTGCCATTGTCTACGTCACCCGTGAGACCATTCCCCGTGTGTGCATCCTGCAGGGACACGGCGAGCTGGATGAAAGCGGCACAGCAACCCTGAAGACCCTGCTGGAAAGCAATAATTTTTCCGTGGAGTACATTTCCCTGCTGGACAGCGATACAGAGCTGACCAGCGATGATCTGCTGATGATCCTCTCCCCCGTCCGTGACCTGATGGACACGGAGCTGACAAAGATCACCGAGTTCGCCGGCAAGGGCGGCAACATCCTCTTCACCTGCGACTATACGGATCCGGTGGAGGATATGCCCAACTATAGTGCCCTGCTCCGCTCCTACGGCATTAACCCGCTGAAGGGCATTGTGGTAGCCTCCGAGGAAGAATCGGACACTTACTACGACAATGTGCGCATCAACCTGATTCCCACCATGCAGTCCACAGACATGACGCTGGATCTGGTGCAGAGCAATGCGGATACCCTGCTGCTCACCGGCAGCCGTGCCTTTGAAACCCCGGAGGAGTCCGACCAGAACCTGGACGTCAGTGTGCTGCTCACCTCCGGCTACAAGGCTTATCTGCGTGACCTCTCCACCGGGAATCTTTCCCTCAGTCAGGAAGCAGACGATGCCATTGGTCCCTTCGCCCTGGCACTGCAGTGCCGCCGTGTGACCACGGACGGATACATTTCCAAGGCGGTGGTACTGGGATGCTCCACCCTGCTGACCTCCAGCCAAGTGCATGCCATGACGGATGCCCAGGAATTCATTGTGACCACGGTGCAGTACCTGGCCAACGGTGCTGCCATTGACCTTGGCATTATGGCCAAGACTGCCGTGCGTCCTCAGCTTTCCGTACGGGCAACCACCTTAGGAAGCGTCATTCTGGTTACACTGCCCCTGCTGGTTGTTGCGGTGGCCATTGCCGTGCTGCTGCCCCGGCGGCGTAAGTAAAGGAAATACGGATGAACAACGTTGAACGCAAAAAGAAAAAATCTATCAGGCATGCCCAACTGCTGACCCTTCTCTTCGCTCTTGTGCTGCTGGCAGGGAGCATTACCCTGTACCATGTGCTGAATCAGGAAAGCACGGTGGAGGTGCCGGAAAATGAAAACACCGGCGGAACCATTGCTGCGAAGGAAAGCACAGATGTGCAGCATGTGCAGTTGACCCTGCGCAGCGGCGAAACCTGGGGCATGACCCGGCAGGATGACGGCACCTACCTGATGGATGGAGACGGCTGGACGGTGGACACAGACGCCGCTGATGACTTACTGCTGGTCACCGCCACTGTTTCCTATGAGGATGTGTTGACAGAAGATCCTGCGGACTATCAGGATCACCTTGCGGATTTCGGGCTGGACAACCCTACTGTCATCGCAGAGGTCACCTACGCAGACGGGCAGTCCGTCACCATGCGCATCGGCAATGCCAGCGAGGATACGGATGATGCCTGGTACTACATGACCATCGATGGAGATGATCGGCTGCTGACCGTTGCCAGCGGCACAGTCACGGAGCTGAGTCGTGAAAAGGCACTGATGCACACCGTGGTTCAGCCCACGCTGCACAAGGCTCGGATGGACGACATTACCTTTGCCGATGGGGAAGGGAACCCCATCCTTCACTGGCAGCTGCAGGGGAACATCACCGACAGTGATGCATCCTCCGCATGGCAAATGGTCTATCCTTGGCAATACCCTGTAGACGAAGATGCCATGACCAACCTGCGCACCAACCTGAGCAACCTTCGGCTGGGTGCTTACGTGGGAGAGGCTACGGCTGAGAACCTAACTGCTTACGGCTTTGACAGTCCCCGGTTTGTCCTGACCATTCATCAGGCTGCAGGCACCACCAACGTCACGGACGATGACGGGGCAGTGACCCAGAAGGATTGGCCGGAAAGCACCTTCACCCTGACGGTTGGCGATGCAAAGAACGACAATGTGGATTACGTCTTGACGGACGGCAGCATCTACATCACCAGTCATTTCTCCCTGAACGTTTTCATGAGCATGGAAGCCCTGAGCACCATCAGTCGGTATCCGGTGCTGACCGCCGTCGGCAACCTGAAAAGCCTGACCATCGCCGATGAAAGCGGCGAAACCGTCTACACCATTACCAGAGAAGCTCGGGTTACGGAAAACAATGAGCTGGAAACAGACAGCGACGGCAACACCGTGTATGATGTAACCTGCACGAAAAACGGCAGTGACATCAGCTACGATGCTTTCGAGGCCGCCTACATCCGCATGGAAACAGCCACCATTTCCGGCAGACTGCCGGAGGGCTGGTCCTCCACGGAGGATGCACGGGTCACCATGACCTTTGTTTCCAGCCAGGGGCGTACTCATGTGATCCGCCTCATCCCCTATGATGCGCTCCATGACGCCTTGGAGCTGGACGGATGCAGCCTGTTCTACATCATCCGGGACGGCTTGGTGCTGAATTTGGAAACGGAGCAATAAACAAAAGCACTGTGAAGGATCATTCTGACCTTCACAGTGCTTTTGTCATTTATACATTGTCCGATGCTTGTTCCTTCAGATATTCCTGCTGCCCCAGTTGGAAGGCGTCCTGCCCGTAGCAATCTGCCGCCACCACCAGCGGAAGATCCTTCAGTGTCAGCCGCTTAATGGACTCAGGGCCCAGATCCTCCCAGGCAATGACCTGGCAGTCCGTCACGCACTGTGCCATCAATGCTGCTGCTCCGCCCACGGCTGCAAAGTAGACTGCCGGATACTGCTGCATGGCCTGCATGACTTTTTCGCCCCGCATTCCTTTGCCAATCATGCCCCGAAGCCCCAGGGAAAGTAGGGTAGGCGTGGATGCATCCATCCGGGTGGAAGTAGTCGGGCCAATGGAGCCAACCGGCTTGCCGGGCGGGGTGGGTGTAGGCCCTGCATAGTAGATGACTTGTCCTTCCAGCGGCAGGGGCAAGGGCTTTCCTGCCTTGATCAGCTCCATCATCCGCAAATGGGCGGCATCTCTTGCCGTATACACCACGCCGCTAAGGAGCACGTGATCCCCTGCATGGAGGGAACGGACTGCTTCTTCATCCAAGGGTGTTGTCAGGTGTTTCACGGTATCGCTCTCCTTCCCTTACAGCGTGGCTGTTTGATGACGGGTCACGTGGCAGCTTACGTTCACGGCTACCGGCAGGCCTGCAATGTGGGTTGCACCTGCCAGCACATGAAGTCCCAGACAAGTAGTTTTGCCGCCCAAGCCTTGGGGGCCAATCCCTGTTGCGTTCACCATCTGCAGCAGTTCATCCTCCAAGGCGGCATAATAGGGATCGCTGTTGTGCTGCCCCAGCGGCACCATCAGAGCACGCTTGGCCAGTAGGGCAACGCCTTCAAAATCGCTGCCGATGCCGATGCCCAGCACCATGGGCGGGCAGGGATTGGCGTCTGCTTTCTTCACCGTTTCCAGCACAAAGTCTTTCACGCCTTCCACCCCCTGGGCAGGGGTCAGCATGGTCAGGCGGCTCATGTTTTCACTGCCGAAGCCTTTGGGTGCTACCGTCAGGGTCACCTGATCCCCAGGCACAAGCCGGGTGTGAATGACGGCCGGGGTGTTGTCCCCGGTATTGACCCGGCGCAGCGGATCCCCCACCACGCTTTTACGCAACAGGCCGTCGGTGTACCCGGCATGCACGCCGGCATTGACCGCCTGCTCAAAGTCGCCGTCAATGTGCACATCCTGCCCGATGTCCGCAAACACTACCGCCATGCCTGTATCCTGACAGATGGGCATTTGGGTGTCTCTGGCGATCTGCTGATTTTCCTTCAGCAACTGAAGCAATTCTTTGCCGTCTGCAAAGGGCTCTTCCTCCGCCGCTTTGCAAAGGGCGCAGGTCACATCCTCCGGCAGGTTCCGGTTTGCTTCCACGCATAGTCTAGCAATGGTTTCCGTGATTTGAGATGCCGGAATCACTCGCATGATGCTTCTCCTCCATCCAGCAGGCGCTTGATGCGCAGTGCCGCCGCCTTCACGGCATTCTTCTTTTCTCCCTGCAATACCAGTTCGCTTTGAGCATCCCGCAGGGTCAGTCCTTCCAACAGCAGATCCGTCAGTCTTGCCTCCAGCGATACCTCTGCCGCAACTACTTTTTCTTCAGATAATGTCACGTTGTGAAGATCCATCACCAGACAATACTCGCCCTTTTGTGCCTTAGGGTCAGCCTTCAGCATGGACAGCACCTGCGCCGCCGTGCCTCGAATGGTTTTTTCATGCAGCTTGGTCAGGTCACAGCTAAGGGACAGCATCACCCCGGGCAGGGTGTCCGCAATCACGTCCACCAGCTCAATCACCCGGTAAGGAGATTCATGTGCCACCGCAATCTTGGGACCTTTGGCAATTTGCAGCAATTTTTCCCGAAGATCCTTCTTTTCCCGGGGCAAAAAACCATAGAAAGCAAACTCTCTGGTGTCAAATCCGCTGACGGACAAGGCAGACACTGCCGCACAGCAGCCGGGAATGGGGATCACTTCAATCCCCCGCTCCACCGCCGCATGAACAAGGCCGTATCCCGGATCGGACACGCAGGGCGTGCCTGCATCCGTGGTGATGGCCACGTCAATGTCCTCTGCCAACATTTTGTCTGCCAGCCAGGTGCCCTTGGTGTCTTCATTATGCTGATGGCAGCTGGTCAAAGGGGTGTGAATGTCAAACACGTGGCAAAGCTTCATGGTCACCCGGGTATCTTCCGCCGCAATCAAGGCCACGTTCTTCAGCGTCTCAATGGCACGAGGCGGAAAATCCTCCAGATTGCCGATGGGGGTTGCCACGACGTACAGGGTAGGCATCAGCACACCTCCAGTTTTTCGCACACACGAAGCTTGGCACTGCGAGCCCGAGGATTCCGCTCCACTTCCTCCTCAGAAGGAGGAACAGCACCCTTGGCCAGCACCTTCACCTGTGGTTTCCGTCCGCAGGTGCAAATGGGTGCCTTGGGCGGACAGATGCAGGGATTCTGCATCCGCTGGAAGCACCGCTTTACAATTCGATCCTCCAAAGAATGAAAGGTGATCACCAGCAGTCTTCCCCCGGGCTTCAGGCACTGAATCAGGTCGCACAGAGCCTTGTCCAGGGGATCCAGCTCATCATTGACCGCAATGCGGATGGCCTGAAAAGTGCGCCGGGCAGGGTGGCCTTCATCCTTGCGGCGAACCGCCTTGGGGATGGCCGCATCTACCGCATGCACTAGGTCAAAGGTGGTAGCCAAGGGCTTCGTCTGTCGATGCTCGCAAATCATGTGGGCAATGCGAGCCGCCCATTTATCTTCCCCGTACTCCCGGATAATGCGGGTCAGCTCCGCCTCACTGGCCGTGTTGCACAGTTCTGCTGCCGTGATGCCCTGGGTAGGGTTCATGCGCATGTCCAGCGGTGCATCCTCATGGTAGGAGAACCCACGCTCCGCATGATCCAACTGAGGGGAGGAAACACCCAGATCCAGCAGTGCGCCGGTCAGCGGAGCAGCTCCTGCCTGCTGAAGCAGCTGCGCCGCATCATGGAAGTTTCCCGACAGGCCGTGGAAATTCGGATACTTTTGCAGCCTGGCCGTTGCCGCCGCCATGGCCTCCGGATCCCGGTCAATGCCGTAGAGGGTGGCTTCTCCGCCGCATGCCTCCAAAATGGCGTTGCTGTGACCGCCGCCGCCCAGGGTACCGTCGCAGTAAACCCCATGGGGATCCATGGGCATCCACTGCAGCACTTCCTGCAGCAGCACAGGTTCGTGGACAAATTCCATGCAGGTGTTTCCTTTCTCTTTCATGTTTAGCTTACAGGCAGCTTCAGCAGGTTCCGAAGCCCGCCTGCAAAGTACAAAGATCCGGCCGCAAGGATGATGCCATCCTCCTCCGTAAGTTTTTTCGCTTGCTTCAGCCCTTCTTCTAAGGTAGGGGCAGGGGTTGCCGCCACGCCCACCGTGCGCAGATGCATGGCGTACTCTTCCGCATTCATGCTGCGTGGGCTATCCGGCGTAACCGTTACGGCAGTATCTGCCAGCTGTGCCAAAGCCGTCAGCATCTCCGGCTGAAGCTTTTCCGCCAGCACGCCGCTGAGGAGGACTCGCCGTTTATCCTGCAAATGATGCTGCACAAAGGTCAGCAGTGCCTGCACCCCCTGAGCATTGTGGGCGCCGTCAATCAGGATGCGTCCGCACCACTCCAGCCTTGCAGGCCACACAGTGGCTGCCAGTCCCTGACGCACGGCTTCCTCCGGCAGACGGAAACCTTGCTTCCGCAATTCTTCCACCATGGCCAGCACCGTCATCACGTTGGTTAACTGATGCTCCCCCGGCAGGGCAATCTGCACATCCTGCCAGGTTTCTTCCAGTTGGTAGGTTGCTATAGAATCATGCGCCGTGCACGACCAATGAAGCAGCTGTTCCATGGTCAATTGGCGCAGAGGAGCCTGCCGCTTCTCTGCCTCCCGGGCAAATACGGCTGCAACGCTTGCCTCTGCCGGATGACACACCACAGGCACATTTTGCTTGATAATGCCAGCTTTTTCCCCGGCAATTGCTTCCACCGTATCCCCAAGGAAATGCATATGATCCAGCCCAATGGCTGCAATGCCGCACAGGCAAGGCTGCACCACGTTAGTGGGATCCAGTCGCCCCCCAAGGCCTACCTCCACCACGGCCACATCCACCTGTTCGCCTTCAAAGGCGGACAGAGCCAACGCCGTGCCCATTTCAAAAGGGGTAGGTTGCAGGCCTTCAGTGGCTTCCAGCAAGCGATTGCCGTACAGCTCCATTTGTTCTTCGCTGATCAGCCGACCGTTCAGGCGGATTCGCTCCTCGTACCTTTGCAGAAAAGGAGAGGTATATAATCCCGTCCGGTAGCCTGCGCAGCGCAAAATGCTTTCCAGCATGGCGCAGGTGCTCCCCTTACCATTGGTGCCCGCCACGTGAATGACGGGCACCTTGGTTTGCGGGCAAAGCCTGCGCATCAGTTCTTTGGTATTTTCCAGACCGTTTTTGCTGCCGGTGGCATAGGTGCCATGAATGGCATCTACCACCTCTGCTGCTGTTTTCATAGGCTTTCCTTCAGCTCCGCAATGCGCCCTTCCAGGGCAGCTGCCTTCTGCTTGTTGGTCTCCAGCTTTTCCTTTTCCTGCGCCACCAAAGCTGCGGGAGCCTTGGCCACAAAGCCAGGATTATTCAGCTTGCCTTCTGCCCGGGCAACTTCCTTATTCAGGTTTTCCAGTTCCTTATTCAGCCGGGCAATCTCCTTGGCGAAATCCACCAAGTCGCCCAGGGGAATAAACAACTCAGCGGCAGCGGTCACGGCACTGACGGTCTTCTCCTTCACTTCGTCCCGGCTGCTGATCATCTCCACAGAAGATGCCCATGCCAGACGACCGAAGTACACGGACGTTTCTGCCAGTGCGTCAGCCCAGCCCTCCTTGGGCAGGAGCATCAGCCGGGTGCGCTTACCGGCGGCTACGTTCATTTCACTGCGCAGGTTACGGATGCTGCGGATGATCTCCATCACGCCCTGCATCTTTGCTTCTTCCGCAGGGAAGTCATAAGCATCCTTCACTTCCGGCCACTTGGACAGCATCAGGAAGCCTTCCGTGCCCGGCAGATACTTGTACACCTGCTCCGTCAGGAAGGGCATGAAGGGATGCAGCAGCTTCAGCAGACCTTCCAGCACATACAGCAGCACAGCCTGCACATTGTGCTTTGCGCTCTCATCTTCACCGGTCAGGCGGGACTTGGCCAGTTCGATGTACCAGTCGCAGAATTCGCTCCAAGCGAAGTCATAAATCCGGTTGGCGGACAGACCGAAGTCGCCCTCTTCATTGTGGGTGGAAATATCCCGGACGGCATCCTGGAGGCGGGTCAGAATCCACTGATCCGCCAAGGTCAGCAGTGCAGGATCAATTTCATGCCGCTCGTCCACATTCATCAGCACAAAGCGGGAAGCATTCCAAACCTTATTGGCAAAGTTCCGGGCTGCCTCCACCTTGCTTTCGATATAGCGGGTATCGTTTCCGGGGCTGACCCCCAGCAGCAGGGAGAAGCGCAGTGCATCCGCACCGTACTGGTCAATCACTTCCAGTGGATCCACACCGTTCCCCAGAGACTTGGACATCTTCCGTCCCTGCTCATCACGCACAAGGCCGTGAATCAGCACCGTCTTGAAGGGCACATCTCCCATTTGCTCCATGCCGGAGAAGATCATCCGGGCAACCCAGAAGAAGATAATGTCGTAGCCGGTGACCAGCATGCTGGTGGGATAGAAGTACTTCAGGTCTTCCGTTTCCTCCGGCCATCCCAAGGTAGAGAAGGGCCACAGGGCACTGGAGAACCAGGTGTCCAGCACTTCCTCATCCTGATGGATGTGCTCGCTGCCGCACTTGGGGCAATGGGTCAAATCCGTACGGGAAACGCTCATTTCGCCGCAGTCATCGCAGTACCAGGCAGGAATCCGATGACCCCACCACAGCTTGCGGCTGATGCACCAGTCACGGATGTTCTCCATCCAGTTCAGGTAGGTCTTGGAGAAGCGATCCGGCACAAAGGTAATGCGGCCATCCTTGACGCACTCAATGGCAGGCTTTGCCAGGGGCTTCATGTCCACAAACCACTGCTTGGACACCATGGGTTCCACAGTGGTGTGGCAGCGGTAGCAAGTGCCCACCTCATGCTTCAAGGGCTCCACAGACTTCAGGTAGCCCCCTGCTGTCAGGTCGGCGACAATGGCCTTCCGTGCCTCTGCGGTGGTCATGCCGGCATATTTGCCGCAGTCCAGCACACGGGGCTCGTTCACCGTAGCCTTGCCGGAAGCAAACAGCTCGTCATTCTCCGCCTTGTCTGCTACACCGGTCATGTGACCGTCATAGGTGAACACACGGACAATGGGCAGCTGATGCCGCTGACCCACTTCATAGTCGTTAGGGTCATGGGCAGGGGTAATCTTCACCACGCCGGTGCCCTTGGTCATGTCCGCATGCTCGTCGCACACAATGGGGATTTCCTTGTTCAGCAGGGGCAGAATCACGTGGCACCCATGGAGATGGGCATACCGGGGATCCTCTGCATTGATGGCCACTGCCGTATCGCCCAGCATGGTTTCAGGACGGGTGGTGGCCAGCTCCAGCATTTCGCCGGTTTCCTTCACCGGGTAGAGCAAGTGCCAGAAGTTGCCGTCCTTCTCTTCATACTCCACCTCCGCATCGGAAATGGAAGTATTGCAGCAGGGGCACCAGTTTACCAGACGACTGCCCCGGTAAATCAGACCCTTCTCATACAGGCGGCAGAACACTTCCCGGACAGCTCGACTGCAGCCTTCATCCATGGTGAAGCGTTCACGGCTCCAGTCGCAGCTTGCACCCATGCGCCGCTGCTGCTGGGTAATGCGGTTGCCGTACTGTTCCTTCCATGCCCAGGCACGCTCCAGGAACGCTTCCCGGCCGATGCCTTCCTTGGTCAGCCCTTCCTTGGCCATGGCAGCCACGATCTTCACTTCCGTGGCAATGGCAGCGTGATCCGTGCCAGGCAGCCACAGGGTGGGATCACCCTTCATGCGGTGATAACGAATAGCCGCATCCTGCAGGGTGCAGTCCATGGCATGACCCATGTGGAGCTGCCCCGTAATGTTAGGCGGCGGCATCACAATGGTAAAGGGCTTCTTGCCCTCTTCACGGTGCGCCACAAAGGCACCGCTTTCTTCCCATTCCTGATAGAGCTTTGTTTCAATGGCCTTGGGATCAAACTTCGTAGCCATATCCGCGCCGGTCATTTTTGCTTCCATCTGTATCCTTCCCTTCCGTAAGCATCAGCAGGATGCATTCATTTTTACAGTATGTCCATCAGGAGCAAGGCACCAACTAGGGCAATGACGCAGCCCACGCCTTTGCAGATGAGCTTGCCGTTTTCCCCAGCCTTGGGGAAAAGTTTTGTGACAATGGGAGAAGACGCATACACCAGCACCGCGCCCACTACCATCAGTGCCACCCCGGGCCAGTTCAGCTTGGACAGGACTTTTTCTCCGTAGGACATGTGTTCCTCCTGTATACAAAAGCAGCCCCATCCCGAAGGACGGAGCTGCTCCGTGTTACCACCTTGATTCGCAAGCGAAAGATTCGTTGCCTCATGCGCACGATAACGGGTGCCACCGCGACAGCTAAGGTGAATGGATTCACGTTCACCGCCGCTCTACGAAAAGCGACCTTCTCCCGGTAGCATCGGAGGCAGTTTCACAGCATGGTAACCGCCCTCTCTGACCGCGCCTGCGGGGTACTCCTCTTTCCTTTGCGAGTGATATGGTGAATTTTTCTCATGAACCGAAAAAGTGGCCGAAGCCACCTTTTCTATACAAGCAGCACGCAATTAAGCGTTCTTCTTGTCTTCGTCCATCTTCACAACCTGCACGCCATTGTAATAGCCGCAGTTCTTGCACACATGGTGGGCCAGCTTCATCTGATGGCACTGGGGGCATTCCACGATGCCGGGCATGCTCAGCTTCCAGTTGGCGCGACGGCTGTGCTTACGAGCCTTGGAGATTTTTCCCTTAGGAAGAGCCATGTTTTACACCTCCTCATCCTTCGTCAGCAATTGCTGCAATGCCGCAAAAGGATGCTCATTCTGCATTTCCTTCTGGCAAGTGTCGTTGTCTGCAAACCCGACCAAACCAGGACAGTCCTCCCTGCAGAGGAACCGCATCGGCAGGGCGAGTACTGCGTAAGACATAGCCAGCTTTTCAAACCCAACGCAAGATCCAGTGTAAGTAAAGATCTCATCATCTTCCGGGTCGCCGTTCCGCAGAAAGGTTTCCCGGAACGTGGCTTGAATGTCTGCGCTGGCAGGCTCCAGACAGTTGGCGCAATGAGCATGAGCGACAGTCGTCAGCTTCCCGTCGACCTGTACACTGCCATCATCCGTAGCAAAATAGGTACCTTCCAAGATGGCATCGTCAAAGGTGACGGTGTCACCGCTAATCTCCTGCGGAGCAATGGCCTGCTCGCCACGGAAAAGGTACTCCTGCCCGGGGTTTTTCAGTGCCAGGGTTACGTCCAGCTTCATGCACTCACCTCAAATATGACCAACTGCTATTATAGATTTTCCGAGCCCTTTTGTCAACAAAATTTTCGCAGAGCGGAGGGAAACCCGGAAGGACTCCCTCCGCCCTGATCACCGCAGCGGAACTTACTTCGTCACCAGCTCCAGGGTATCCCGGGCGATGGCGATTTCCTCGTTGGTGGGGATGACGCAGATGGTCACCTTGCTGTCGTCCGTGGAAATCACGGATTCCGTCACGTGCGGCCATGCGCAGGCGTCGTTCTTGGCCTTGTCCAGCTTTGCGCCCATGAATTCGAAGCCATCCATAATGCGGGCACGCAGCTTCAGGTTGTTCTCGCCAATGCCGGCGGTGAACACGATGATGTCCACACCGTTCATGGCAGCGGCATAGGAACCGATGTACTTGCGAACGCCGTACACCAGTATATCCCGTGCCAGGATGGCATCTTCATTGCCCTCATCCGCCTTGGCATCGATGTCACGCATATCGCTGAAGCCGCCAATGCCCTTCAGGCCGGATTCCTTGTTCATCATGGTGAGCACCTGATCCACGGTCTTCTTCTCCGTGTTGGCAATGAACTGCACCACGGCAGGATCGCAGCTGCCGGAGCGGGTGCCCATCAGCACGCCTTCCAGAGGGGTCAGACCCATGGAGGTGTCCACGCACTTGCCGTCCACCACAGCGCTCAGGCTAGAGCCGTTGCCCAAGTGGCACACGATAACCCGCTTGCCCACGGGGTTTACACCCAGGAACTCGCACACACGCTTGGACACATACCGGTGAGAAGTGCCGTGGAAGCCGTAGCGGCGCACGCCGTACTTGGTCTCATATTCCTTCGGCACACCGTACATATAAGCCTTGGCAGGCATGGTCTGATGGAAAGCCGTGTCGAACACAGCCACCTGGGGCACGGTGGGCATTACCTTTTCGCAGGCTTCAATGCCCATCAGGTTGGCAGGGTTGTGGAGCGGTCCCAGAGGGATGCACTTACGGATGGCAGCCTTCACAGCATCATTGATGACAACAGAGGCGGAGAATTCCTTGCCGCCGTGCAGCACACGGTGACCCACAGCGCCGATTTCGTCCGTAGACTTGATGGCACCCTTCTCCGGATCCTGCAATGCCTTCAGCATCATTTCGGTTGCCTGTACGTGGTCGGCTACGAAGGTGTTGATTTCCACTACCTTATCGCCCACGGTCTGCTTCAGGTGACCGCCTTCCGTTCCCTTTTCCTTGTCTTCCGCAATGTTGATGCGCTCTACCAGACCCTTTGCCAGTACCTTTTCGCCGTCCATGTCCAGCAGCTGGTACTTCAGGGAGGAAGAACCGGCATTCACGACCAGAATCTTCATCGTTGAAAGCTCCTTCTGTTGTTATATTTTTCGGAGCAAAAGCTCCCATCCATGATGTTCCCTTGAAAGCAAACCTGCCTGATCTTTTTAGCCGGTCAGGCAGGTGCGTTCATGCTTACTTGATGACTTCGCCCATGGTGCCGGGGGCTACGCAGCCGGCATTGGACTCATCGGTATCAATGTGCATGGCCAGAGCGAACTTCTCGCTGACGCGAACCACCACATCGCCGAAGGTCAGGCTGCGGCCGTTGGTGTCGATCTTCACGGACACAACGTCCTTGTCCTTCACACCGAAGGCTTCTGCATCGGCAGGGGTCATGTGAATGTGACGCTTGGCGGCAATGACGCCTTCCTTCAGCTCCACTTCGCCGCAGGGTCCTACCAGCTTGCAGGCACCGCTGCCGGCAATGTCGCCGCTTTCACGGATGGGGGCGGTTACGCCGATGGAACGGGCATCCGTCAGAGAAACTTCCACCTGGCTTGCGCTGCGGACAGGTCCCAGAATGGAGGCGGTCATCTGACCCTTTGCGCCCACAATGGTCACCTTCTCGTTGCTGGCGAACTGGCCGGGCTGAGAAAGCATCTTCTTCACAGTCAGCTCATATCCCTTGCCAAACAGCGTTTCCAAATCTTCCTTCGTTACATGCACGTGACGTGCAGAGGTTTCTACCAACACCTTTGCCATTCCGATACACTCCTTTATTACCATTCAAGCATAGCAAAAAATCTTCCATGCTGAGGAATCACAGCTATTATACAGGATTTCATAAAAAAAAGGAAGGGTTTTGGTATAGAAAAATGGAATTACCGTGAAAAGAATGTGCAGGAGGCGAGGAAATGCGGATCGTCGGCATTGTGGCGGAATACAATCCCTTCCACCTAGGTCATGCCTACCAGCTTCAGGCGGCAAGGGAAGCGGCGAAGGCGGATTATGTGCTGGCCGTCATGTCCGGCTGCTTTACCCAGCGTGGGGATGCCGCCCTGCTTTCCCCTGCCATCCGTGCTGAAATGGCACTGTGCTCCGGTGCTGATGCCGTGATTCTGCTTCCTGCCCTGTGGAGCGTTCGGGATGCGGAACATTTTGCCCTAGGCAGTGTTTCCCTGCTGACTGCGCTTGGAGCAGATGCCCTTTCCTTCGGGGCAGAAAATGCTTCGATGAAAGCACTGGATGCTGCCGCCCAATTGCTGGAGACATCTTCCGATGCACTGAATCAAGCTGTCAATGCCTATCTTGCCCAAGGGTTAGGCTATCCTTCTGCCGTAGCAAGAGCCTGTGATGACCTGCATCCCGGCGTTGGCAGCATGCTTGCATCGCCCAACAATACCCTTGGCATTTGCTATCTTCGTGCCCTGCATCGGCTGGGTGTTTCCATGGAGGTCTTCCCTATCCAGCGGAAGGGGGATTACCACGCTTCCGATCTCAGCGAACAGATGCCTTCGGCTACAGCCGTGCGCAGTGGGCTCCTCCGGGGAGAATGGCAGCGTGCCTATGCCGCCATGCCGGAAGCCTGCATTCCCCTGCTCCGCCGTGAGGGACTTGCCGGGCATATTCACCGCCCTGATGCACTGGATCAGGCACTGTTGTACCGTCTGCGCACCATGACGACTGATGACTATGCTGCGCTCCCTGGCGTCAGCGAGGGGATTGACGATCGACTTCGCCGTGCTGCCCGGCAGTGCAGCTCCAAAGCCGCCTTGCTGGATGAGACAAGTACTCGCCGGTACCCACGTGCTCGATTAAACCGGCTGTGCACGCATGCTCTGCTGGGTGTGACCCAAAGGGACGTGGAAGAAACGCCCCTGCCTACAGCCGCCGTTTTGCTAGGCTTCCGCAAGGATGCTGCCCCTTTGCTGAGTCGCCTTGCGCAGGGCACGGTGCCTTTGGTAGGGCGTGCCTCGGAGTATCCTGCCACCCGTTGGGTGGACATCGAAGCCACGGCATGGGATGTGTGGGGACTAGGCTGCGGTATGCCGACAGGCGGTCTGTATACTCGCAGTGTTATCAGGGTGTAACAGGAGGAATATTTGATGCGTTTGCTGGCAAGAGCTAAGATTAACTGGACACTGGACATTACAGGGCAGCGTGAGGACGGCTATCATTTCATGGATATGCTGATGCAGCCGGTAACCCTCTCCGATATGATCGACTTGGAAGAAGCAGATACGGTGACCCTGACCTGCAGCGGAACGCCTTATCTTCCCCCGGATGAGCATCACTTGGCTTGGCGTGCCGCCATGGCACTTAAGCAGCACACCGGATGTGGAAAGGGAGCCAGCATTCACGTCCACAAATGCATCCCCGTAGGGGCAGGCATGGGCGGCGGCAGTGCGGACGCCGCTGCCGTGCTAGTAGGGCTGAACCGACTGTGGCAGCTGCACCTGTCCCAGGATGCGCTGGAGACCATTGGGTTGACCCTGGGGGCTGACGTTCCTTTCTGCCTGCGAGGCGGATTGCAGCATGTGCAGGGCATTGGTGAAAAAATGTCCCCTGTGCCCTGCAAAAAAATGCTGCCCCTGTGCGTCATTCAGCCCTGTGAAGGACTCAGCACAGGAGCAGTATTCAAGGCATATCATGGAGAAGCTGTCCACGCCCGTCCTCATACCCTGCAGGCCATGGAATCTTTGCAGCAGGGTGATTTGCCAAAGCTGTCTGCTAGCCTGGGCAATGTGCTGCAAAGCGTCAGCGAAAGCATGCGTCCCGCCATCGGTCTAGCCATCCAGGATCTGTTGAAGGCCGGTGCCGTTACCGCATGGATGACCGGCAGTGGCTCTGCCGTTTTCGGCGTATTTCAGGACAGTGCTTCGGCAGAGAAAGCCGAGGAGCTCCTTCGTTCGCAGTATGAACGGTGCTGGGTATGCAGCACCTGCATGGACAGCATTGCTGAAGCTTAACCTTTCAGTGCTTCTTGGCAAGCCGTTTCAGATGCAGCAAATGCATGATTTCCCGATCGTCCGTCTTTCTCCACCAGCACAGGCACAGCCCACCGTAAACTCCTGCGCCCACCAGCACACGGACGGTCACTTCCCACCAGGAATCCGCCATCAGTGCACCAACCAGCTGCACCACCAGCAGCATCACCGCCCCCATCAGCGAATAGGTCAAGGCATAGCGGAAGAAACGGCGATAAGGCAATTCCTTGCGGAGGAAGAAAAACTGCACCAGCGGCACGCTGGCCTCGGCGAACAGGGTGCCGATGACTGCACCCATGGCACCCATGGTGGGAATCAGCAAGCCGTTGATGATCAAATTCACGACTGCCCCGGTGGATACAGCCTTCAGCACCAGCCGATCATTGCCGGAAGGCAGAATCCACTGGGTGCGCACCACGTTAGCAAAGCCGATGAGAATCAGTGTAAAGCCTAGCGGCACCATCAGCACCCCGGAATAGGCAAAATCCTCGCCATAGAACAGTGGAGCGAAAACATCTGCCACAGAAGCAATGCCGAAGGCCATGGCGCAGGTCATGCACATCATCAGCTTCATGGACAGCTCCATAAAGCCACGAATCTGCTTTTCCCTGCCGTGGGCTTGCAAATTGGAGGCTTTGGGCATCAGCACCGTACCGATGGCAGAAATGAAGCCGCTCAGGCAGTAGATGATCTGCTCGGCACTGCTGTACAGGCCGTTCTGTGCCATGCCGGCAATGGCACCCACCATGATCTTATCCATGGTGCGGTACACTCGAACTGCCAGCACGGACACCAGCAGCAGCATGCAGGGCAGGAAATGCTTCATCACATCCCGGAAGGGTACCCGTTGCAGATGAACTTTGCCCTTCAGCCCCGGCCAGCACAGAAGGCATCCCAGCAAGGTAGCTGCTGACCAGGCAAAGCCGTAGATCCACACGTCCGCTGCGCTTTTCACAAAAATGAACACACTGGCCGCTGCCAGCAGCTTCACACAGGTATTGCGCAGGGCAATGGACTTAAACTGATCCAGCCCCATGAGACACCAGTCAATATTCACCAGACAGCTGATGGACATCATGGTCAGGTGCAGCACAATGGTCTTCTCCTGCCCGGCACCAAAGGCCACATAGCCCAGCCATACCAACAGCACCAGCAGGGACACCAATACCTGCATGATGTAAATCTCGGAAAAGGTCTTGCTCAGCTGCTTGGCGTCATCCCGCACCTTAGCAATGGCACGGACGCCGTAGTCCGTCAGCCCCATGGTGGCGATGATGACGAAAATTTCGCTGATGGACCATGCGTAGTCGTAGAGTCCTTTGCCGGTCTGCCCCACCGTACGGGTCAAATAGGGGGCTGTCACCAAGGGCAGTAAGATGGAGAACACACGATAAGCCACGTTATAAGCAGCATTTTTCTTTGCGCTCAAAAAAGTCCCTCCCGCAGTTCATAAGCCTTCCCTATTCTTTTCGCTATGAATTTGCTGCATCCTCCTTGACAGCGCATATCTTCCTCCGTATAATGTGTAAACGTAATTCTCGTTTTTGGTTTACGCAATACAGAAAGGAAGTTTTCCTCATGCAGAAGCTGACCAGTAAACAGTTGTGTCTCTGCGGTCTCTTTACCGCCCTGATCTGTGTGTGTGCATGGATCTCCATCAACATCTTTTCCATTCCCGTTACATTGCAGCTGCTGGCCATTATGATTTGCGCTGCCCTGCTAACTCCCGGACTGGCTACCATGTCCGTGCTAGCTTACGTGCTCATCGGGCTCATCGGTCTGCCAGTGTTTGCCGGGTTTACCGGCGGTGTAGGCAAGCTGTTCGGCATTACCGGCGGCTACATTATCGGCTTTATTCCGGCGGTTTACGTTACTTCCCTGATGGTTCACCGCTGCCGCTTCGCCAAGGCAGAGGGAACGGGACTGAAGCTGCTGCGCTATGTG
This sequence comes from Phocaeicola dorei, assembly GCA_963627465.1. Classification (GTDB taxonomy): domain Bacteria; phylum Bacillota; class Clostridia; order Christensenellales; family Aristaeellaceae; genus CAKUFA01. The sequence goes on from CAVGBO010000013.1 coordinate 74,338, forward strand.
GTGGCTATGGCGGTGGGCGTGCTGGTATGCTACGCCTTCGGCACGGTTTGGTTCATGATCATCAATCGGCAAACGGTTGCCGCCCACAATGCGGAAATCGCCACCATGACCGACCTGATGCAGCAGGAAGCCGGCGGCGTGAAGAGTGCTTACTCCCTGGGTCAGGTGCTGGGCATTTGCGTCCTTCCTTACCTGCCCTTTGATGCCTTGAAAATCGCCTTGGCCGCTGTGCTGAGTTTGCGGCTGGAGAAAGCTGTCAAGCTATAATGAATGCACAATCAGCAAATGAGCCATTCCCGCTTGTGCACAACTTGCGGAAATGGCTCATTTTGTATGATGCTGGGTTTACTTGAACAGATCCCGGATTCGATCCAGAATGGTTGTGCTGGTTTCCGTCTCTTCTGCCACCGTTTTTTCTTCTTTCACATGAATGGACGAAGTTGTGATCACGAACTGTACGCTCTGTACTTCCGTATTCAAAGCGTGCGCGGAAGTGTAATTCCCATAATCCTGAATGTCGCCCCCTCAAAAATGTTCACCACCTATACGCCGTCCGCCTCTGTCCCTGTGCATCCAGCACCGGCGTACACCACATCTTCCTTTTCCGTGACAAAGGCAGACACCGCCGCTCCTAGCATGGAAATGGTCAGCAACAGCGAGATTCCTTTTTTGTAATTCATTGGTCATGCTCCTTTCCAGCCTTCATAAACGATGTGCCCTTGGTGGTATGCTCAATTCAAATGCATTGCGTCAGTATGAAAAGAAAGACCTCATTCATCTCAATTGAAACTTCGAAAGCTACTATAGAGAATGCAATTTATCAGACATAGGCTCGATGATCAACATTCGCATTGCCAACTCTGTTTTGGCTGACAGGCCCTGCCTGGCAGTTTAAGTCAGTACGCCTTTGCGAGGGAAACCGGGGATACATCTGACTGTTTTGATGGTTGGATGTTTTCTTTTTGCCTTGCTGTCACGTTGGGGCAATATTGTGCGGTGTTGCCTCAACTTTGTGCTGGACTATGTGGAAAGCAATCAATACCTGATTACCAATGCCTATAACGCCATCGGACAGGCAGGGCTCAAGCAGTTCTTCTCCATGGACTTCATCACCTGCACAGAAGCCCTGATTACGCATGGTGCACAAAAGCAAGGCGTTACCTTGGATAAGGATTGCAAGGACTTTCTCTGTGCCTTTTACATGGAAGCCATTGCAGGCTGCCTGCTGGATTACATCATCAACCCTCAATCACGGAACAGGGAAAAGATGATTCGTTATCTGGAACATCTGCTGCTCCGCACCCTGCCGGCAGCCATCACCTGAAGGCGGTATTTCTTTTGTACTAAAAGTTTTATGGGGCTTCATCTTCATTGACAGCCCATTTGAAATCTGTTACCATCTTTGCTTGCAGGGCAAAGGCGTTCATGCGAATGGGCGTGCTATGCCCTGCAAGCTTATTTTTTCGGCATAAAAGGGATTAACAGCATGAAAGAACATCAGGAAAATCGCTACGGTCTTTACAGACCCGAGTTCGAGCACGACGCTTGCGGCATCGGTGCGGTTGCGGACATCAGCGGCCGTAAGAAACGCAGCGTGGTGGATCAGGCTCTGAAGATTGTTGAAAAGCTGGAGCACCGTGCAGGCAAGGACGCCGACGGCAGCACCGGCGATGGTGTGGGCGTCATGACCCAAATGCCCCATGCTTTTTTTGTCACGCAAAATCTAGGTTTCACCCTGCCCCCGGAACGGGACTACGGCGTGGGCATGGTTTTCATGCCCCAGGATCACCTGAAGCGTGCCCAGGCACGGCGGCTCATGGAAATCGTGGTGCAGAAAGAAAACCTGAAGGTGCTGGGCTGGCGTGATGTGCCGGTGAAGCCGGAAATTCTGGGTGCCCGTGCCCATGCCTGCATGCCCTGCATTCAGCAGTGCTTTATTGCCCGGCCGAAGACCGTTGGTCGTGGGCTGGACTTTGACCGCCGGCTGTACGTGGCTCGCCGTGCTTTCGAGCAGAGCTGTGACGGTGCCTACGTATGCTCCATGTCCAGCCGTACCATTGTATACAAGGGCATGTTTCTGGTTTCCCAGCTCCGCGCCTTTTATCCGGATCTGCAGGATGAGCGGTATGTCAGCGCCATTGCCATGGTGCACTCCCGTTTCTCCACCAACACCTTTCCCAGCTGGGAGCGTGCCCATCCCAATCGGCTGATCCTCCACAACGGCGAAATCAATACCATCCGGGGCAACGTGGATCGGATGCTGGCTCGTGAAGAAACCATGGCTTCTCCCCTGCTGGAGCAGGACATGGACAAGATTCTGCCGGTTATCAGCGGCACGGGCAGCGACTCCGCCATGCTGGACAACACCCTGGAATTCCTGATGATGAACGGCGTGCCCCTGCCTCTGGCCGTGATGATGACCATCCCGGAGCCTTGGCAGAACGAACGGGACATTTCCCGCACCCGTCGGGATTTGTACCGGTACTATGCCACCATGATGGAACCCTGGGACGGTCCTGCTTCCATTCTTTTCTCCGACGGCGACATTATGGGCGCTGTGCTGGACCGGAACGGTCTGCGGCCTTCCCGGTACTATATCACCACGGATAATATGCTGATTCTCTCCAGCGAAGTAGGCGTGCTGGATCTTCCCCCGGAAAAAATCAAGAAGAAATGCCGTGTCCGCTCCGGCCAGATGCTGCTGGTGGATACGGTACAGGGGCGCATTATCGGCGACAGCGAGCTCAAGGAATCCTACGCCTCCCGCCGCCCCTACGGGGAATGGCTGGACAGCAATCTGCTGTCCCTGCAGGATCTTCCCCTGCCCAGCCACGCTGCGCCCAAGCTGACACAAGATTCCCGGGATAGGCTGTACAAGGCCTTTGGCTACACCTACGAAGAGGTGAAGGAAGTCATCCTGCCCATGGCACGCACCGGGGCAGAACCTACTGCCTCCATGGGTGCAGATATTCCTCTGGCGGTGCTTTCCGACAAGCATCAGCCCCTGTTTGAGTACTTCCGTCAGCTCTTTGCCCAGGTAACCAATCCCCCCATTGATGCCATCCGTGAAAAGATTGTAACGGATACGGCAGTATACGTGGGCAGTGACGGCAACCTGCTGCAGGATCAGCCGGAGAACTGTGCCGTGCTGCGCTTGGAGCAGCCCATTCTTTCCAACGGGGATTTGCAGCGGATTAAGAACTCCACGGAAAAATCCCTGCGTGTGGCTTGCGTGCCCATGCTCTACTACCGCAGTGAAACCCTGGAGCACGCCCTGAACCACCTTTTCGTGGTCTGTGACCGTGCCTATAAAAACGGTGCCAATGTGCTGATCCTAACCGACCGTGGTGTGGATGAAAATCACATGGCCATTCCCTCCCTGCTGGCTGTTTCCGCCTTGGAGCAGCATCTGATCCGCACCCGCCGCCGGACAGCCGTCAGCGTGATTCTGGAAACGGCAGATCCTCGAGATGTGCACCACTTTGCCCTGCTGCTGGGCTACGGTGCCCGGGCAGTAAACCCCTACCTGGCGCTGGAGTGCGTGGATGAGGTGATCGAAAAGGGTCTGCTGGACAAAAACGAACATGACGCCGAGCAGGACTACATTGCCGCCGTGACCCACGGTGTCAGCCGGGTTGCCTCCAAGATGGGCATCTCCGTGCTTCAGTCCTACCAGAGCGCGCAGATCTTCGAGGCCATCGGCATCCGGCAGGATGTGATTGACCGGTACTTTACCAACACCGTTTCCCGGGTAGGCGGCATCGGGTTGGAGGAAATCAACGAAGACGTGATCTTCCGTCACAGCCGTGCCTTTGACCCTCTGGACTTGGAAACAGACACCACCCTGGACTCCACCGGCTACCATCGCCTGCGCAGCGGCAGTGATAAGGAAGACCACATGTACAATCCTTACACCATTACCAAGCTGCAGCGTGCCGTGCAGTCCGGCAGCATGGAGCTGTTCCGTGAATACACCGCCATGGTGGATGACGAAACTCGTCCCCACACCCTGCGGGGCGTGCTGGATATTGACTTTGACCATTGCACCCCTGTGCCGCTGGAAGAGGTGGAGCCTGCCAGCGAAATCGTGAAGCGGTTCAAGACTGGTGCCATGAGCTACGGTTCCATCTCCCAGGAAGCCCACGAATGTCTGGCCGAAGCCATGAACCGGCTGGGCGGCCGCTCCAACTCCGGTGAGGGTGGCGAAAAGCACGAACGACTGAACACGGAGCGTGGCTCGAAAATCAAGCAGGTGGCTTCCGGCCGCTTCGGCGTGACCAGTGAGTACCTGCTGAGTGCTGAAGAAATTCAGATCAAAATGGCACAGGGTGCCAAGCCCGGTGAAGGCGGTCATCTGCCGGGAGGCAAGGTATATCCTTGGATTGCCCACACCCGCATGTCCACCCCCGGCGTTAGCCTGATTTCTCCCCCGCCACACCACGATATTTACTCCATTGAAGACTTGGCGCAGCTGATTTATGACCTGAAGTGCGCCAACCGCCGTGCCCGCATCAGCGTGAAGCTGGTCAGCGAAGCAGGCGTGGGTACGGTGGCAGCAGGCGTAGCCAAGGCAGGCGCACAGGTAATTCTGATCTCCGGCAGTGACGGCGGCACAGGCGCTGCACCCCGCAGCTCCATCCACAATGCCGGTCTGCCCTGGGAGTTGGGCATTGCAGAAGCCCATCAAACCCTGTCCCTGAACGGTCTCCGCTCCCGTGTGGCACTGGAAGTAGACGGCAAGCTGATGAGCGGTCGGGATGTGGCCGTTGCCTGTATGCTGGGTGCAGAGGAGTTCGGCTTTGCCACGGCACCTCTGGTGTGCATGGGCTGCATGATGATGCGTGTGTGCAACTTGGACAGCTGCCCGGTAGGCATTGCCACCCAGAATCCGGAACTGCGGAAGCGGTTCAAGGGCAAGCCGGAATATGTAATGAACTTCATGCTCTACATTGCTGAAGAGCTTCGCGAAATCATGGCCAAGGTTGGCGTGCGCAGCGTGAACGAATTGGTCGGCCGTGGGGATCTGCTGCGGGTGCGTGAAAAGTCCGCTGCCCCCCGTGCCAGCGTGATTGACCTGTCCAATGTCATCGGGCAGAGCATCAATGAGCACAAGGAAGCCGATGACTGCTTCGATTTCCACACGGAGAAAACCATGGATGAACAGGTGCTGCTGAAGAAATTCAAGCTCAGCAGCCTGAAGCCCCAAACAGTGGACATCCATGTTTCCAGCACCGACCGTGCCTTTGGCACCATCTTCGGCAGTGAAATCACCCGCCTCCACGGCAATGCCCTGCCGGATAATACCTTTACCATCCTGGCCAACGGCGGCGGCGGTCAATCCTTCGGTGCCTTCATTCCCAAGGGCATGACCATCCGCCTGTGCGGTGACAGCAACGACTACTTCGGCAAGGGACTGTCCGGCGGCCGGTTGGCGGTTTATCCCCCAGAAACCCTGCGGAACACCGCCGATGAAAACATCATCATCGGCAATGTGGCCCTGTACGGTGCCACCGGCGGTCAAGCCTATGTATGCGGCTGCGCCGGGGAACGCTTTGCCGTGCGCAACTCCGGTGCCACCGCCGTGGTAGAAGGCGTGGGTGACCACGGCTGCGAGTACATGACCGGTGGCTGTGTGGCCGTGCTGGGCAGAACCGGGCGGAACTTTGCTGCCGGTATGTCCGGCGGCGTGGCCTACGTGCTGGATGAAAATCACGACCTGTACCTGCGGGTGAACAAGCAGCTGGTGGACATTGAGGAAATGACCGCCGACCATGACATGGATGCCCTTCGCAGCATGCTGGAGGATCATCTGCGGGAGACCGGCTCCGAAAAAGCACGGATGCTGCTATCCGACTTCCGGCACTCGGTACTCAAGTTTAAGAAGATTATTCCCAGGGATTACAAGCGCATGGTGAGCGCCATTGCCCACTGCGAAGCTCAGGGGATGACCCGTGACGAAGCGGAAATGGAAGCATTCCGTGAAACGACAAAAGGCAGGTGAGCGGCGATGGGTAAGGTAGACGGCTTTTTGCTGTATCCTCGCAAGAACGCTGCGTGGAAGGATCCCATGGAACGGATCCAGAATTTTGATGAATTTAAGCTGCCCCTTTCTCCCAAGGCGCAGCGTGAGCAGGCTGCCCGGTGCATGAACTGCGGCGTTCCCTTCTGCCAAAGCGGCATGAAGCTGAACGGCATGTTTACCGGCTGTCCTCTGCATAACCTGATTCCCGAATGGAATGACATGCTGTACCTAGGCAACACCCGGCATGCGCTGGATCGGCTGCTAAAGACCAACTGCTTTCCCGAGTTTACCGGACGTGTCTGCCCCGCCCTGTGCGAAGCGGCCTGCACCTGCGGCATGAACGGGGAAAGCGTGTCCGTCCATGACAACGAGCTGGCTATCATCGAAACCGCTTACGAAAGCGGCTGGATGCAGCCTAAGCCGCCCCGGGTGCGCAGCGGCCGTCAAATCGCCATTGTAGGCAGTGGCCCCTCCGGCCTGGCTGCCGCATGGATGCTGAATCATCGGGGACACACGGTGACGGTGTACGAACGTTCCGACCGCCCTGGCGGACTGTTAATGTATGGCATCCCCAACATGAAGCTGGATAAGCAGATCATTGCACGCCGCATCAAGCTGATGGAAGACGAAGGTATTCAGTTCATCACCGGCGTGGAAGTAGGCACGGATGTGGATGCCGCCAGCCTGCAAAAAGACTATGATGCGGTGCTGCTGTGCTGCGGTGCCGGTCAGCCCCGAGACTTGAAGCTTCCCGGGCGGGATGCGGAGGGCATTCACTTCGCCGTGGATTTCCTGACGGCTGCCACCAAGCAGGTGCTGGGCACCGGGAAAGCCATTGACGCTAAGGACAAAAAAGTAGTCATTGTCGGCGGCGGCGATACGGGCAATGACTGCGTAGGCACCTGCATCCGCATGGGCTGCGCCAGTGTAACCCAGCTGGAGATGATGCCCAAGCCTTCGGAAACACGGACAGCGGATAATCCCTGGCCTGAATGGCCGAAGGTGCTGAAGACCGACTACGGTCAGCAGGAAGCCATTGCCGTCTTCGGTCATGACCCCAGACTGTTCGAAACCACGGTCAGCGAAATTCTGAAGGATGATGCCGGTCACATTCGTGGCTTGAAGCTGGTGTCCCTGAAGGGTCGGGACGTAGTGCCCGGCAGCGAGCATGAGATTGATTGTGATCTGCTGCTGATTGCCGCCGGCTTTGTAGGCTGTCAAAAAACCGTGCCGGAAGCCTTTGGTGTGAACCTTGGCGCCCGTGGCACGGTGGATGCAGGGGAAGATTACAAGACCAATGTACCCGGCGTCTTTGCAGCGGGCGACATGCGGCGTGGTCAGTCCTTGGTGGTGTGGGGCATCAGCGAAGGTCGGAATGCCGCAAGGGAAATTGACCGCTTCCTGATGGGCTACACGGAAATGTAAAAAAGGCGGCGTTCCGAAACGCCGCCTCACAAATGCAAATCGCAGCAGCTGGTTGGTGATCAGCTGCTGCGTTTTTTCACTCTTTTATGCTTCCCACCCGGCGAAGGATTCCTCCTCCAGCAGAGTTTCGACTTTGCCATCTGTCACACGGGTCAGGGTATCCAGTACCTGCTGAGCATCCTTTTCCCGCACCAGGAGGGTAAAGGTCACGGCGGTGGTAAACTCACTGCCCACAAGCTGCACCGGCAGGCTTTTCAAGGCGTACTGCACCTTATCCCACAGGGGATAGCCTACCTCGCACAAGTATTGCTGGGAAGGCTCCATGACCACAACGCCGGAAGCCTTCAGTGCCGTCACGCATCCTTGTGTATAGGCACGCACCAAGCCTCCTGCCCCCAGCAGGATACCGCCGAAGTACCGTGTCACCACCACGCAGCAGTTCACCACGCCCTGTGCCTTCAGCACTTCCATAATGGGCAGGCCTGCCGTGCCGCCGGGCTCCCCATCATCCGAGTAACGCATAATGCCTGCATTGCGGCCGATGACGTAAGCGTAGCAATTGTGGGTAGCGTCCTTGTGCTTTTCCCGTATGCCCTTGAGGAAGGCCAGGGCCTCCTCCTCCGTCTGGGCAGGAGACCCGTAGCCAATGAAGCGGCTCTTATTGATGATAAACTCATCAGAGGCACTTTGCCTCAGGGTTTTATAAGGGGCGCTCACTTCAGGATCAGGCGGCAGAAGGTCTTCTTGCCCTTGCGCAGCATCAGACCATCCTCGCCGAACTGTTCAGGGGTGATCACGGCATTCACGTCCGTCACCTTTTCATCAGCCACCAATACAGCCCCTGCTTCCACCTGCTTGCGGGCATCGCTCTTGCTGCGGCACATGCCTGCCAGTGCCAGCATGGTGGTTACCCGGGCATCTTCCTCCAGCATGGCACGAGTCACTTCGAAGGAAGGCACATTCTTTCCATTGGCACCGCCGGCAAACAAGGCCTGTGCCGCATCGGCAGCCTTCTGAGCTTCTTCCTCGCCGTGCACCAGCTTGGTCACTTCGTAGGCCAGCACCTTCTTAGCCTCGTTAATGGCACTGCCCTCCAGCGCACCCAGGCGACGTACTTCGTCCATGGGCAGGAAGGTCAGCAGACCCAGGCACTTTTCCACATCCTTGTCGTCCACATTCCGCCAGTACTGGTAGAACTCGAAGGGAGACGTTTTGTTGGGGTCAAGCCACAGGGCACCCTTTTCCGTTTTGCCCATCTTCCGACCATCGTGGGTCAGCAGCAGTTGGAAGGTGCAGGCATAGGCCCGTTCATTGTCCTTGCGGCGCACCAGATCAGCACCGCCCAGCATGTTGCTCCACTGATCGTTGCCGCCCATTTCCAACCGGCAGCCATAGCGGCGGAACAGCTCCAGGAAGTCATAACTCTGCATGAGCATGTAGGTGAATTCCAGGAAGCTGAGGCCATTCTCCGTGGCCATACGGGCCTTGTAACACTCAGCCGTCAGCATCTTATTAACGGAGAACATGGTGCCGATGTCCCGCATGAAGTCGATGAAGTTCATGTGACGCAGCCAGTCACCGTTGTTGACGATCAGTGCCTTGCCATCGGAGAAATCCAGGAATCGACCCATCTGCTCCTTGATGTGCGCCACGTTGTTGTCGATGGTCTCCACGGTCATCATCTTCCGCATATCCGTTTTGCCGGAAGGATCACCCACCATGGCCGTGCCGCCGCCCATCAAGGCAATGGGGCGATGGCCTGCCTTCTGCATGTGCGCCATGGCCATAATCGGGATGTAGTGACCGATGTGCAGAGAGTCTGCCGTGGGGTCAAAGCCTACATAGAAGGTGGTAGGCTCCTCCAGCTGCTTGTACAGTTCATCCTCAAAGGTCATCTGTGCCAGGAATCCACGCTCCCGAAGGGTATCAAGTACGTTTGCCATCGTTATTTCCTCTCACTTTCTTTTACATGCTTCTTCCACAAGGGTGCGAAGGGTTTGCATACCGGTATGGATCTGGTCGACGGAGCTGTTGGAGAAATTCAGCCGCAGGGTGTTTTCGTGTCCCCCGTTGGCGAAGAAATGGGTGCCGGGCACATAGGCCACATGCTTTGCCACAGCCTTCTCCAGCATTTCTTTTGCATTCAGGCCTTCCGGCAGCTCCACCCATACGAACAAGCCGCCTTCCGGCTTGGTATATCGGGTGCCCTCCGGGAAGTGATCCAGCTCTTCCAGCATGGCATTCAGCTGTTCACGGTAGCTTGCGCAGATTTCCGCAATATGCTCCGGCAGCAGGTTCTGCCGCAGGAACTGATCCACAATGGCCTGATTCAGGTTGGCAGTATGCACATCGGTGGACTGCTTGCCCATGGTGCACTTGCGGATGATAGCCGCATCCCCTGCCATGAAGCCCACTCGAAGGCCGGGGGAAATGATTTTGCTGAAGGAACCCAGGAACACCACCCAGCCTTCCTTGTCGAAGGACTTAATGGAAGGTCCCCCAACACCGGCGTAGCGCAGATCCCGGTAAGGATCATCCTCCGCAACCACAACCCCATACTTGGCAGCCATTTCAGCGATGGGCTGGCGGCGGTCATAGGCCAAGGTCTTACCGGTAGGGTTCTGGAAGGTAGGAATGACATAGAGCATCTTAGGATGATAAGTTGCCATAGCTTCTTCCAGCTTATCCAGCAGAAGGCCGTTTTCATCGCTCTCCACCGGCACAATCTTGGCCTGATAGAACTTCATGCATTGCAGATTGCCCAGGAAGGAGGGGTTCTCCACCAAGATCACATCCCCGGGATCAATCATGGCCTTGCAAAGCAGATCCATGGCCTGGGTAGAACCGGTCACCGGCAGCACGGCAGGAACCTGACAGCCAATCTCCTGCTCCACATAGGTCTTCAGACTCTCCAAGAAAGGCGCATACCCTTCCGTTGCCCCGTATTGCAGAATGGCCTTCCCATCCTGCTGGAGTACCTGATGAGCGATCCGATCCACCGTTTCATCCGGCAGTGCAGCAGGAGAAGGATTGCCCCCTGCAAAGGAGATCATGCCGGGCTGGGCAATCATTTTGAAAATTTCACGGATTGCGCTGCCCGAGATACCATCGAACCGATGAGCGAACCGAAGCCGTTCCATGTCCATACATATCACCCTTTCCAAATAAAAACCTTCCCAAACCGTAATGGCTTGGGAAGGTGAACATTGTCACGGTACCACTTCCGCATTCAGCTGCTATGCAGCCCTCACAGGGAACCCATGATTCCCCTGCGCGATAACCGGCGCACCGGAAACTGCCTACTGTCACTTCAGCAGCTGACTCAGGGATGTACTTCACCTTGCCGAATCGCCTTCTTGCACCCTCCGAAGGCTCTCTTCAGATTCCTTGGCTTGGCTACTCTTCCCATCATGGTCGTGGCGTTATGATAGCATATCCCGGATAGGTTGTCAAGCACGGAATCGCAAGGCAGCAAAACGAGAATCATTTCCTTTTTAATACAATTCGATTGATCTCCGGCGGGCAGAAAAAGCGAAAACGAACGACAGGATTTCCAGATGCCCCCAGTCCTGCTGAAGTATACTGCGGAATCTGCTGAATGTACTGCAATCCTCGGACGTCCTTCTGATTAGGGAAATATCCACCTCTGGAGGAGGAAACCACCGGAATATAAACAGCACCGACCAGCGGCAGGCAAATTTGTCCCCCATGGGTGTGTCCGCAAATCATCAAATCATAAGGCAAGTGCTGGGCAAAGCTCCATGTTGATTCCGACAGATAGCTTTGCTCCGGATAATGATCCACAGCAATCAATGTCAGCTCTTCATGATTCAGCTCTTGATACCACGCCACTTGCCGAGCATGATACGCCTCAATTGCATTCCTCAAATCCGCATCAATGCCTGACAAATCAAGGCATTCGTAGCTATCCTTCAAGTTTCTCCAAGACAGTTTCCCCGTAAAGTAAATCGAACTGCCGTCTTTTTTGATTTCGATGGGTTCGGTCAGGATTTCAACACCTTTGGAAGTTATCACTTCTCCCATTTCCATCAATCGCCCGGTTGACCAAATATAATTTTCCACCGTGTACGGACCGCAATTGCCATCAACCCAAAGCATCCTTTCTCCCTGCAATCCATCCAGGAGATCCAGAATAGCCTGTGAGGATGCCGTATCGCTTTCTGTCCCCAGGTTCATGTCTCCGGTAAACAGGATCATATCATGAGGCACAGTTGCTATTGTCTCAAGTAGTCTTTTCTGTCCGCTGCCGAAGTATTTACCGTGCAGGTCACTAATTTGTAGGATGGAATAGCCATCGAATGCTTCCGGCAGTTGGTCAATAACAACCTCCTGCGTCCTTACGATGATTCTCTGATTGTCCCAATACGTATAAGCTGCAAGGCATAGGATGAATGCCGCAATCATCATGCATAGGCATTTCCGCTTTTTCATTGTTTCCTCCACTTTTTCTTTTGTAGCGCAAAGTCATCTGTGACGATATAACGATTCCAAGCTTCTTATACAAATCGATTGTATATTGTATATGTTTTGCTGTCAATAGCAATTATGGCATTTGATACAGCGTGCCCCTGCGACTTTTCTTCTTTCCGCCTTGCACCGAAATCAAAAATGTGCTATGCTCTGTGATGCGCTTGCGACTTCATTCGCTATGTGCACTGACGGACACACTTCAACTTCTTTGGTGTCCGCAGGATAGTTCATCGGCCTGTTGAGCCGGAAAGGATGGTTTCCCTATGGACAAGAAGCTTGTTTCTGCACCCTGTGAAGAGGTCTCCGGACTGAAGAAGCTCTTCACCACCCGTTCCCTGTGCCTGAGCGCCATCATCGCCGCCCTGTACGCTGTACTGACCATGTTCCTGCCTGCCCTGAGCTACGGTGCTTGGCAGTGCCGTGTGTCGGAAGCACTGACTGTGCTGCCCATTGTGCTGCCCCAGGCTATTCCCGGCCTGTTTGTGGGCTGCTTGGTATCCAATCTGCTGAGCCCGGTAGGTGCAGCGGATGTGATCTTTGGTTCTCTGGCTACCCTGCTGGCCGCTGTCGGCACCTATGCTCTGCGGAAGAATCGGTATCTGGCTGCTGCCTGCCCGGTGATTGCTAACGGCATCATTGTGGGCGGTATGCTGGCAGTTGTATACGCCCTGCCCCTGTGGCTGACCATGCTGCAGGTTGCTGCCGGTGAGCTGCTGGCGGTGATCATTGGTCTGGTACTTTTGCAGGCTCTGAAGGGCGTTGACCTTTCCAAGTTTCAGTAAGTAGAACATTTTGCGGCACAGCTTCCGATGGCTGTGCCGTTTTTTGTGTCTTATTTGTAAACATCCTTGACTTTTTTTCTGAATTTCTTTCCAAGCCGGTGTAGGGTGTGGTATAATGCCAGAATGGAATGTCATGATTTCAAGCTGACATTCCTGTTTGCCAACGGAACACTCAGGAGGAACGGCATGGATGCTTGCGTAATTCTCGCCTCAGCTTCCCCGCGTCGGCGGGAACTGATGGGCATGACCGGTATAGACTTTATGGTGGATGTGCCTCAGGTGGATGAAACCTGTGACCTGCCTGCCAAGGATGCAGTCATGGAGGTTTCCCGGCGCAAGGCCGTGGCAGCCGCTCAGATGCACCCGGGCAGCGTCATCGTTGCGGCGGATACGCTGGTATCCGTTCAGGACATTCCCTTAGGCAAGCCCCATGATGAGCAAGCCGCCTTCCGCATGCTGCAAATGCTGCGGGGACAGTGGCATCAAGTCTATACCGGGGTGTGCTGCGTAGATGCGCAGGGTTTTCTCCACTGTGGAGAAAGTCATGCGGACGTTCGCTTCTGCGATGATATGACAGATGAAGAGATTCGCCGCTACGTTGCTACCGGCGAACCCATGGATAAGGCCGGTGCTTACGCCTTGCAGGGCATTGCCGGTCTGTGGGTGGAGGAGGTACGGGGCAACAGCTCCGCCATTATTGGCCTTCCCCTTCCCCTTTTGCGCCGCTTGCTGGCGGAATGCGGTGTGCCCGTGCTTCCTCAGCAGGCAGATTGATCCAGAAATAAAGGAGAGCTTGCATGGCTTTTTTCGCACCTGATATTGGTATTGATTTAGGTACTTCCAACACCATGGTTTATGTTCGGGGACGGGGCATTGTGATCAGTGAACCTTCCGTGGTTGCAGCAGACGCTACCCGGCGGAACGTGGTTCGCGCCGTAGGCGACGAGGCCGTTTACCTGCGTGGGCGTGCCACTTCCTCCATCAACGTAGTTTCCCCCATTAAAGCAGGGGCGATTGTAGACTTTGACATGACGGAGGTGCTGATCCGTTACTTTATCCGCAAGGCCATTGGCGTGAGCCACGTATTCAAGCCCAAAGTGGTCATCGCCGTGCCCTGCACCCTGGATGCTGTAGGCCGTAAGGCCATGGAAGAAGCCGCCCACGTAGCAGGTGCAAAGAAAGTTTATCTGGTGGACAAGCCCTTTGCCGCTGCCATTGGTTCCGGTCTGCCGGTGTATGAGCCGGTAGGCAGCATGGTGGTGGACATCGGCGGCGGCACCACGGACGTGGCGCTTGTTTCTTTAGGTGGCTTGGTGGTTGCCCAGTCCATTCAGGTGGGCGGCAGCAAGATGGATGAAGCCATCAAGAACTACATCCAGCGGGAATCTGACCTGAAGATCGCCCTGAACACGGCGGAATCCGTGAAGATTGACTTAGGTTCTGCCCTGAAGCCTACGGACAGTCGAAAGGTGCATATCCGCGGCAGAGACGCTCAGAGCCAGTCTGCCCGAGACATTGAGTTCACCGGTGCAGAGTGCTATGAAGCCCTGCGAGAGCCATGCGCTGCCATTCTGGCTGCCATTAAGTGGGTACTGGAGCGTACGCCTCCGGAGCTGGCGGCGGACATTATGCGCAGCGGCATTCACTTGACAGGCGGTGCTGCCCAGCTGACGGCACTGGATCGCTACATTGCCGCTGAGCTTGGCATTCCCGTGCTGCTGGCCAAGGAGCCTACCGACTGTGCCATTCTCGGCCTGGGCTACCTGGTGGAGAACATCCAGCTGATTGCCGGCATTGGCCGCAGCAATGAAGCCCAGTAACCTGACGGACAAAGCGAGGTGATCAAGCCATGGCCAGACGCAGGCCACAAACCCCTGACGCTGCTGATCAGGAGAAGAAGCAGTATCCCGATTATGACAATTTCCTGTACGATGATTTGCAGGAGGATACCCAGGTAGAGCGTTCCGATCCCTTTAATGAGCGGCATGGTGCCGGGCAGATGCGCAATCAGGTTGCCCCCATGCAGCAGCGCAGAAAGCGCCGCTGGTACGATGTCCTAGCTCGGGATGTAGACCCGGATGAGGAAGCGGACGAGACGCAAGCAGATGCGTCCACTCCTGCTCAGGAAGAGGACGGCGACAACCAGTCCGACACCCCGGAGGAGGCCATGGCCAAGCTGCTGGGCAGCCAGCAGAAAGCTTCCTCTAATAATAAGAAGAAGGCAGAAAAATTTTCCGATGACGCTTCATCGGCATCCGAGCAAGATGAAGAAAAGGCTTCCCGCTTTGCCAGAAAGCAGAAGCGGGATAAGACCGTCCGTGCCGGGGCAGAGGAAAAGAAAAAATTCCTCGCCCGCCGCCGATTGGGCATCATTGTAGTGACCCTGCTGATCACCCTGGTGTTGGGCAGCATGTTCTTCGCCCGAGTCACCGGGTACAGCGTGCTGACCATCCCCGAAAACGGGGTCAGCAGCTTTATCACCCCGATCCAGAGTTTCTTTTCCTCCATTACGGACAGTGTGGTCAGCTACCTGCGCACCCTGAAGCTCCGTGCCAACCTGGAAACGGAGTACAACAACCTGCGTGCTGAAAACGAGCAGCTGGTGTATCAGGCCATGCTGGTGGATGAGTTGCAGACCCAGCTTTCCCAGTACGAAGATATGTACGATGAGGTCAGTGCCAACAGTAATATGAACCCCATCGTGTGCCAGGTAATTGACCGGGGCGATACCAACTATTTTGCCACCTTTGTGATTAACAAGGGCAGCCGGGACGGCATTGAGGATTACATGGCCGTGACCATTTCCGGCGCACTGGTGGGCTACACGGAAAACGTGAAGGAAGCCACCAGCACTGTCCGCTGCATTATTGACAGTGAAGCTTCCATTGCTGCCCTGATTCAGTCCAGCCGTGACCAAGGCACCATCAAGGGCACTTTAGGCATTGACGGCACTTACCTGTGCCGCATGTACTACCTGTCCGACGATCACCTGCCCCGTCCCGGCGACACAGTGGTCACCTCCGGCGTCGGCATGTCTTTTCCCAAGGGCATCCCCATCGGCACGGTGCGTGAAAGCACCCGTGGCATGGAGTCCAACAAGCAGTACATCGTGGTAGAGCCCATTGTGGACTTTGAGCACATTGAGTATGTGATTGTGCTGCGCTACAAGCCTGCTGCCGAGGCCGTAACCGGCCGGGACAGTACCAGTTCCAGCATGACCTTTGTGGCGCTGGAGACGGCTCGCCCGTACCCCACGCTTCGCATCAGCTCCAGCAACTTCGGCACAGCCACCCCGGCACCTTCGGTGGAAGTAACCCCTTCCCCCACGCCGACGGCTACGCCCTCCCCCACCCCGGCACCTACCGATACCCCTGCGCCCACCATTGTCGTGCCGGTATACGAGTATCAGCCTGTATCCACCGGTCCTACTGCAACGCCTACCGCATCTCCCACGCCTTCTCCTACCCCCTATATCACCCTGAATCCTGGGGATATGACCTATGAGGAGGACGAGTAAGGTGGCACGCAAATCCTTCGGTGAACACCTCCGCAGCTTCGGACGGTACCTGATGGAAATCTTCCGTGCCCTGCGGCGGCTGCTGCGGTACTTTCTGGTGATTCTGCTCAGCTACCTGATTCAGAGCTGCATCATGCCCTATGTGAAAATCGGCGGTGTGACCCCCAGCCTGCTCTTTGCGGTCACCGGGATCATTACCGTATGCTACGGCAGACTGCGTGCCTACTGGACAGGCGGTATTTTCGGCATCATTCTGGAAATCACCAAGCCCCCCATTACGTACATGAATCTGCTGCTCTACCCCATTGCTGCTGCCTTTTGCAGCGTCTTCTTCGCAGACAAAAGCGACAAGCGATTGGAAACTGAGCGCAGCCTGAACAAGTCCGCCCAGAACGGCAACGTATATCTCCGCTCCGCCCTGTGCGCCGGCATGAACACCCTGCTGTACGAGATTGTGAACATTACGTACATTTATCTGGGCGGCACGGAATTGACCTTGGATCACTTTATCCGGGGCGGTATGGACATCCTGACCACCATGGTGCTGGCGCTGCTGGTTGCGCCGCTGGTACGGCGGTACTTGGGCTTTGCCCTGATGCCAACGGAAAACCGAACCGTACAAGGTCGTTACCTAGCTTAATTTTTCTTCGGCACACCCGGTGGCAGGCTGTGCCGAAGGGGCAACATTTTTCCCCGGAGCAGGCGGTTATACCGACTGTTCCCTGTCCACCGCGCTGTGGGCGGAATCCGTTTGATGGATCCCTTGGATTGGTTTCAGGCTGCACAGCAGTACGTTTGTCATCAAGGATGTTGAACGTCGATTCTTCCTTCTTGAGCTATATACGAAGAAACCACCCCGAAGGATTGCATTTTTCCTACCCCGGCGCTGAAAGGAGAAAAAGGGTTGAACAGTTTCAACAACACCGATCATCCCATTAAGTGGCGTTACCTGGTCTTTATCTTCATCTTGCTGGCCATGTTCGGGTATCTTCTTTCCGGCTTGGTGAGCCTGCAGCTGAAGTCCAGTGAGGAGTATTCGGAAAAATCCGAGTCCCGCCGCACCAAGACCATCACCCTGCGGGGTAAGCGGGGCAGCATCATCGACTCGGAGTCGGTGACCCTTGCGGAGGACGAGTTGATCTACAACGTCACCTTCTACAAGGACGCCTCCCAGAATACCCGGGCAGAGTACGCATCCTTTACCGCCTCCATTATTGAGACCATTGACATCATCGAGAAAAACGGAGGCACCATTGCGGTAGACTTCGTAATTGCCCGGGATGAGGAAACCGGAGAGTGGGCATTTGCCTTTGGCTCCGGCGTATCTGACTCGGTGCTGCAAAAGCGTGAAAAGCAGTGGCGTTCCAACCTGTACCTGACCAGCACCACCAAGTATGAAACCGCCGAGCAGTGCATCACAGCCCTGAAGAAGCGGTATCGCCTGGTGACCAGCGAGGAAGAGGCTGCCGCCATCGCCAAGGAAGAAGAAGGCAGCACTCAGGTGGACACGTATCTGGTGGATGAAGAAACCATGCTGAAGGTCATGGCCATTTATTCCGAAATGCAGATGAACGTGTTCAACTCCCAGCCCATTGTAATCGCAAAGAACGTAAAATATGAAACCGTTATTGAAGTAGAGACCCGCTCCATGGTGCTCTCCGGCATGGAAATCTCCGTGGGTACCCAGCGTGTGTATCCCCGCAGCACCCTGGCAGCCCAGATCATCGGCTACATCGGCGCCATTCCCAGCCAAAGCACCTGGGAAACGTTAAGAGCCAAAGGCTATTCCTACAGCGACACCATCGGCCGTGACGGCATTGAATCCTCTATGGAAGACTGGCTGACCCAGAATTCCTCCCTGCGGCAGGGCTCCCGTGTGGTGGAGCGGGACAACTATTCCAAGATTGTCCGTGAGCTCAGCTACACCGAACCGCAGGACGGCAACACCGTGAAGCTGACCCTGAACGCCTCCTACCAGCAGCAGGCAGAACGTGCCATTGCGGACAACGTCAGCAACACCCGTGACAAGCAGGAAACCCTGATGGTCTCCGACAGCTGGCTGGAAACCAACAAAACCGATATTGCCAACCGTGACTGGGAAAAGTATCCCATGGAACTGGCAGAGCATGGTTGTATGATCGTGCTGGATATGCAGGATCGGGTACTGGCCATGGCCAACTATCCCACCTATGACCTGAACGCCCTGGTGGCCGGCGGCACGGAGGCAGTCACCATCCTGTCCGATGAGCGGAACTTGCTGCTGAACTATGGCATTCACGCCCGTGGAACCCCCGGCTCTATTTTCAAGATGGTGACCGCCTACGGTGCCCTGAACGAGGGTGAATTGACCGTTACCGAGCGGATTACCGATAACGGCTACTACACCAAGTACAACAGCGACCTTTCCACTGCTCCTAAGTGCTGGATCGGTAAGAACTATCGCTACAAGCATCAAAACCAGACCATTGTGGAAGGTCTGTCCAACTCCTGCAACTACTTCTTCTACGAGCTGGGCAGCCGGCTGGGTGAAGATCGGCTGTACCGGTATGCTTCCCTCTTCGGCCTGACCAGCAAAACCGGCATTGACCTGCCTGGTGAAGTCCGCAGCGTGGTAGGTAGCCAGAACACCCTGTATGACCCCACCAAGCCGGTGAACGAAGCCAACCAGGATACCTCCCTGCCTATCATCGTATACAACGCCATTAAGAAGCACCTGAAGAACTGCGGTGCCAGCCGTGGTCTGGAATATGACGACGAACGCCTCAGCACCTGCGCCAAGCGGCTGATGGACATGGCTGTGAACTACGATGAAAGCTACTGGCTGGACAACATGCGTACCATCCTGATGGAAGAACTGAACATGACCAAGGAAATGGTGTACTTGCAGGCCGTCATCGGTGATACGTACAACTACATGAACGATATTAAATGGGGCGGCGGCCAGACCATTCTGACGGCCATCGGTCAGTCCGTTACCACCGTGACCCCCATTGCCGTTGCCCGGTATGTAGCGGCACTGGCCAACGGCGGCTATGTGTACAACGTTTCCATCATCGACTCCATCATCTCCCCTGAGGGCGAAGTGCTCAGTCAGCGTGAACCCACGCTGATTACTCAGCTGGAAAACGCAGACTTGTATCTGCCTTATATCAAGCAAGGCATGAAACGAGTGGTTGACGAGTCCGGTACCGCATCCAAGTACTTCAGCGGCTGGGAATACCTTGACGAGATTTGTGCAAAAACGGGTACCGCACAGGTGACGGCCATCGACCTGGAAAACAACGGCTGGTTCGTTTGTTTCGCCCCGTATGAAAAACCGGAGATCGCCATTGCGGTGTTTATCCCCCACGGATACTCCGGCGGCGAAACATCCTTGGCCGCCAAGGAATTTGTGGACTGGTACATGAAGCAGAAGAATCTGCGGACAACGGACTATACCCTGCCTGCTGGCAACTCGATTGCGCCTTAACAAAGGAGAACCGATATGGGGAAAGCATGGATGATTGCCTCCGGCAAGGGAGGCGTGGGCAAGAGCACCATTACTGCCGCGCTTGCCACCGCCCTTGCCCGGATGGAATTTAAGGTCTGCATTGTGGATGCGGACATTGGCCTGAGAGATCAGGATGTGATCCTCGGGCTGGAAAACCGAGTGGTCTATGACCTGCTGGATGTGTGCATGAACCGCTGCCCCATGGCACGGGCACTCATCGAGCACCCGGAGGAAAAGCGGCTGTACCTGCTGCCTGCCGCCCAGTTTGCCCGCGCCAAGGAAGTGGACGGCAAAGCTTTGCGCCGTGTTATTCGCCAGCTCAAAAACCGGTTCGACATGGTGCTGATTGACTGCCCTGCCGGCATTGAGCGAGGCTTGCGTGGGGTGATGCATGCGGAGACGGATGACAGCATCCTCATCTGCACCCCGGACGACGTATGCATCCGGGATGCAGAGCGTACCAGTGCCCTCATTGCGGAGAAGCGTTCTGCCCATCCTCAGCTGATTGTGAATCGGTTGGATTCTCAGCTGATTGAAGCCGGAGAAATGTACTCCGCCAAGACCGTAGCCCAGACCCTGGATTTATCCCTCCTCGGGGAAATCCCCTACGATCCCATTGTGTACCGGGCACTGCTCAAGCGCATGTCTCTGATGGACTGCAAGTGCGAAGCGGCAGAAGCCGTCACCCGCATTGCCCATCGCATGGCCGGGCAGCAGATTGCCTTCCCGGACTACGGAAGCCGCCCTGCCTCTCTGCTGAAGCGGCTCTTCCGACACAAGCCTCAGGAGGTACAAAGGATTGATCGTTGAAAACAGGCGGACACGGGCTCATGTGGACGTGCCCCTGATTGTGATGGTATTTGCCTTGTCCATTTTCGGGGTGCTGGCCGTTAGCGTGGCTACCTACTCCACCTCCTCCACCTCTGACGCTTCCCTGCTGAATCACATTGTGGAATCTTCCTATGCGGTGCGGCAGTGCATTTTCCTGATGCTGGCGCCTGTGGTGCTGGTAGTCATTATGAACTTTCCCTATGACCTGCTGCGCCGCATTACGCCCCTGCTGTACTGGGGCGGCACCCTGCTGGTTGCCCTGGTGTGGATTTTCAACCGTGCCGCCGGCGTGAAGGCCTGGCTGGACATTATTTGGGGCTACACCATTCAGCCCTCGGAATTCGTCAAGCTGTCCATGATTCTGATGCTGGCCAAGCGGCTTGCCCGCAGCGAGCGTCCCATGAACACCTTCAAGGATTTCATCCACATCATGGCCATGGCCGGCGGTCCCTGCCTCATCATTCTGGCCTCCGGCGAAATGGGCTCCCTGCTGGTGATTGTGTTCCTCTTCGCCGTAATGCTGTACTTTGCCAATGTGGACATCCGCATCCTGCTGGGGCTTGCCGCCTTCACCATCCTGGCACTGCTAGGGCTTTACGGCGTGATGGTGGCCACCGGCTCGGACAGCTACCGTCTGCAGCGGATTCTGGCCTTCATGAACCCGGAACTATACTCCAGCGACGACGCCTACCAGATGCTGCAAAGCCAGACTGCCATTGGTTCTGGTGGCTTAACGGGCATCGGCATGTTTGTGGACGGTTCCATGTCCCAGCTGAACTATGTGCCTGCCGACTGGACGGACTTCATTTTCGCCACCATCGGTGAAGCATGGGGCTTCGTGGGCTGCTCCATGATCCTGCTGATTTACCTGCTGATTATTCTCCGCATCCTGTACCTGGCACGGTACACCCGGGATCGGTTCGGCATGCTGGTAATCATCGGGGTGATGGGCATGCTGCTGTTCCACGTATTTGAGAACATCGGCATGACCCTGGGCCTGATGCCCATTACCGGCATACCGCTCCCCTTCCTTAGCTACGGCGGCTCCAACATGGTTACCAACATGGGCGGTATTGCCCTGGTGCTGAACGTGACCAAGAACCGCAGCCTGTCCCACTCGGTGGTAACGCCTCAAACGACCACCAACTTCTATCGTTTCGGAAGAAAATATTGATCCGTACAAACAGGGCGGAACCGATGGACATATCGATTCCGTCCTGTTTTTTCTCGATTCCTGAAATTTTCACTGCGTGTACGTGTCTTGTCTGCGTTTTGGTTCCCAGCTTCTTGACTTCTCTCCTTCCGTAAAGCAATCTATACCATGATGCCAAATACAGTAAGGAAGGAGATACCCACATGATTCCACAGACAAGCATACCCCTCCGCACCGCCGCCTACTGCCGTGTCAGCACGGACAAGGAGCTGCAGGAAAGCTCCTACGAAACCCAGCAAGAATATTTTCGCCATCGCATTGCATCAGATCCTGCCATGACTCTTGCCGGCATTTACGGTGACAAAGGCAAAACAGGCCGCTCTCTCCATGGCCGCACAGGCTTGCAGGCACTTCTGTGCGACTGTGAAGCAGGCCAGATTGATTTGGTCTTGGTAAAGTCCTTATCCCGCTTCTCCCGCAGTCTACCTGACTGTTTGGCCATGGTGCGCAAGCTGAAGGAGCTGGGTATTCCCGTGATCTTCGAGAAGGAAAGCATCAACACCATGGAAGGTTCAGGCGAGCTGCTCCTGTCCATCATGGCCGCCATTGCCCAGGAGGAGAGCCGAAGCATCGGTGAGAATCTCCGCTGGTCAGTCAGGCAGAGCAACGCCAAAGGTGAACCCTTCTTTCATCCATCTTATGGATTTCGGCGAAAAAAGGACAGTCATGCATGGGAGATTTTTCCCACGGAAGCCCAGAGGGTGTGCCGAGCCTTCTCGCTGGCAGCTACTGGGAGATGGACGTACTAGGAGATTCTTACCGAGCTGAATCGGATCGAGCAATTAGAGAAAACCGGGAACGTCTGGCGCAAGAAACGCCTGGTGTATCTGCTGACGAATGTGGTCTACATGGGTGACTGCCTGACGAACCGAACCTATCACGTCTACACAGACAAAATGATTGTGCGCCCCAATCGTGGCGAGCGAGATCAATACTATATTGAAGATCATCATCCCGCCATCATCCGTCGGGAGATGTTTGAAAGGGTGCAGCAGGTCATGAAAAGTGGCTTGCTGCACTCTTCCTATCAGCGAAGAACCGCAGAACAGTTAGCATTGCTTGCGGATAAACGGTGGCAGCCTGAACATCTGGAGGAGGAAGACGCATGACCTGCACGGTGACGAAAATTCAGCACGCACCATCCGCCGCAGCAGAAACAGCCAAGCCTGCCAAGCTTCTGCACGTTGCGGCTTATTGCCGAGTCAGCACCGACCTTGCCCAACAGCAAACCAGCCTTGCTGCGCAAATGGAGGTCTTCGCCCAACGCATCCGTGAACACCCGGGCTGGGTATTGGCCGGAATCTATGCTGATGAAGGGCTTAGTGCCACATCCACGGCCAAGCGTACGGCATTTCATCGCATGATGCAGGATGCTGAGGATGGCCGAATCGATTACATTATTACGAAAAGCCTGTCCCGCTTTGCCCGCAACACGCTGGATTGCCTGACCTGCATTCGTCGATTGCAAAGCCTTGGCGTTAACGTCCTGTTCGAAAAGGAGCACATCGACACAGGCACGACCATGTCCGAAATGCTTCTGACCGTGCTGGCCGCCTTTGCTCAGGAAGAAAGCCGATCCATTTCCGAAAACATCAAGTGGGGATTACGAAAAGGCTATGCAAACGGTCAGGTTCGATGGCAGCGGCTCTACGGCTACCGGAAGGACGAAGCAAGCGGCAAATCCTGTGAAGCGGAATGGCTCATCGAACCTACAGAGGCCGCTGTGGTGCGGAATATCTTCTACCAATATGAGCACGGAAGCAGTCTTCCCCATATCGTTCAGACGCTGAAGGATACGCCAAGCCCCAGCGGCAAGGGAGCATGGACGCCCCGCACCGTATGGAACCTGCTGACCAACGAAAAATATGTAGGGGATGTGTGCGCCCAGAAGTATGTGACGCTGGATCACCTAACCCACAAGGCTGTACGCAACACAACGGAGCTGGTGCCCAGCTATTACATCCGTGATCACCATACACCCATCATCAGCCGGCAGACCTTTGAGCGAGTGCAAAAGATCCGTGCCATGCGAAACGAACATCAAGGCAGTACGCAATACCCTTATGGTGCAGTTGACTTGCGCTGTCCCCACTGCGGTCAGCCCTTAGTGCAGCGTCAAATGCGCACCAACGGTTCGAAAATGCTCTGGTGCTGCTTCGGCAAAAACGGTTGCCGAAATTATGCGGTAAAGACGTGGCAATTCAATGCCGCCGTGCTGGAAGCCTGGCAGCAGCACACGAACCATCCTGCCTTTGCCACCGTGGAATTCTGGTGGCTGGACGAATATGTGGAGCGCATTGAGCCAACGCTGGACAACCTCGTCATCGTTTCTTGGAAGGACGGAACATCAACGGAAGGACACATTCCTGTGAAGGTCTGGCAGCATGATCCTGCACGCTTGCTTGCGTTCTACAAGCGTTATATCGAAGATCTTGAGCAAGGCAAACGTGATGGGCATTTTCCTCGTACGGCAGAAGATAAAAAGCGGGAACAGGCATTGGCGGCACATGCCATCTGAAGCATCGAGGAAGGAATGGCAGTTACCATGAAAGTGTATGAAATCAAGAGCAAATTGTCCGAACGCCATAAGCGAGTTGCTGCATACTGCCGTGTCAGCACCGACCTAAGCGAGCAGGAGGAAAGTTATGAGCGGCAAATCAGCTATTACGAAAACCTCATCAAAGGCAATCCTGACTGGGATTTCGCAGGCATCTACGCCGACCGGGGTTGCAGCGGCACCAGCACAAAAGCCCGACCCGCCTTTCAGCAAATGATGCAAACAGCCATGAGCGGACAAATCGATCTCATCCTGGTCAAGAGCATCTCCCGCTTTTCCCGCAATGTGGTGGAATGCGAGCAAGCCATCCAGACTCTCGCCGCTGCAAACGTGGAAGTGCACTTTGAAAAGGAGGGCATCCGCTCCCTCGACCCATCCGCAGGGTTTGTGTTTTCCCTCCTTGCCGCCGTGGCACAGGATGAAAGCCGATCCATTTCCGAGAACGTTCGCTGGCGATATGCCAATCGATTTGCGAAAGGAGATTACAACATTGGCAGCAATCGGATTTTCGGTTACGACAGTGTGAACGGAAAGCTTGTCCCCAACGAAAATGCTTGGGTTGTGAAACGGATTTTCGAATTGTACCTGCAAGGCGAATCTCTTTCGGCTATTGAAAAGGCACTGGCATCCAGCAGCGTTCTTGGACTGCATGCCCAGCAGCCCATCAAGCGTTCAGCGATTCTCAGTATTTTACGAAATGAAACCTACGTTGGGGACAAACGGCTGCAGAAGAAGCCGCCGACGGACTTCCTCACCAAGCGACCAGATCACAACGCACAACATGTTTCCTACTATCTGACAGATGACCACGAAGCCATCATTGACCGTGCGGCATGGGAACAGGCACAAGCATTGCTGAATCACAGGCATGAAGAGGTCAAGCAGGGCATCTACAAGCACGGAAAGCATCATCCGTTATACGGCAAGTTATTCTGTGGGCTTTGCGGTGCCCCTTACACCCGGCGAACCTTTCGAGCATGTCCATCCCAAGGCGGCGGATTCTACAAAGCCTGGAACTGCAAGAAACGGCAGAAAGGTGCGAAGGGAAAGGAATGCAGGAACCGTATTGTCAGCGAAGAAGGAATCATGAAAGAAATCGCAAAAGCAATCGGCGCAGTGGGCGACGAAGAGGTGCTTGAAAAAGTGCACAGGGTGCTCGTATACGAGGATCATGTTGATGTTGTTATGGCGTGACCCATTTCTCCTCTTGAATGCCATGAAACACCCATGATGCAGCTGCTTGAAATGCAAGGCAGCAACAGCCATAACATAAAGCAAGGCAGCCTGTCATGCGTCATCCATGGCAGACTGCCTTGCTTCTCTTTCAATGTGCCGCTTGCAAGCAAACGGTTATGCTTCCTTCTTTTTGGTAAAGATCATTCGCCCTGCGCTGGTCTGCAGCACGGTGGTCACCGTTACGGTAATGGTCTTGCCTACGGAATCACTGCCGCCCTCGATGACGATCATGGTACCGTCATCCCGGTAGGCCACGCCCTGCCCCTGCTCTTTGCCTTCCTTGACCACCTGCACCGTCATTTCTTCTCCGGGCAGCACGGCAGGCCGGAGGGCACTGGCCAGGTCATTCAGATTCAGCACCCCTACCCCGGCTACGCTGGCCACTTTGTTCAGGTTGTAATCACCTGTGATAATCACGCCGCCCAGCTGCTTTGCCAGCCGCAGCAGCTTCACATCCACCTCTGCCGTGTCCGTCCAGTCCGTCGCATCCACTTGCAGGGTGATTTTCGGTTCTGCCTGCATCTTTTTCAGGATGTCCAAGCCCCTGCGCCCCCGGCTGCGGCGCAGCTCATCGGCAGCGTCTGCCACATGCCGCATTTCATCCAGCACAAACTGGGGCACGATCATTTTCCCTTCCACAAAGCCTGTGCGGCACACATCTAGGATGCGTCCGTCAATGATAGCGGAGGTATCAAGCAGCTTAGGCAAGGCGGCAGTTGCGGTTTCCTCCACATCCTCTGCTCCGTCCGTGCTCTCGCTTGCCCGATGCCTGCGCCGAAAGCCTTCCTTGGTAAACAGTGCCAGAAAATCCTTGCCCCGTTTCCAGCCGATGGACCAGCCAGTTGCCCCTAAGGTCACATAGAGAATGGCAGACAGGGCGGTGGTAAACATGCTCTGCCCCAGAAAGCCTACCAACTGGGACAGCAGTGCCGCAATCACCAGACCCACCACCAGACCCACCATGCAGCCCGTCATTTGGCTGATGGACATTTTGTCCAGCCGCTGCTCCAGCTCATTGCCCAGCTCCGTACACTTTCGAATCATGGGATCACTGAGGAAGAAAAAGAGAATGGCAAAAATCACACAGGAGATCACATAAGTCAGCACCAAATTGCCCACGGATAAATGGCTTTCCGGGTTATTGATGCCATATAGCTGCAGTGTTAAGGCTGCCATAGCTGCACCCACACCTGCGCCCAGCACGGTGATCAGTCCACGCAGCAAACGCTGTACGACCTTAGATTTCATGGAATCGTGTTCCGTCCCTTCCGCCTGAAAAAGGCGTTGATGAATGCAAATGAAACAAATTAAAACAGTACGCTTAGTGCCTGCATCACCGTGTCCACACCGATGAGCTTCACGCCCTCCGGGGCACTGACACGCTTCAAGTTTTCTCTGGGTAATAGAATGGTAGTAAATCCAAGCCGGGCGCACTCTGCAATGCGCCTGTCACATTGAGGAATCGCCCGCACTTCGCCAGCCAGACCGATCTCCCCCATGACCGCCGTCTGCGCCCCTACCGCCTCATCCTTTAAGGAAGAAGCAACGGCCATGCACAGTGCTAGGTCTGCCGCAGGTTCGCTCAGTTCAAGTCCCCCTGCCACGTTCACATAAACGTCCTGATTGGAGGTGCGCTGTCCGCACCGCTTTTCCAGCACAGCCAGCAGCAGCGCCACTCGACCGTTATCCGCACCGCCTACCGTGCGGCGGGGGGTACCGAAGTAGCTGGGTGCCGTTAAGGCCTGCACATCGCAAAGCAGGGGACGGGAACCTTCCAAGCCGCAGAACACCACGGAGCCGGAAGCCCCTTTGGCACGGTGACTCAGCAGCTGTTCACTGGGATTGGGCACCACCTGCATCCCCTGCTGGGTCATTTGGAAAACGCCCAGTTCGTTCACTGAACCGAACCGATTTTTCACCGCCCGCAAAAGCCGATATTCCTGCTGCCTGTCTCCCTCAAAGTACAGCACCACATCCACCATGTGCTCCAGCATTCTGGGACCGGCAATAGCACCTTCCTTGGTCACATGACCCACCAGGAAAATGGCCGTGCCCGTTTCCTTGCACAGGCGCATAATGAGGCTGGTGCACTCCCGAATCTGGCTGACACTGCCGGGGGCAGAGGCCATCTCCGGCCGGTACATGGTCTGGATGGAGTCCACCACTGCCACATCCGAAGAAAGCTTCATCAGTTTTTCTTCCACACCGTCCAGGGCGTTTTCCGCCAGCACGTACAGATTGGGCACATCAATCCCCAGCCTGCGGGCACGGAGCTTGATCTGCTTGGCGGATTCCTCACCGCTGATGTACAGCACCTTTTTGCCGTCCCGGCACAGATTGGCGCACACCTGCAGCAGCAGGGTGGACTTACCGATGCCCGGATCGCCGCCGATGAGCATCAGTCCGCCCTCCACAATGCCGCCGCCCAACACTCGATCCAGCTCGCTGATGCCGGTGGTGGTGCGCTCCACCGCATCTTCCGGGATGTCCTTCAGCAGCAAGGCCGTGGCACCCGTGCCTCCCCGCTGCTTTGCCGCCTTCTGGGGAGCAGCCTTCATGGCAGGTGCCGCAACGGTTTCTTCCATGGTGTTCCATGCTCCGCAAGCCGGGCAACGTCCCACCCATCTCGTGGTTTCATATCCGCAGGATGTGCAGGCGAAGCAGGTCTTTTCCTTTGCCACAGGTCTCTCTCCCCTCTTCCGCAATCTTATCAAAGCAAAACCCATTGTATTATACCACCGTGGGAAAGGGGATGCAAATGCAAATCGTCCGTCTTGCACAACCCATGTGAAAATGGTACAATCTTTATGAGGTGAAACCCTTGGCATTACAGATTGTTTTGGTGAACCCTGAAATTCCGCAGAACACGGGAAACATTGCCCGCAGCTGTGCCGCCACCGGTGCTACGCTGCACCTGATTGAGCCCCTGGGCTTTTCCCTGAGTGATAAATACTTAAAGCGTGCCGGTCTGGACTACTGGAACCTGATGACCTACCACGTGTACCCCAATGTGGAGGATTTTCTGCTGAAGCATCCCCATGCACGAATGCACTTTGCCAGCACCAAAGCCCCCAGAAGCTATACGGAGGTTGCCTACGAAGATGAAGATTTCCTTGTCTTCGGCTGCGAATCCCGGGGCTTGCCGGAAAACCTGCTGGAAAAGGTGTATGATCGGTGCATCCGCATTCCCATGCGGCCGGAAGCCCGAAGCCTGAACCTGTCCAACTCCGTTGCCATTGTGCTTTACGAAGCACTTCGGCAGCTGGACTTCCCCGGGCTGAGTGCGGAAGGCCACCTGACCGGCCGCACGGAACAGGATGCCCCCTGGCTGGACTATGTGTAACCCTAAGGAGGGGTAAGTTTGGCTTATTTTACCCATAACGATCAAAACAGCGCCCCTCATGAGCGCGTGTTCCACCAGCCTGTACAGGACGACTGGGCGGACAATCCAGAAGACGACTATGACGATGCCATGGATGACGACGGTTCTTATCCTCAAGAGCCCTATGAGGACGACTACGATGAGGATTACCCGGATGATGAGCCTCTGACCCCGGAAGAAAAGAAGATGCTGCGAAAAGGCCGCTTCCGTGTGGCCGCCGGCATTTTCGATTTCTTCAGCGTCATTGCAGGCACGGTGGTCATTCTGATTTTTATTGCGCTGCTGGTCAGCCTGATCACCTGGCTCCAATCCGACTTTGACCAGACCTTTACCTTGATCACCCGAACCTTCGGCTAACAGAAAGAAGGAGACTGTCGTGACCGCCATTACCTGGGAGCTTTTTAACCATCAGGTTGCCGAATGCAGGCGATGTGGCCTGTGCGTCAGTATCCACCACAAGGTGCCCGGGCAGGGAGACATTCATGCCCCGCTGATGCTCATCGGTGAAGGTCCCGGGCAGGTGGAAGATGAGCAGGGACTGGCTTTCGTAGGTCCTGCCGGTCAGCTGCTGACCCGGATGCTGGCCGCCATTTCCCTGCCCAGAGACCGGGTGTATATCTGTAACGTGGTCAAGTGTCGTCCCCCGAACAATCGTGTTCCCACATCAGAGGAAGCCGCTGCCTGCATGATGCATCTGCGGATGCAGGTGTCCCTTGTGCGCCCGAAGGTAATTGTGCTGCTGGGTTCTACCGCTGCTAAGAACACCCTAGGGGATACCCTGCGCATTACCCGTGACCGTGGGCAATGGTTTGAGCGGAACGGAGTTTGGATGATGCCCACCTATCACCCTTCTGCCCTGCTCCGGGATCCCAGTAAGAAGCGAGAAGCGTGGGAGGATATGCAGACCCTCCGGGACAAGCTGATGGAGCTGCAGCTGTACCCGGATCTATACGGAGTGAATCATGACCATGCATGATATGGAAGCACGCTGCCGAAAAGCTGCCGGGGAACTGTGGCCGGAGAAGACAGTGGTCTTTGGAGAAGGCAACGAGCGTCATCCGGTCGTAATGCTCATCGGGGAGGCACCCGGAGAGCAGGAATCCCTGCAAGGCCGCCCCTTTGTGGGCAAGGCAGGCAAGAATTTGGATCAATTTCTGGAAGTACTGCAGCTGAACCGGGCGGACATCCGCATCAGCAATGTGGTCAAAATCCGCCCTACCAAGGTTAGTCCCAAGGGGCGCATATCCAATCGTCCCCCTACCAAGGAAGAAATTGCCTTCTTTGCGCCTTACTTGTACGAGGAAATCTTGCTTGTGCAGCCCCAAATGCTGGTGACTCTGGGCAACACCGCCCTTCACGCCGTTGTGGGCGATGCAGCCATTGGAGCCTGCCACGGGCAGGTGATGCAGACCGTCATTCAAGCGGGAGAAGCGGAGGAGCGTTTCCCTGTCTTTCCCCTCTATCACCCTGCGTCCATTATCTATAATCGTGGGCTTGCCCAGGTGTATCAGGACGATTTGCTGGTGCTTCGTCATGTTCTGGAACAAGGTGAGCCTGCATCTTTTGAATGAGGAACATCATGAGTATTTATTTCAAGTGCCCTGTTGCTGCCCGCTGCGGCGGCTGCCAAATGACGAAGCTCCCCTATCAGGAGCAGCTGCGTGTCAAGCAGCGCCGCATGGAGGAGCTGCTGCGCCCCTTCTGCTCGGTAGAGCCTATTCGGGGCATGTCCTCTCCCCTGCACTATCGCAACAAGGTGCATGCCGTGCTATCCGTAGATAAAAGCGGTCGGCCTGTTTCCGGGGTTTATGCCGCCGGAACGCACCGGGTGGTGCCGGTCAAGCATTGCCTGATTGAGGATCAGCGGGCAGACCAAATTATCCACAGCATTGTGGAACTTCTGCCGAAATTCCGCCTGAGGATTTACAACGAGTACACCCATCGGGGATTTCTGCGACACATCGTTATCCGCACCGGCCAATTCACGGGGCAGATCATGGTGGTGCTGGTCACCACCTCCCTGGAGTTTCCCGGAAAGAAGGAGTTTGTGCAGGCGCTTGTGCAGCTTCACCCAGAAATCACCACCATCGTGGTCAACGAAAACAATCGTCAAACCAGCATGGTGCTGGGCAATCGGGAAAGCGTCCTTTACGGCAGCGGCTACATGGAGGATGAGCTTTGCGGCAAGCGTTTCCGCATTTCCCCCCGCTCTTTCTATCAGGTTAACGCCCAGCAGGCAGAAGTGCTATACGAAACAGCCATTGACCTGATGGGACTTACCGGCAAGGAAACCTTGCTGGATGCCTACTGCGGCACCGGCACCATTGGTCTTTGCGCCTCTGACAAGGCCGCAAGGCTCATCGGGGTTGAGCTGAACGCCGACGCCGTAAAGGACGCCCGCATCAATGCGGAGGCCAATCAGGTTCGCAACGCATCCTTCTATTGCGATGATGCAGGCCGCTTCATGACCCGCATGGCCAAGGAAGGTCACGTACCGGATGTTGTATGCATGGATCCCCCTCGTTCCGGCAGCGACATGCCCTTCCTCACTGCCGTCAAGTCCCTTGCCCCTAAGAAAATTGTGTACGTCTCCTGCGGTCCCGATACGCTGGCACGAGATTTGGACTTTCTGTGCAGGGACGGACAATACAAGGTGCTGAAGGCCGTGCCTGTGGACATGTTTCCCTGCACGGAGCATATAGAAACGGTCGTATCCATCGCCCGGGTTGCAAAATAAAGTTTGCAAGGAGGCAAGCACGATGAAAATTGAACATGTTGCCCTTTATGTCAATGACCTGGAAAAGGCCAGAAGCTTCTTCATGAAGTATCTAGGAGCAAGTTCCAACAATGGCTATCACAACCCGAAGTCGGATTTCCGTTCTTACTTTCTTTCCTTTGACAATGGTGCCCGGCTGGAGATTATGCAGAAACCGGACATGGCAGACTTGCCCAAGGAGCTTGCCCGCACCGGCTATGCCCACATTGCCTTCAGCGTAGGCAGCAAAGAAAAGGTGGATGCCCTAACTGCCACTCTGAAAGCCGACGGCTACGAGGT
>CAVGBO010000014.1:0-21592 GCA_963627465.1 Phocaeicola dorei
GTAATTCCCTTCGGTGCACAGTTCAGTGCCCGGAACCGCTCCACATCCATCTTAGGCTTCCGGTCGGGGGTCAGCAGACCGTTAATCTCCTGCATCACGTCCGTCAGCTGGGTATAGCAGTAGCCCTGGCAATAGGGAATCTCCCGAATGGCATCCGTAACGCCCTGGAAGCGTTGGAAGAAGGCTTCCTCGTCCGTTACCTTGTCATGATAGCCCCATGTTGCCATGCCGCCCATATCGCCCTGAATGCCGATATTGGTGAAGGCAATGCCGCCGTACTCCGTTACCATGAAGGCCTCTTCCCCTGTGCACACTTCCCCGTTGGCGTAGCAGCGGTGGAGATCGCACACATGGTCTTCCACTTCCATGCGATCGGCAAAGTGAAGTGCCATGCCCTCAGCAGTGTCCATATAATCATGGAGGGCACAGATATCCGTGGTGCCCTGCTCCCAGCCATCATTGGAGGAGCAAAGCCGTGTGCCGTCCAGCGCCTTGGTCAGGTGATACAGCATCCGTGCCAGAGACAGCTGCTTCCGATCCATGCTGATCTGGGGCACGCCCCAGCTTTCATTCAGGGGCACCCAGGTGATAATGCAGGGATGATTGTAATCCCGGTCGATAAAGTCCGTCAGGGTCTGGGTCAGGTTGTGCACCTCATCATCGCAGAAGTCGTAGGCACTGGGCACTTCGCCCCACACCAGCAAGCCCATCTTATCCGCCCAGTAGTAGAACCGGGGATCCTCCAGCTTCTGATGCTTCCGGGCACCATTGTAGCCAAAGGCCTTGGTGTAGCGGATATCCGTCTGCAAGGCTTCATCGCTGGGCGGCGTAATGTTGCTGTCCGGCCAATAGCCCTGATCCAGAATCAGCCGCTGATACAGGGGATGATTATTCAGGTACACCTTGCCGTCATGGACTTCCACCTTCCGCATGCCGAAATAGGTGGTGACCGCATCCACTTCCTGATCATCCTTCAGTAGGCGAACCTTCAGATCATACAGGTTGGGATGCTCAGGCTCCCAGGTATGGATGGAGTTCATCTCCCCGTGGGTCATCATATCCACAGGCACCCGGGTGGTACGATCCTGAATGGAGGTGCGCAGCTTCCGATGAAGCTGGCCATTGTAGGTAACAGTTAGCTCCAGCTCCATGCCCTCCTGTGCAGGCTTGTCCAGGGCAATCTCCGCCGTGAACATATGCCGATCCACATCCGGGGTTACATGGATGCGGGTCATGGCCGTATCTCCCACCGCTTCCAGATACACGGTCTGCCAAATGCCGCTGACAGGGGTATACCAGCAGCCCATGAGCCCTCGGCTCCAGTTCTGCTTGCCCCGGGGCTGAGTGCAGTCCGGCTGATCCTCCACCCGGAGGCACAGGTCATTCATGCCCTCTTGCAGCAGGGTGGTAACGTCCAAGGCAAAAGGAGTGTATCCGCCGATGTGCTGCCCGGCATGCTGCCCATTCACATACACATCCGCCTTGAAGTCCACCGCACCGAACCGGAGCAGCACCCGCTTGCCCTGCATGTTCTCCGGCAAGGTGAAGGAACGACGATACCACAGGAAGGGATGAATTTCATCCGTGGGGCCAAGGCCGCTCATCTTGGTCTGATAGGCAAAGGGCACAAGGATTTCTTTGTCCAAGGGATAATCCGGGGTATACCACTTTTCCGCAAGGCCTCGATCCTCATCATCAAAGGCGAACTGCCAAAGGCCGTTCAGGTTGCAGAAGGTATCCCGCTGAAAATCAGGACGGGGATGCTCCGGACGGGGAAGAAGATTGTTCATAAGCGAAACCTCTCTTTCTCAATAACGCATGTTAGCCTTTTACGCTGGCCTGCACGGAAATGCCCTGAAGGAAATACTTCTGAGCGAAAAGATACAGCAGGAACGGCGGCAGCATGGATACTAAGCAGGAAGCGATCATGTGCGCCCACCGCTGCTCGTACTGACCCATCAGCAGGCGAAGGCCGGGGGTCAGGGTCTGGTTGTTCACGTCCGTCATGACGATGCGGGGCCACAGGTAATCATTCCAGGAGCCGTTGAAAGCGAACAAGCCCACAACGATCATCACAGGTGCGATGGAAGGAAGAATCACCTTGGCATAGACCTGGAAGCTGTTGGCACCGTCAATGATGGCAGCCTCATCCATTTCCTTGGGCACGCCCTTCATAAAGTTGCGGATCAAGAAAATGTTGAACACGCCGGCCATGCTCGGCCAGATCAAGGCATTCAAATTATTCACCCATCCCAGCGCATTGGCAATGCGGAACATGGGCAAAATAGCAACCACATTGGGGAACATGCTGATATACATCAGCGTCCAGAAAATCTTATCGCCGCCCTTAAAGTGCAGCCGCTCATAGGCATAGGCAGACAGGGACGTGATGAACACCACGCCCGCCGTGACCGCAATGGACACGATGAAGGAGTTGCCGAACATCCGGGTAATGTTGGCGTTGGTGTTCACGTTTTCACCGCCAACGAACAGCTCCGTATAGTTGCTCAGCGTCCATGTCCGGGGAATCAGCCGGGTCAGGTAATCCCATGGCCCGGTAATGTTGGCAAAGGAAGTAATGAAGTCTGCATCCAGCTTGAAGGAGTTCGTGACCAGCCAAAGAATGGGTTCAAACCAGCAGATGCCCAGCAGAATCAAAAACACAATGGCAATGATTTTCCCAGTTTTATTTTTCATCACGTTGTCTCCTCCTTTCAACCTTTACTGTTCCGCACCATCAGGCGCATCTGGAAGAAGGTAACAGCCATAATGCACAGACCCAGAATCACGGCCATGGCAGAAGACATACCGGCTACCTGCTTCTTCACGGAGTTTTCGTAAATGTACTGCAGCAGCACGGCGTTTGCCTCGGCGTTGCTGAAGGCCACCAAGATATCCGGCTGACCGTAAATGTTGAACTGCGCCACCACGGCAGTGATCAGCGTATACATGAGGGGATACCGCATGTTGGGCAGGGTTACGTGACGGAAACGCTGAATGGCGTTGGCGCCGTCCACAGCGGCGGCTTCATACTGATCCTGAGGCACAGAAGCCAGGGCGCTTTGATAAATGACCATGGTACCGCCGGTGCACCACCAAACCGTAACCACCACCAGCATGATCCACGTGTAAGGAGGCATAAAGAAGTTCGCCTGCACACCCAGGAACTTATTCAAAATGCCGTACTGGGTGTTAAACACGTATCTCCACGTCAGGGTCACGGTAGAAATGGACATCAGGCTGGGCAGATAGTATAGTGCCTGAAAGAACTTGTTGCCCTTGGGCTTTACGTTCAGTGCCAAGGCCAGTGCCAGCGGCACAATAATGCAGAAGGGCACAC
This sequence comes from Phocaeicola dorei, assembly GCA_963627465.1. Lineage (GTDB taxonomy): Bacteria > Bacillota > Clostridia > Christensenellales > Aristaeellaceae > CAKUFA01. The sequence continues at coordinate 3,341 of CAVGBO010000014.1, forward strand.
TGAAAATGACAAACTTAATGGTGTTCCACAAACCGTTGCGGAGCTGCTTGTAGTAGGTATTGGATGAATCAAAAAGAAGCGTGCGGAAGTTTTCAAGCCCGGTAAACACCGGCTCATTGAACAGATCCCACTTGGTGAAAGCAGCGTAAATGCCGTAAATGGCAGGGGTCACGAAGAAAATCACAAAGAAGAAAAGATGGGGACCAATGTAGGCGTAGGGCAGCAGATCCCGCTTCAGCAGGTTTCGGCCTTCGCTCTTCACAGACGGGAAGGACAGCAGGGAAGACAGGGCAGCGCAGGTAATCATCAGGTACGTCATGGCGTCATAGGTAACGTCGATGGTACCCACATCCCGCTTCTTAAACTTAACCCCCATTTCCTTCAGAGCCGCACTCAGGGCGTTGTAGAGGCTGGCGTTCTGATTCTCGTTGTAAAAGAGAATCATGAACAGCCCGAAGGCAACAAAGGCGATGACCGAGAAAAGGAAGCCTACGTTCCGTTCATTCTGGACTAAGGCAATAATGGCAGCAATCATGGCGCATACAGCCAAGGGAATCAGCAGAATGCTGGCACTAGACAGAGAAAACAGCAGCTTGGGCATCCCCATTTGAATAACAGCTGTTGTTTCCTTGACGGTTGTTGTTGCTGTTACGCCGGCAAAGCAGAACAGCACAAGAAACGCTAGGGCGAAAAGCGAGGCAAGTCTTGAACGTGTCATCATGACACCTCTTTTCATAAAGCGTTAAACTGGCATTTTAGAATTCCTATTTTTTACTAAGCTATGCAGTACGATGGGCAGGGAGAAACTCTCCCTGCCCAATTTCTGGTTCCTTGCAAATTTTACTGGGCAGCAATCGCGTCAGCGACTTCCTGTTCAATCTGTGTGATTGCATCGTCGATGGAGATGGTGCCATCCACAAAGTCCCAACCTACGCGGCTGAAAGCAGTGTCGAACAGTCCCCAATACTTGTAGTAGTAAATTGCCAGCTCATTTACACGAGCAGGATCAGACAGGAAGGCCTGAGGCATGGAGGAGTATTCTTCCACAGCGTTCAGAGAAACGTGAGCAGGCACCTGACCGGCGTCACGAGCCCAGGTCAGAGAATTCTCGCCCATGAAGTTGATGAACTTGGCCACAGCCAGGTCTTCTTCTTCCGTGCGGTTTTCATCTGCGAACTGTACGAAGTTATGAGAGGACATCCAGTTCTTGCAGGTTTCAGGGCTGTAGCACACGCTGGGATACATTTCGAAGTTCACGCCTGCGTCCACAACAGCAGCCTTCATCCAGATGCCTTCGGACCAAACCAGCAGCTCGCCGCCATAGAACATGGAGGAGTAGTCATCCGTCTTGGTGGTGGTGTAGCCATCTTCATACAGGGACTTCATGGTCTCCATGGCCTGTTTCATGGCTTCTTCGTCCAGTGCAAGATCCTCACCGTTATCGGTCAGCTTGTGGTCAGGGCTCAGCTGTGCGTAGTAGCCCAGCATCTGAGCACGCATCCAGCCCAGGTCGAAGATCTGGCCGGTGAAGCCGTTGGCACGAGCCTTGTCGCCCAGGGCACGGATTTCGTCGAAGGTGATATAGCCGTCTTCCACGAATTCGTTCAGATCATACTTATCAAACAGGTCCTTGTTGATGTAGGTCACATAGCCGTGCACGTCCAGCGGGATGCCGTAATGCTCGCCGTCAATGTCGGTGCGCTCCCATGCAGCCTGGTTGTAATTTTCTGCCACGATACCGGCCTGAGCGATCAGATCCATGTCGTAGGCATAGAGCATTTCCTTGTCCACGAAGTTAGGGATCCGCTCGATGTGCACGATGGCCACATCAGGCACGCTGGTGCCCGTCTGCACCGTCATGGGGATCTTCTGATACAGGTCGTCAGCGGTCATGGGGGTATGGTTCACATGAACCTCATCCTGCGAAGCGTTGAACGCATCCACCATGCCCTGCATCACAGCACCGTCACCGCCTGTGAACACAGACCAATAATCGATTTCAACGACAGCGAAAGCAGAAGTTGCCGTCAAAACCATCACCAACGCCAACAGGATACCCAGGGTCTTCTTCATACCGAAACCTCCTTCTTTATCTTTATACCGCCATCCTCTTCGGCGGTATCAAAGTCTCCCTTGCAGCTGTTCATTCCTTCGCAGCTCTTATGGATTTATAACGTTCGTGTTTCGAGGCAAGTGTATCACTACATGTTTATTTTGTCAATATAGAAACCAGAAAATATATTTTTAACATGAAACAACACAAAAAAGCCTTTTCTTTTGGCACTCAAAGCATGAGATTGCGAAAAGAAAAGGCATGCATTTTTATCTACAAGGAAAGCTTACTTCTTCCCTTTTTCCCGTAGGGTACGCAGATGCAGATACACGGTGTTGCGGGAAATGTTCAGTGCCTGTGCCACACAGTTCACCGCATCCTTAATGCGGAACACACCGGAGGCATCCAGCTGCTCGATAATGGCACGGTTCCGTGTGGGGGCGTTCTCCGGCATGGTTTCGTCCACCACAGCCTTTGCCCGCTCAATGGCGGCACGAATGGTATCCTCCGCGCTCTGCACATAGGTCTCATCCATAAAGGGAGCGGCGGAGAAGGTTTTGAACAGGTCGGACAAAGGGGTATCCATATAGAAGTTCATGCACAGCAGGCCGATAATCCTGCCGCTGCTGCGAATGGCAATGGTGGTGGAGCGGAGGGGATGCCCGTCCTTGTTGTAGCCGTGGTAGCACACATAATCCTTCTGCTTGGTGGCAGCAATGTGCTCCAGCATCCGCAGCGCCATTTCCGTAATGGGTGCCCCTTCGGTGCGGCCGGTATGGTAGCCATTGATCACCTTAATGGCCGAGTGCTCCAGATTATCCAGGCTGTGCAGCACCAGCTCATAGGCACTGCCAAGATAGTCGGACAGGCCATCCATCATCACCTTATAAGAGTCCAGGATGGCACGATCATTCTCCGTCAGTTCAATGGGGGCAATGGACATTCGCTTCATTCCAATCGTAACCGTTTTTTCTTATACATTATAGCATATTCATGCAAAACCGCAAGTCAAACGTTTCCAGAGCGTCCATACATGGCAGAAACGGAATGGTTTTTGACCACAAAGTATTGATTCTGGTAAAAAGCTTGCAGCTTTTCCTTTACAAATACTTTACAAAAAACACCTTCTATGATATGATTACCACGAGGTTCGATCCGTTTATTGTCATAACGAAAAGGAGGCTTCAGGTATGAAGAAACTCGTATCTCTCCTGCTGGCATTGGCCATGGTGCTTTCGCTGGCAGCAGGCGCTGTAGCCGAAGAAACCAAGGACTATTCCGGCTACACCATCCGGATCTACTCCAACTCCAACTCTACCGAGCGCGTCAACTGGCTGACCAATGCCGCCAAGAAGGCTGGCTTCTCCATCTCCATTGACGACAACTCCGTTATCTCCGGCGACACGGCCGCCATTCAGAAGGCCAACGAAAGCAAGGATGGCGACATCCTCTTCGGCCTGAACGAAACCCGCTGGTCTCAGCTGGTTTCCGGCACCTATGAGAACCTGTCCGTCATGGACTGGACTCCCTCTTGGGCCGATGAAGTAGGCAAGTACGTGTATCCCGGCAAGGCCTACGGTCTGGTTGTGCAAAACGTGCTGATGCTCTACCGTACCGACGACAAGGGCACCAACGGCAAAACCCTGAGCTTCGACCACTGGGCCGACATCGTGAACTGCGGCTACAAGTGGTATCGTCAGGGCAAGGTTGGCGGCACCACCAACAGCAACATCAACAGCGCTCTGCTGTATTCCTACACTGATCCTACCAGCCCTGCCGGCGGCATTTCCGTGGACGGCTGGAAGATGCTGTGGAAGTACTGCGCTAACGGCGAATTCACCGGCGACAGCTACGGCTTCGATCCCCTGAACCGCGGCGACGTGCAGGTGTCCACCTTCTACTCCTCTTCCCTGTACGGCAAGATCGACTCTGCTGCTGACAGCTCCTCCGTGCCGCTGACCGGCACCACCACCCCCGAGAACTGGGGCGTTGTGGACATTGCTGACGGCACCTACTACATCGCTGAGTACATCGGCATTCTGGATCGTGCTGACCGTACCGAAGAGCAGACCGAGGCTGTGAAGGCCTTTGCTGAATGGTTCGGTTCCGCCGATACCCAGGCTGAATGGTCCGACGAATTCGACTCCTTCCCCTGCAACGAAGTGGCTGTGGCTGAAGTGTACGGCGACGAAATCCCCGCCATCTATCAGCTGAAGAACTGCGCACTGGAGACTGTGGAAGGCACCGACATGACCTATGCCGAGTATGTGGCCGCTCACACCAAGGAGTGGACCAACATCATGACCAACCTGGGCTTCTACTGGGCAGACGCCAACCAGGCACCTGCTGAGCCGGATTGGGACAATCTGAACTGGGCTACGCTGACCCAGGCTGCCGAGTAAAAATCGCCCGGCTGCAAATTGCAGGATAGAACCCCGGTATGGCGGGTCCGGATCGGGCTCGCCATACGTTTTATTTATGAATGGGGAACGTTCTGCTGCCACCCGCACATCGAGGTAAGGAGCTGTATTGCATGATCGATTTGAAGGACATCGTGGTCAAGTTTGGCGACTTTGAGGCGCTGCACCACATTAACGTAGACGTGAAGGAGGGAGAATTCTTCACCTTCCTGGGACCTTCCGGCTGCGGCAAAACCACCACCCTGCGCACCATTACCGGCTTTATTGAGCCGGTCAGCGGCACGGTCAGCGTCAATGACGTGGACATTACCAACGTGCCCATTGAAAAGCGGAACATCGGCATTGTGTTCCAGAGCTACGCCCTCTTCCCCACCATGACTGTGGAAGACAACATTGCCTTCGGCCTGAAGCTGAAGCACATGAGCAAGAGCGAAATCAACGACAAGGTGCAGGAAATCGCCCGGAAGGTGGATTTGTCCGATGCACAGCTGAAGAAAGCCGTCAGCCAGCTTTCCGGCGGTCAGCAGCAGCGTGTGGCCATCGCCCGTGCCCTGGTTACCGGCCCCAGCATTATCTGCATGGACGAGCCTCTGAGCAACCTGGACGCCAAGCTCCGTGTGCAGCTCCGTAACGAGCTGAAGAAGATGCAGCGGGAATTCGGCATTACCACCATTTACGTTACCCACGACCAGGAAGAGGCACTGACCCTTTCCGACCGAATTGCCGTGTTCAACAAGGGCTACATCGAGCAGATCGGCACCCCCAACGAGGTGTACAATCATTCCCGAACGGAGTTTGTGTGCAACTTCATCGGCGACATTAACCGGCTGGGCAAGGAAATCGCCGATAAGATGAAGCTGAACCCCAAGCAGAACCACTTCATCCGCCTGGAGCGTGTACGGGTCAACAATGTGAAGAACGACGGTGCGCTGCAGCTGAAGGGCATCATTGAAAGCCGAGAGTATTATGGCCTGTACATCAAGTACTACATCAATCTGGGCGACCAGACCATTAAGGCCATCGAAAAGAACGACGGCATCAATATCTACGAGGCAGGAGAAGAAGTTACCGTGTGCCTCCACCCGGCAGACATTATGTCCTACGATGTTCAGGACGCATAAGGGGGAGCGGATATGAAAAAGAAACTTGCTTCCCTGAATCCTGGCAACCTATGGAAGGTTTTCGGCATTGCCTTCTTCGTGTATCTCTTCCTTGGTTTCATGCTCCTACCCTGCCTGAACACCATTACCCAGGTGTTCACCGTAAAGGACGCCAATGGCAACATTGACCCTTGGGCAGTGATTCGCTTCTTCTTTGCCGGCAACATGCCCAGCTACGTGATGAATTCCCTGAAGCTGGCCGTGTGCCTGGTGATTACGGTGAACATTGTAGGCATCAGCATTGTGCTGCTGACGGAATACTTTGACATCAAGGGCGCGAAGATTCTCCGCATCGGCTACATGACCACCCTGATTTACTCCGGCGTGGCGCTGGTGACCGGCTACCTGTTCCTGTATGACAGTGACGGTATCCTGACCACATGGCTGTGTGGCATGTTCCCGGACATGGACAAGAACTGGTTCTCCGGCTTTAATGCGGTGCTGTTCACCATGACCTTTGCCTGCACCAGCAACCATGCCTTGTTCCTGCGCAACGCCATCCGTGCCATTGACTACAACACAGTGGAAGCTGCCCGAAACCTGGGTGCTAAGCCCTTCACCGTGCTGAAGAAAGTGGTGCTGCCCACCCTGATCCCCACCCTGTTTTCCCTGACGGTGATGACCTTCATCACCGGCCTGTGCGCCATGAGTGCCCCTACCCTGCTGGGCTATGACTCCATCAACCCGGAGATTGTCCGCTTGGCCGGCTCCTCCACGGCAGATGAAGCCTTCCCTCAGGCACGTGCCGCACTGCTGTCCATCATCCTGGCCCTATTCACCATTGTGCTGCTGACGGTGTTGTCCTCCTACGAGCGGAAGGGTCACTACCTGTCCGTCAGCAAGACCAAGGCCAAGCTGGTGAAACAGAAGATTACCAATCCTGTGGCCAATGTGCTGGCGCACATTTACGCCTACGTGCTCTTCATCATCTACATGACCCCTGTGGTGATGATCGTCCTTTTCGCCTTCCAGAACTATCCGGCCATTCGTGCCAAGTCCTTGTCCTTCGATCAGTTCACGCTGATCAACTTCTTCGGTCAGCAGGATTATGAATTCCTGACCAACCGGGGCAAGGTGAAGGTTCGGGAGGGCAGCATTTCCGGTCTGTTCAGCAATGACGCAACGGTTGGAGGCATCCGGCTCAGCTTCGTCATGTCTGCCATTGCGGCGGCACTGGCTTGCGTCATTGTGGTGATTGCTGTCAACTACATCTTCAAGAACAAGGGCAAGAAGCGGGCTGTGGCCATGGAATACAGCATGCTGTTCCCTTGGCTGCTGCCTACCATCCTGATCTGCTATTCCTACCGCACCTACTTCAACTCCGACAGCGTATGGTATGTGTTCAATAACAACCTGTACATGAAGGAGAATGTCCGCTTCCTGATTGTCATGGCCTACACGGTGGTGAAGCTTCCCTTCGCTCTGCGAATGATCAAGGCCGCCTTCTACGCCATTGATGAGGAGCTGGAAGATGCGGCAAGGAACCTGGGTGCCAGCAGTCTGGTCACCTTTCTGAAGGTAAAGCTGCCCATTGTGCTGCCCAGTGTGCTGGCCGTCTTTGCCCTGAACTTCAATGCCCTGTTTACGGAGTATGACATGTCCGCCACCTTCCAGTCCAGCTACGGCACCACCTACGCCATGGTGATCCAGAGCATGTGCGCCGAGGAAGGCCGGGACGGCTACAACGTGAACGCCTCCGGCAGACGCTGCGCATCCACCGTGTTCATCATGGTGATCTCCGGCTTGATCCTGTACCTGGTGTACGGCGTCGGTGCACGGGATCTGGGCGAACGGCTGGAGCGAAAGGAAAAGCGTCGGAAGCGCATGGAAGCCTTCAAGGCTAAGTTTCATCACAAGGAAGCAGCCAAAGAAATGGCATCCTAATCGTCCCAAGCTCTACCAAGCAATCAGCGGAAGTCTCTCATAGAATCGAGAGGCTTCCGTTTTTTATAAGGAAAGGCAAGCTTGCCACACGGCGAGCATGAAAAAGGGAGTCTCCCAACCTTTCGGTGAGAGACTCCCTTACATTTGCGTACAATCGATTGTTACTCAGCAGGCTTCCAGGTGGTCTGGGTCTTCAGGCCTGCGGCGTTGGTGGTCATCTGTGCCAGTGCCAGACTGGTAGGTGCACCGTAGGTTGCGCAGTACTGATCCAGCTGCTGATACATGGCGGAAGAGTAATACTCCTGCACAGCGGCAGCACCCTCATCGGTGGCCAGGTAAGCATCCTTGTAGGCAATCAGCTGATCAATGAAGGCATCCGACAGACCCAAGGTGTAGGCATACTTGGTGTCGCCTTCCTGCACCTGGGTGAAGCGAGCAGCGTTGGCCATGGTGGGAGACATGTTCATCAGGAAAGGAGCGGTAATCACAATGCTGTCCGGGATGATCTCGTAAACCACCATGGAGCCTGTGCTCATGGTCTTAGTGATGTATGCCAGCTTGGCTTCCTTGATGGCAGCTTCATCCGTCAGCCCGGTCAAGCCTGCACCATAGGCTGCCCAAGTGGAGGCCAGGGTGGGATAATACTTGTCGAACAGATTGATGAGAGCTGCTGCACCTTCCTCGGTAGCCAGATCATCCGTGGTATAAATCTTAACCGTGCCGTTATACTGCACGCCGTAGGAGCAATAGTAGTTGTAGGTTTCTTCCTCTTCTACCCGCAGCTGACGCACCCAGCTGACGGATACGTGAGGATTATCCTGGAAGTCCATGGTCTTGCTGGTGCCAGCTTCAGACACGCCCAGCAGGTGCAGGTTGCTTGCGTCCAGCACCATTTCCAGGTTGGTGTTGGAAGGGATGTTGTTGCGGCTGGTGGCCAGCTGATACATTTCCCGATAGTTGTACCCGGTTTCATCCTGTGCGAAGGAAGCATCGCCTACGTACTTGCCGCCCTTCAGGAATTCCCGTACGGCAGCCATCTGCAGGTCATTATCCCATTCGATGGCACCATAGTTCACGCCGCCAACCTTCTTTTCCGTGGCGGAGGTCACCGCATCGGCTTCCATCTTCACATAGCCGTGCGCTTCTGCCCAAGCAGCACCCTCTTCGTCCGTGATGTCTGCCATAGCCACCATGGGCAGAGCCATTGTTGCTGCAGCCAGCAGCGCCGTCAGTCTGGTACGAGTGTTCATTTTTTCTCCTCTTTTCTGCTCAGTCAAGACTTTATGCTGAGCCATACCTTCACTGTACCGCTTTGTTATGGAATTGTCAATAGCATTTCCGCATCTGCATCAAAAAAACCGGTGCAAAACGCCATGTTTCGCACCAGTTTTTCCATGTATTGATATGGGCTTACTTTTCTCCCAGCTCTACCAGGTAGCGAGTCAGAGCATCCTGCCACGGAGGCAGGCGATCGAACCCGGCCTCCGTCAGGCTCTCCTTGCTCAGGCGAGAGTTGGCCGGACGCTTGACCGGGGCATTGTACTCCTCGGTGGTCACCGGGTGAATCCGGCACTTTCTGCCGGACTGCTTCATGATTTCCTCCGCAAAGTCTGCCCAGGAGCAGAATCCCTCGTTGGTGGCATGATACACACCGTAGTGATTGGTGCGGATCATGTCGCACATCAGCCGTGCCAGGTCAGGGGTATAGGTAGGCGAACCGAACTGGTCATTGACCACATTCAGCTCCTCCTTCTCGCTGCCCAGGCGCAGCATGGTCTTCACAAAGTTTCGACCGTTAAGGCCGAACACCCACGCCGTGCGGATGATGAAGAATTTCTGCATCAGGCTGCGAACGGCTTCTTCACCCTGTGCCTTGGTCAGGCCGTATACATTCTGCGGTGCAATGGGATCCTTCACCTGGAAGGGCTCGGTCCCTTCTCCGGAAAACACATAGTCCGTGGAAATGTACATGAGTGCAGCGTCCACTGCCAAAGCAGCACGCACCATGTTCAGCGTGCCGCCTCCGTTCACATCCGCAGCGACTTCCGGCTCTGTTTCCGCCTTATCCACATTGGTGTAGGCGGCGCAGTGCATAATGGCGTCAGGCGCATAGTCCTTCACATAGGCCATTACAGCCTGTGCATCCGTCAGGTCAAAATCATCCCGATCCACACCCTTGCATTCAATGCCCAGGGCGGTCAGCCGCTTCACGCAGTCATAGCCTAATTGTCCGGCAACGCCGGTTACCAATACCTTCATGCTTGTCCTCTGTTTCCATACATTTTTTCGTAGTAATTCTGATAATCCCCGGCCAGAATATCCTTCCACCACTTCTCGTTATCCAGATACCAGCGGATGGTCTTCTTGATGCCCTCATCGAAGGTGGTAGCGGGCAGCCAGCCCAGCTCCCCGTGAATCTTGCTGGGATCAATGGCGTAACGCTGGTCGTGACCCGGCCGATCCTTTACGTAGGTAATGAGGCTTTCCGGCTTGCCCAGCTCCCGGAGGATGGTCTTTACCACTTCCAGATTGGTACGCTCGTTGTGGCCGCCCACGTTGTAGATTTCGCCTTCACGTCCCTTGCGAATGACCAAGTCAATGGCAGAGCAGTGATCCTCCACATACAGCCAGTCCCGCACGTTTTCGCCGGTGCCGTAAACCGGCAGGCTTTCGTCCGCCAGGGCACGGGAAATCATCAGAGGGATCAGCTTCTCCGGGAAATGATAGGGGCCGTAGTTGTTGGAGCAGCGGGTAATGGATACCGGCAGATGGAAGGTACGGGCATAGGCCAGCACCAGCAGATCAGCAGCGGCCTTGGAAGCACTGTAGGGGCTGGAAGTATGGATGGGGGTCTCTTCCGTGAAGAACAGATCCGGCCGATCCAGGGGCAAATCGCCGTACACCTCGTCGGTGGACACCTGATGATACCGCTTGATGCCATACTTCCGGCAGGCATCCATCAGAGTCTGGGTACCCAAAATGTTGGTGCGCAGGAACAGCCCGGGATCTTCCACGGAACGATCCACATGGCTCTCCGCCGCAAAGTTCACGATCATGTCGGGATGCTCTTCCTGAAAGAGCTTTTCCACAGCAGCCTTGTCCGTAATGTCCGCCTTCACGAAGCGGAAATGGTCATTCTTCATGGCCTCATCCAAGGTGGCCATGTTGCCTGCATAGGTCAGGCTGTCCAGGCAAACGATCCGATCCTCCGGATGGTTCTTCAGCTGGAAGTAAATAAAGTTGCTGCCGATGAAGCCGGCACCGCCGGTAACGATAATGGTCATGCCTGTTCCTCCTTATAAACGAAGTTGCAGTCGCTGTCCGCAAGGAGCGGGGAGGTGGTATCCTTCTGGCTGAGCAGCTCCTCAATCACCTCGCCCCATTCTACGCCGATGGCAGGGTCATTGAACCGAATGCCCCGGTCGCATTCCTTGCTGTAGAGATTATCCACCTTGTAGCAGAACTCCACATCATCCGTCAGGGTGCGGAAGCCGTGGCCAAAGCCCCGGGGAATGAAAAGCATCCGCTTATTGTCAGCAGACAGCTCCACCGCAACCCACTGCCGATAGGTGGGGCTGCCCTTGCGGAGATCCACTGCCACATCCATCACAGCGCCCTTGGTTACGCGAACCAGCTTCGCCTGTGCCATGGGATCATTCTGGAAATGGATGCCCCGGAGCACGCCCTTCTGTGCCGTAAAGGACTGATTATCCTGCACGAATACGTTGTCAATCCCCAGATCATGGAATGCCTTCTGGGAATAGGTTTCCATAAAGTAGCCCCGCTTGTCGCCAAAGACCTTGGGCTCAATGATGTAGACTCCCGGCAGGGAGGTGGCGATCTTCTCCATGAATCAAAGACCTCTTTCAAAGAAAAATTAGTAGCGAATCTTGCCGTCTGCCACAGCCTTCAGGTGCTCGCCATAGGGGCTCTTGCCGTACCGCTGTGCGGAGGCAAGCAGCTCATCCTTGTTAATCCAGCCGTTCTTGTAGGCAATTTCCTCAGGGGCGGAAATCTTGATGCCCTGCCGCTTTTCTACCATGCGGACGAAATCGGCAGCCTCCACCAGAGATTCCATGGTGCCGGTATCCAGCCAGGCATAGCCCCGACCCAGCAGCTTCACATCCAGCTCGCCGCTTTGCAGGTACATGTCGTTCAGGGTGGTGATTTCCAGCTCGCCCCGGGCGGAGGGTTTCACTTCTTTCGCCTTTGCGCTAACCCCGGCAGGGTAGAAGTACAGTCCCGTAATGCAATAGTTGCTCTTGGGGTACTTGGGCTTCTCTTCCACAGAGATGACCTTGCCGTTTTCATCAAACTCCACAATGCCGAACCGTTCCGGATCATTTACGTAGTAGCCGAAAATGGTAGCCCGGCCGGCCTTCGCATTGGCAGCTGCATCCTTCAGCACGTGGGAGAACCCGTTGCCGTAGAAGATGTTATCCCCCAGCACCATGGCGCAGCTATCGTCACCGATGAATTCCTCACCAATGATGAAGGCCTGTGCCAAGCCGTCCGGAGAAGGCTGCACCGCATACTGCAGGGATACGCCGAACTGGCTGCCATCCCCCAAAAGGGACTGGAACCGGGGCGTATCCACTGGGGTGGAGATGATCAAAATATCACGGATGCCTGCAAGCATCAATGTGGACAGAGGATAGTAGATCATGGGCTTATCGTACACCGGCAGCAGCTGCTTGCTGGTGACCATGGTCAGTGGGTACAGCCGCGTGCCTGCTCCGCCGGCCAAGATGATTCCCTTCATGAAGCGGTCCTCCTTTAAGTGACAAATGAAATTTGGAAAGCAATTTCCGTTGATTCATTATAGCATAGCCCTGTAGGAAAAGCAAACCAACGATTGACAAACGCTAACAGAACATCCTGTTAATTTGCCGCAGTGGCGGACTGTTCCTTTCTTTTCATGCCGTGAATTTTACCGATCAGAAAGGAAGAAATCGTTACCGTTACCAGCGAGCAGGCAATCTTCTGCCACGGAATATAGCTCAGGGACAGGGTCAGTACTGCCACGTCCGTAAACAGATACGCTCTGTCAACCGGCCAGTGAAATTGCTTGGCAATGACCAGTGCCAGGGCATCGTCTCCCCCGGAGGCACCGCCTGCACGAACCACCAAGCCTACGCCCACGCCCACAAATAAGGCGCCCACTACCGCCGCCAGCAAAGGCTGATCCGCCATGGAAGGCAGCAGGGGACCGATCGCCTCCCACAGGGCATAGGTCAGGGCAAACCCACCCGTAGCGCACAGAGCACAGCGGAGAAAGTCTTTTCCCAAATATTTGACACCTAGGGCATAGCAAATCACGTCCAGCACCACTTCCGTAATGGCCGGAGAAATTCCCAGCCAGTGCTGAACCAGCAGCGTCATGCCCAGCACACCGCCCTCGGTAATGCTGCACCGACTATGCACATTGTACAAGCCAAAGGTCAATATGGCCGCCCCTGCCAGCAGCATAGCGTATCGTTTCCATTCCCGTTTCAGATGATCCAGAAGCATTCTAACCCTCCTAAATGGTTGCACTTCTATCATAGCGAATGGACAGGGAATGTCAAGGGGCGCATGGGATACCGGATGGCAATCACGTTTCCATTTGTTCGCCCTCTTCCCCATGCTTCCTTCTTTCTTTTGCAACAATTTGTCCTTACATTGCAAGATAGAAAAAAGTATGATAAAATGCAGGGGATAGAGGGATCGTCTCCTCTGTCATAACCGTCAAGATCATGTAGGAACGCAGCGCATTCAGGCGCAGAAACAGGAGAAACGCAAATGCAGCAAACTCCGCCCAGAAGAAGAAGGAGCGGCGCGGCTTATCAGGAATCCCAAACCCGCCCGACAGCTCCTCAGCAGACGCGAGGACGTGGACCCAAGCGGAAAAAGCCCGCCTGGTTCGCCATGGCAGTCTTTATTGCCTTGGTTGCTTTGTTGGTGATTATCTGCCCCAAGGAACCCATCTCCCGAGCCATCCGTACCACCGGCACGGAAGACGGCAACGTGGATCAGACCACCGGCGAAAAGGATAGTGCTTACAACGGTCTGGTCATCAGTGAGCTGATGGCGTCCAACCGTTCCTCCGTCCCGGATGAAAACGGCGAGTATGACGACTGGGTTGAAATCTGGAACAGCACCGACCATGAAATTTCCCTGAAGGACGTGGGTTTAAGTGACCGGGGGGATTCCATCCGTTTCCTGTTCCCGGATGTTATCCTGCCGGCAGACGGCCGTGTGGTGGTGTTCTGCTCCGATACCAACGCCAGCGAAGCAGGCAAGACCCTCCACGCCAAGTTTAAGCTTTCCAGCGTGGGCGAAACCGTGTACCTCTTCGACCCCAGTGCTTATCAGATTGATTCTGTTACCTTCCCCATTATGGGCAGTGACGAAAGCTGGGCACTGCAGGCGGACGGCACCTGGGCTTCCACCCTGCTGTACAGTCCCGGTTACCCCAACACCGAGGAAGGCTATCAGGCTTACCTGACCTCCACCACGGTCACGGACGGTGCGATCATTATCAATGAAGTCATGGCGGATGCCAAGAGCGGGCTGACGGATGAAGACGGCGAGTTCAGCGACTGGATTGAGCTGTACAACACCACCAATCAGACCATCAGCCTGGAAAACTACGCCCTGAGCAACAAGGAAAACAAGCCCCTGAAGTGGCGCTTCCCCGAAGGGGCAACCATCGCTCCCGGCGGTTACTACGTGGTGTTCTGCTCCGGCAAGGATAAGGTGGAGGAGAGCACCGGCGTGCCCCACGCCAACTTCCGCATCAGTGCCGAACACGATACGGTGGTGTTGTCCGACAGCCGGGGTCGCCTGGTGGATCGGGTCACCATTGATAACCTGGCCGAGGATTGCAGCTACGGTCGGGACAGTGACGGTAATTTCAAGGTCTATCAGCTGGCAACGCCCGGTCTCCCTAACACGGAGGCCGGCGCTGCCCAGATGGACTACAACATGCGCCAAATGAATAAAACCGGCGTATACATCAGTGAGGTCATGGCCTCCGACGATTCCGTGCAGGTGTATGACGATGTTTCCCCCTGCGACTGGGTGGAGCTTTACAACAGCTCCAACGTAGCCGTTGACCTGAGTAATTACGGTCTGTCGGACAATGTGGGTCGTGCACGGAAGTGGCAGTTTCCGGAAGGCACCACCATCGGTCCGGGGGAATATCTGGTGGTGCTGTGTGATGGTCAAAGTCAGCTGACAACCACCACTCGGCTGCATGCATCCTTCAAGATTCTGCGTGCCGGGGGCGAGACGGTCTGCCTGTCCGATCCTACGGGCAAGATACTGGATAAGCTGGTTATGCCGCTCGTTCCCACCAATACGTCCTACGGCCGCACCCTGGGATTGGCGGGCTTTTTTTATTATGACACGCCAACGCCGAAGGCCTCCAACGGTTCCGGCTTCCTGGGCTACGCAGAAGCCCCCGAATTGCTGGTGGAACCGGGACTTCATTACGAAACCGTGTACACCGGCTTCACCATCCCGGACGGATGCACGGTGTACTACACCACGGATGGTTCCATCCCCACCACGTCATCCACGCCTTACAACGGCGAGACGCTGGAGCTGAACTTCACCACCGTGCTTCGGGCGAGAGCCTTCTCCTCGACAGGCCTTCAGCCCAGCACCATCACCACCGGTACTTATTTCATTAACGCCTATCACTCCCTGCCCATTGTGTCCCTGACCTGCGACCCGGACATCCTGTGGAATGAGGAAACAGGCATGTTCGTCACCGGTGCCAACGTAACCAAGGTAGCCGGTCAGCTGCCCTTTAAGAACACCATTTACCGGCAGTTCGGCAAAATCCGCCAGGAAGGCTACATCGAATACTACCTGCTGGACGGCACCCAGGTATTGAGTCAGGGAACCGGCTTCGAGCTGTCCGGCGACTTCAGCCTTGACCTGCCCCAGAAGTCCATCAAGTTCCGTTCCAAGTCCATTTACGGCGAGAAGTACTTCAACGCCAAGCTCTTCGATGACCGGGAATACACCCAGTACAAAGCCTTCGTGCTCCGTAATGCAGGCAACGACGGTGTATGGACCCGGCTGTTGGACGGTTTTCAGTCCAGATTGATGGACTTCTACGGCACGTCCATCATCCACCAGGCATGGAATCCCGTGGTGGTATACATTAACGGCGTGTACTGGGGTCACTACAACATGCGGGAACGTATCGACCGCTATTTCGTGGTGCAGCATGAGGGGCTGAGCTTTGATGAAGCCAGCAAGGTGACCCTCCTCCACGGCAGCGGTTCAGCGGATTACGGCTCCAACAAGGAATACAAGGCCATGATCAAGAAGATCAAGGCCTCCGACCCTGCCAACAATCCTGAGGATCTCCAGTACATCCTGGACAACGTGGACGTGGATAACTACCTGGAATACATGGCGCTGGAAATGTTCTTTGGCAACAGCGACATTGGTAACATCCGCTTCTACAAAACCGGCCAGGAAGGCAGCAAGTGGAAGTGGATCATCTACGACCTGGACTACGGCCTGTACAATTCCGAGTTCAACAGTCCCAAGAGCTACACCAAGTCTACCGGCATGGGACAGCAGAAGATCGACAACACTATTTTCCTGAAGCTGCTGGAAGTGCCTGAATACAAGGATAAGTTCCTGCGGAAGCTGGGCGACATCTTCCAGACCCTGACGACAGAAAACATGCTGTCCGTATTGGAACCCCTTGTGGAGCAGCTGGATCCGGAAATGACCGTCCACTTCGCCCGCTGGGCAGAGGAACATGACCAATTCGTCATTACCGAGTGGCCCACGTCTTCCGATGCGGCCTATCGGTATTGGCAGAGCCGGATTGAGCGGCTGCGGAACGTGATCAAGAAGCGTCCCAACAAGCTGTGGGGCTTCATCAAAGAAGAGTTCAGCCTGTCGGATGCACAGATGCTGGATTACTTCGGCGAGCAGCCGGAAATCCCGGATTGATGTGCTGCCGGATGCGGCACAAATCATTGCACGGACAATAGGAATGCTGTATAATGCCACGTGTGCAATGCACATGGCTGTATTGGAGGAGGATTACACATGCAGACGACCCTTGCCTTGGATACCATCGGTGTACAGGATTTGGTCAAGAACAACGCCAGCCTTTCCACCTACTTCGCAGAACAGTTTGCTTCCCTGACGCCTATGAAGGTGATTACCGCCCTGCTGCTTGGCTGCCTGGTGGGTCTCATCATCGCTTTTGTTTACCGCAAGTGCTACCGGGGTGTGCTCTACAGTCCCTCCTTTGCCATGACACTGATGATGCTTACCCTCATCACCACCCCCGTGGTCATGTGCATTAAGAGCGACCTGTCCCTGTCCATGGGCATGGTGGGTGCTCTGTCCATCGTCCGCTTCCGTACGGCCGTGAAGGATCCTATGGATACGGCGTACATGTTCTGGGCACTGACCATGGGCATCCTGCTGGGTGCGGAATTGTACGTCATCTCCATTGTGGTGGTGCTGGGCATTTCCGTGGTCATGTTCGGCATGACCTTTGTCCGCTTCCGCAACCCGGACGCTTATCTGCTGGTGCTCCACTATGATGACGACGTGGAGAGCACCATCCTGCAGCAGCTCCGCCGCACGGTGAAGCAGCAGCGTCTTCGTTCCAAGACTGTCACCCGTGCCGGTGCGGAAATGACTGTGGAAGTACGCCTGTCCGATAAGCAGGATCTGGTGGCCACCATGCTGAACATTGACGGTGTCCATGATGCAACCCTGGTTGCCTGCCAGACGGAAGCAGGCATCTAAGCCATAAATCACTGAAAAACACCTAGGAGGTGTTGCGGTTGGGCACCACTTTGCCCCTTCGGCATGAGCTGAAGTTTTTCATCAACGAAATGCAGTACATCGTCCTTTCCGGGGTGCTGGATCAAGTGCTTCAGCGGGACCCCAACGGCGATGAATACAACGAGTACCACATCCGCTCCCTGTACTTTGACACGGTGTACAACAACGCCCTGTTTGATAAAATCAATGGCGTGCAGAACCGTGACAAGTATCGTATCCGCATCTACAACATGAGCGACCGCATCATCAAGATGGAATGCAAAACCAAGATCGGCAGTCTGATTTCCAAGCGTTCCATCTCCATCCCCCGGGATTTGTGCGAGCAGCTGATTGCCGGCGACCCTACGGGGCTGGAAACCACCCGTTCCGGTCTGCTGAACGATGTGTATCGGGAAATGACGGTGAACCTGCTCCGGCCGGTGGTCATTGTGGACTACGTTCGGGAGGCTTACCTGCACCCGGCGGAAGAAGTGCGAATCACCTTCGACAAGCAGCTTCGCTCCGGTCTCCGCTCCACAGATCTGTTCAACCCCTTTGTGCCCACCGTTCCTCCCTTTGATAACGGGGAAATGATCCTGGAAGTGAAGTACAATCGGGTGTTGCCCCCCTACATCCGGGATATTCTGTGCACCTATTGTTCCGGGGCTGTGCAGAGCGCCATCAGCAAGTATACCTGGTGCAGACGGTTTGAAGACCTGGAAGCTTAACCCATAGATCACCTGTCAATGCGTACAGGTGGTCTTTTTCGTTATCCTGCATCTTGCGATTGCACCTGAAATGCTGTAGAATAGAGCATGAGAGGAAGTGGATGCATGACAAAGGAATGTGCAGCCCTAGAGGCACATCTTCGGCAGGAAATGCCGGGGTTGTTTATGAAGCCCCATGCACCCATGTCGGCATATACAACCCTGCGTCTGGG
>CAVGBO010000014.1:21948-76445 GCA_963627465.1 Phocaeicola dorei
CACTGGTCGAAGGCTTTGACCGGCTGACAGGCCATTCCTTCCACTACACCGGGGAGGAAATGCATTATGGTTATCGCTCCTCCCGGCTGCAGCAGGAGGATAAAATCATCACCAAGGTGACCCTCCGTTTATCCCACGGAGACAAGGCCAAACTAAAGGAAGAAACGGCGGAGCTGAATGCCCGCCGCCGGGAGAAGCAGCCCCTGGACGTGCCCAGTGCCGGCAGCACCTTCCGCCGCCCGGAAAACGGCTTTGCCGCCGCCTTGATTGATCAGTGCGGTCTGAAAGGCACAGCGATCGGCGGTGCATCCGTCAGCGAAAAGCATGCCGGTTTCCTGGTGAACCACGGGGGCACCCCGGAGGATTTCCTGAACCTGATGACGCTGGTACAGCAAACCGTGCTGGAGAAGACCGGCGTCACCCTGCATCCTGAGGTATGCATTCTGGGAGAAGAAAAAGAAGCTGAGTGAGGGGGGCGAAAACCTTGAGGTTTTTGCTTGTAACGGGTTTAAGCGGTGCCGGGAAAACCATGGCAACCCGGTATCTGGAAGATATGGGTGCCTTCTGTGTGGATAACTTGCCCCCTATGATGATGCTGAAATTCATGGAAGCATGCCAGACCTCTGCCATGCATTGCAAGCTGGTGGCCTTGGCTGTGGACGTGCGCAGCGGCGAATTTTTCGATGCCAAAGCCGTCAGCAAGCTGATTCAGGAAACCCGGCAGCTGGGCTATCAGATTGAAACCCTCTTTATCGAAGCCGGGGATGATGTGCTGGTCAGCCGCTACAAGGAAACCCGTCGGGATCATCCCCTTGCAGGGGAAAACGTGACCCTGATGGAGGCCATCACCCAGGAACGGGAACGGCTTCAGCCCCTGCGGGAAACAGCCAACTACGTGATTGATACCTCCAACCTGCGCCCCAAAGCCCTCCAGCGAAAGCTGCAGGCTATTGTTTCCTCCGACGGTGAGGAAACGCCCCTGCGGCTGGAGATTATGTCCTTCGGATTTAAGCGGGGACTTCCCCGACAGGCTGACCTGGTTTTCGACGTGCGTTTCCTACCCAATCCTTTTTATATTGAAGGTCTTGGGCAGCATACTGGTTTGGATGAAGATGTGCGCGACTTTGTGATGAACCACCCTGTAACCGAGGAGTTTATGACCAAAGTGACGGACATGCTGGACTTCCTCCTCCCCCATTATCAGGAAGAAGGCAAGCACCGGCTGGTGATTGCTATCGGCTGCACCGGTGGCGCCCATCGCTCCGTGGCCATTGCAGAGGCCATCGGACGGGATTTGAAGGCCAAGCATTATCAGGTAGAAGTCAACCACAGAGACCTGGATATTGAGCAGGCACTGTGGAAGAGTGCGGCAGAAGCCGCCGATTGATGACGGAGAAGAACCATGTCCTTTGCATCCAACGTGAAAGAAGAGCTGATTCGTCTTCCCTTGGGGAAGAACTGCTGCATGCTCTCCGAGCTCAGTGCCTTAACCCAAACCTCCGGCAGTCTGTCCCTCAGGGGCGGCGGCCGGGTGCGTGTCACCTGGCGGGTGGAAAGTGCAGCACTAGCAAGGCGCATTTTCCTGCTGATCCGCAGCCGGCTGGGATTAACCCCTACCCTGCACTTTGTGCAGCATAATCGGCTGGGCGGTCAGCGCACCTGCGTGCTGACCCTGGAGGATCAGGATGCAGAAAAGCTGCTGCTGGCCCTGCACATGATGGAGCAGGATGAAAGCGGCACCATCTCCCTGAAGCGGACAGCCCCCCGGCACTCCATGACCCGGCAGTGCTGCCGCAGAGCCTTTCTTCGGGCAGCGTTTCTGGGCTCCGGCACCATGTCCAGCCCGGAGAAGGGCTACCATTTCGAATGGATTGCAGCGGATGACGCCCTTTGCCAGACCATCAGCCGCCTGCTGGAAAAGTCCGGCCTGCCTGTGCATGAGCATGTGCGAAAGGGGCAGCATGTGATTTATTTGAAGGGTGCGCAGCAGATTGCCGATGCCCTGACCCTGATGGGTGCTTCCGGCGCCATGCTGCAAATGGAGAACGTGCGCATTCAGAAGCAGATGCGGGGCGAGGCCAACCGTGCCAGCAATTGTGACGAGCATAACACCGAGCGCATGGTCACCGCCTCTCAGCAGCAGGTGGATGCCATTAAGCTGATTTCCATCCACCGGGGACTTTCCAGCCTGCCCCCTGCCCTGGAGCAGATTGCCCGTGCCCGTCTGGAGCATCCAGATCTAAGCCTGAGCGAGCTGGGACAAATGCTGGAGCCTCCCGTAGGCAAAAGCGGCGTGAATCACCGCATGCGCCGTTTGCAAATGATTGCTGATGAAATTATGCAGGAAGAACCCCTGAATCGTTCAAAGGAGGAATCACGATGATCCGAGACCGTGTTACCCTGACCAGCAAAACCTTGTCCTCCCGTGCCAATGCGGTGGCACTGGTGCAGCTGGCAAGCCGCTATGAATCCCGCATTATGCTGGAGCATGCTCACAAGATTGTGAATGCCAAGTCCACCTTGGGGCTATTGTCTTTGTGTGCGGATGCAGATGCGGTCACCATGCTGGTGGTGGAAGGCCCAGACGAGGCAGAAGCCAACACCGCTGTGCGTGCCCTGCTTCAGACGCTGGGTGAATAATCATTTTATTGAACCATGGAAAGGAATGTTGACATGCTGCACTTTGGCGCATTGGAAGCCGGCGGCACCAAAATGGTGCTGAGTTATTTGGATGAAAACGGCACCATGCTGGAAAGGTTGTCCCTGCCCACTCGTACCCCGGAAACCACCATGCCGGAGATGATCCGCTTTTTTCAGGAGCATCCCATTGATGCCCTGGGCATCGGCTGCTTCGGCCCTCTGGATTTGAACCCTGCAAGCCCCACCTATGGTTCCATTACCGCAACGCCCAAGCTGGCATGGCGGCATTATCCCATCATGAATGTCTTCCGTGACGCACTGAAGGTGCCGGTGAAAATGGACACGGACGTGAACGGTGCCGCTCTGGCAGAGGCACGGCTTGGTGCCGCCAAGGGACTGGGCTCCTGCCTGTATGTGACGGTGGGCACAGGCATCGGCGGCGGCGTGGTCATCGGCGGCAAGCCGGTGCATGGTCTGGTGCACCCGGAAGTGGGTCATCAGCTGATGCACCCGGTGGACGGAGATCCTATGCCGGAAGGCATCTGCCCCTACCACAAGGGCTGCCTGGAAGGGTTGGCCTCTGGTCCCGCCATTGAAAAGCGGTGGGGTATTTCCGCCAAAGAGCTGCCCCCGGAGCATCCTGCGTGGGATCTGGAAAGCACCTATCTGGCACAGATGTGCGTCAACGCCATGATGATCTTCTCCCCGGAAAAGATCATTCTGGGAGGCGGCGTCATGCAGCAGAAATTCCTGCTGCCCATTATCCGCCGGAAAACGGTGCAGCTGCTGGGCAATTATCTGTGCGCCGATGCGGTGGAAAAGGGGCTTGAAGATTACATCGTAGAGCCCGGGCTGGATATCAACAGCGGCGTGATGGGTGCTTACCTGCTGGCACGGGAAGCCTTGGAGGAAGCATGAACATTGTTGTGATGGACGCTCAGGGCGGCGGCATGGGCAAGCTCTTGGTAGAGCAGCTCAAGAAGGCTTTGCCGGAGCATCACGTGATCGCCGTCGGCACCAACGCCATGGCCACAGCCGCCATGCTGCGTGCCGGGGCTGACCAAGGAGCAACGGGTGAAAATTCCGTCCGTGTTGCTGCCGCTCAGGCCGATTTGATTCTGGGACCCATCGGCATTGTGCTGTGTGATGCCATGCTGGGCGAGGTTACGCAAGCCATGGCCTGTGCCATTGGTGCCAGCCCCGCCCACAAAATTCTGGTGCCCGTCAGCAAGTGTCAGGTAACCGTTGCCGGCACACGGAAAATGACCATGGGGGAGGCTGTTGCCCTTGCCGTGCAGGAAGCGACAGCCTACTGCGCCGAAAAAACCGCTCATCAATAACAGAAATGTCGCTCATCCCCAAATGGTTACATAAGCCGGTCACATTTGCTTGCGTGAATCTTTACTTTTTGCTATAATGGTTATGAAGTTGAAGTAACCATTGTAGCATTTTTTTGAAAGAGGGCAGGTTCATGAGCGGACAAGTGCGGATCACCATGCTGGGCGGTTTCCACGTTACCTGTGACGGCAACAATGTGGACAACATTGTGGGCAAGAGCCGCAAGGGCATGGCATTGCTTCAGTATTTGGTGCTGCAGCACGGTGAAAGCGTCCCCGTGTACCGCCTGATTGAAACCATGTGGGCGGACGATGCATCCGTGAACCCAGAAAGTGCCCTGAAGACCCTGGTCAGCCGTCTGCGGGTTATCCTGTCCTCCATCAGCCCGGAATTCAGCCGGTGCATCGGCACGGAACGGGGCTGTTATCGTTGGCGTCCCCAGCCCAATGTAACGGTGGACATGTATGAATTTGAAGCCGTTGTTGAAAAGCTGAAAGACTGCCACACCCTGGACGAGGAAACGGAAAAAGATTTTCAGCAGATGATGCAGCTCTACGGCGGCAATCTGCTCCATGGCAACGATCAGGAAGAATGGATCATGGGTCGCTCCGTTGCCCTCCACGATGATTACCTGCAGGTGGTGTACAACTACCTGAACCTGCTGAAGGAAAAAGAGGACTACGAGGAAATCATCAGCGTCTGCCGAGCTGCTCTGGATGTGGATGCCTTTGATGAGCAGCTCCATTTGCAGCTGATGAATGCGCTGGTGAAAACCTGCCGGAACAATGAAGCCCTCATGCAATACAAGCATGTAACCAACCTGCACTTCCGGTATCTGGGCGTGCAGCCCCCGGAAGGCATTCAGGAGTTTTATAAGCAGATCATCCAAGCCGGCAAAACCTTGGACATGAACATTGATGCCATTCGGGATGAGCTGCAGGAGTACGGCGAGGTATCCGGCGCCTTTGTGTGCGAGTATGCCGTGTTCAAGGAAATCTATAATTTGCAGATGCGCAACTTGGAACGGCTGGGTTCCAGCATGTTCATTGCCTTGGTCATGGTTTCCAACATGGATACCAAGCCCTTGTCCCCCATTAAGCAAAACGATGTGATGCAGGGGCTGCTGGATGTGATGCGTCACAATCTGCGCAAAGGGGATACCATTACCCGCTTCAGTGCCACCCAGTATGCTCTGCTGCTGCCCATGGTCAACTATGAAAGCGGCAAAATCGTTATGGAACGGCTGAAGCGGCAGTTCTATCAGCAGTATCCCAACTCCAACTATATGCTCAGCTACCGGATCGGTCCCCTGAGCAGCAAAACCTATCAAGGAGAAGAACACCGGGGCACAGCCGAAAAGAAAAAGCGCAAGCAAAAGGAAAGCAAGGAATAAACATCACAAGTGAGGAGCGTCTTAGGGCGCTCCTTTTCTACTGGATGCACTCAGCTTTTTTCGCCTGCCTTGCGTGATGGCTGACTTCTTGGTATAATGCTCCTGAACGCTTTCTTTGGGATGCGTTTGCCAAAATCGATAAAGGAGCAGGGTCATGCAAGGAAAAGGCAAGTCAATGTACAGTGACCGCATGGAGGAGCAGCGCCGCCGCAGGAGGCAGATCCGCAACTGGATCATTCTGCTTGCGCTGATCATGCTGGTGCTGGTGGGTATCCGCTTCATCGGCAACATGGGCGGTACAACGGAAATGGGTGCCAATCGCCTGACCTGCTTTGCCAGCCAGAGCGTAACCCCCTTTGGCAATAATATTCTCTATTATGATGACGCCTCCATCCACTGCCTGAGCAGTGACGGCGGCATTCGCTGGAGCTTCCCGGTGGGCAGCGGCGCATCCTTCACCGCATCGGACGACTATCTGGTCATTTGGCAGGGCTCCCAGGTGTACATTGTGAACCAGAACGGTAACGCCACCTACAATGACAACATGGCCTCCGAGGTGCAGTTTGCCCGGGTGGGACAGCAATATGTGGCTGTTGCTACCGGCAGCGACACCGCTACTCACTTGGTAGTACTGGATATGAAGGGTTCTCAGGTAGATGAGGAGCGGGAAGCCTTTGAGGATATGCTCCTGCTGGATGTAGGCTTCTATGGAGATCAGGGGCAGTACATGTGGACCCTGGCCATGGACGTCTACGGCACGGCCATCAACTCCACCCTGAACACCTTCCAGGTAGGCAAAATGAGCACCGGCGAGGTTTCCGTGGGCGAAAAGCTGGCCTACAAGGTGCTCAGCGAAAACAACAAGCTTCGTGTCTTCACCACCCAGCAGCTTTACACCTACAACTACAAGGCCGTGCAGGATACCAACAGCACCATTCTGGTCTACGGCTGGAAGCTGATTGACTATGATGTGCCTGACCGGGGCGATGCGAAACTGCTTCTTGCCCCCACCAGTCAGACCAGCAACAGCCAGCAGATCAGCGATCTGCGCCTGCTGACCGGCACGGACGACCGGCGGTTTGCCCTGCCGGATGTGTGCGTTGGCGCCATGGTACGGGGGTCAAGCGTGTACGGCTTCTCCGGCAGCTACATGTACCGGTCTGACGTAACGACACAGAAGTTTTACGCCTATGCCCTGCCCATCGGAGACGGGGAAACGGTCACGGCCTATCTGGGCACGCTGAAAAACGGCCGAGTCCTCTTGGCCTGTGATGAAACCGTTTATGCGGTAACTCTGCCGGAATAAAAACCTGAACCATCAGGAGAAGGATGTACGAAATGGCAAAGCTGTATTTCCGCTATGGAGCCATGGGTTCCAGCAAAACAGCCAACGCAATCATGGTGCGGTATAATTATATGGAACGTGGCCAGCAGGTGCTGATGGTAAAGCCCAAGCTGGATAACCGGGACGGCGAGCGCACGGTACTTTCCCGGTGCGGTCTGTCTGCCGAATGCATGTTTATGGAGGAGCTCCCCACCGTTGACCTGACCCCCTATGCCTGTGTCATTGTGGATGAGGCCCAATTCCTGACCAAGGCACAGGTGGAAGAGCTGGTGCACATTGTGGATGACCTGAATGTACCGGTCATCGCCTACGGCCTTCGCACAGACTTTCAGGGGAATCTTTTCGAAGGCAGTCAGTGGCTCATGGCCTGGGCTGACACCATTGAAGAGGTCAAGACCATTTGCTGGTGCGGCAAGAAAGCCACCTGCAATGCCCGTGTCATCGATGGGCATGTGGTGAAGCAGGGGGATCAGATCCTCCTGGGCGGGAACAGCCAATATACTTCCCTGTGCCGCAAGCACTGGCGAAGCGGAAAACTGAGTGAGTAAGCAAAACACCCTGCGGTGAAAAATCCGCAGGGTGTTTTTGATTACAGCGCATGAACCTTGTCAATGTCTTCTTTGGGATGCTCGCTTTTGTACAGTGCCGTACCCATGACCGCCACATCCAAACCCTTTTCCTTCAGCATGGGCAGGTTGCTCAGGGATACGCCCCCGTCCGCTTCGATCAGCCCCTTGTAGCCCATTTGCCGCAGGACGGCAACCTTGTCCGCACAATCTGCTCGGAAGGATTGCCCCCCGAAGCCGGGTTCTACGGTCATCACCAGCACCAGATCACATAGGGGCAGCAGAGAACGAATTTCTTCTGCCGCCGTGCCCGGCTTGATGGACAGGCCTGCCATCGCCCCAAGCGTTCGGATCTGCTTCAACAGTGCCTCCACATCCTCCGGAATTTCCGCATGAATGGTCACAATGTCCGCACCATTTTTGATGAAGGTTTCGATGTACCGGCCGGGGTTATCCATCATCAGATGCACATCCAGAGGAACCCCTGCCATAGGTTTCAACGCCTTCACCAAAGAAGGTCCGAAGCTCAGGTTCGGCACAAAGTGGGCATCCATGATATCCACATGCAGCCAGTCACAGCCTGCTTCCGTCATGCGCCGTACTTCTTCCCCCATTTTCAGGGGATCAGCAGCCAGGATTGACGGGGAAACCTTAATCATAACGACCCCTCCATGACTCACGAACTTCATTCAGCAGCTGACGGTACCGGCTGAGCCGGTCAGGATCAATCTTCCCTGCCTCACAGGCCGCCGTGACGGCGCACCCCGGCTCCTTGTCATGATAGCAGGGGGTGAAGCGGCATAGCCCTTCATATTCTGCGAACTCCGGGTACTCATCCTTCAGGGTGATGGGTTCCATGCCGTCCTCCAGCTCCAGCAGGCTGAAGCCTGCGGTATCCAGCACCCGAATGCCGTCCTTCATCAGCAGTTCCGCATGGCGGGTGGTGTTCTTGCCCCGCTGGATTTTTTCACTGATTTCCCCTGTTTCCTGCTGCACCCCCAGCAAGGCGTTCAGCAGGGTGGATTTGCCCACCCCGGATTGCCCTGCCATGCAGCACAGCTCTCCTGCCATGGCCTGCTTCAGTTCTGCCAACCCTTCACCAGTTTCGGAGCATACCGCATATACGGGCGCACCGCTGCCTGCATACTGCCGGCGAACCTGCTCCGGCAGATCACTGTCAAGATCCCCTTTGGTCACGACCAGCAGCATCTTCATGCCTTGCCTGCGTGCACGCACCATCAGCCGATCCACCAGCAGAAAGTCCGGGGCAGGGGTGGGGCACAGCACAATCAGCAATAGAGACACATTAGCAACC
The DNA here is from genome assembly GCA_963627465.1 of Phocaeicola dorei. Classification (GTDB taxonomy): domain Bacteria; phylum Bacillota; class Clostridia; order Christensenellales; family Aristaeellaceae; genus CAKUFA01. The sequence goes on from CAVGBO010000014.1 coordinate 30,546, forward strand.
GGCGGTCGGATGCACTCCGTTTTCCGGGGGAGGATTTCCTCCACCCAGCCGTGTTCCTCCCCTTCCCCGGGGGAGAAAAGCACTTCATCCCCCACCAAGGGAGAGATGTGCTGATGCCGGAATTTCTTCTTGCAGCGCAGGGTGTAGCTTTTCCCATCCTGGGCATAAACGGTGTAGAAGCCGCCCATGCCCCGGATCAGCGTGCCCTGCTGCAATGCTTGCGCCTGTTCACTCATTCCATGGTCACCTTTTTTTGATAGGCAAATTTGCCGTCGATATACACACGATAGTCGTAGGTTCCGGCTTCCTTGGCGGTCAGCTCAATGGTGGGCTGCCGTGTTTCCCCTGCGCCGTAAGCCGTGTTTTCCCACATGGTGATTTCGTTGCCGTCCTCCACCAAGGTCACTCGCACGGCAATGGTATTGGTGCTGCTGGTCAACTCCAGGGTAACATTGGCCGCATGGGTCAGACTGGGCACCCGGTAGACGGTCAGGGTTACGGCCGTGCCGAGGATCACCTGCGTCCCTGCCGCCGGAGATTGAAGTGCCACCGTGCCGTGAAGGCTGGCATCCGTGGTTTCCTGATATTGCAGATTCGCATTCAGCGTAAGGCCGCTGGAGGTCAGCAGCTCAGTCGCTTCTTCCAGCGTTTTTTCGCTAAGGTTCGGCACATAGGCACATCCGCCAGAAACCACCACCTGTACCGTATCCCCTGCCTGACATTGGGTGCCTGCTTCCGGCAGCTGGGAAATGATAATCCCCTCCGCCACGTCTGTGGATACTTCCCGTTGGGTCACTGCCAGCACAAGACCGGGCGTCTGCAAGAGGGCGATTGCCTCGTCGACCGTGGAACCGGTCAGGCTGGGCACCATCTGGGCAGAGGGACCTTTGGAAACGGTAAGCACTACCGTATCCCCCTTACGCAGGGAAGTTTCTGCTTCCGGCGTCTGCATAATGACCACGCCGGCAGATACCGTAGCATGATTCACTTCCACAATTTCCACATTCAGCCCCGCCCGGGAAGCCAGCCGTGTGGCACTTGCCTGATCCGTTCCCACCATGTCGGGCACAGTAGCGGTATTCGCCACTCGGTCGTAGATTTCCACGCCGCCAAGGTACAGGCCGTAAAAGACCAGCCCTGCCACCAGTAAGCTGACAATCCACCACAGGGCAGACCCTTTGTGACCTCCGTTTCGCCGTTTTGCTGCAGCGGTACGGGTCGTGCCGGACAGGCGAACAGGTCCGGAAGGCTGCCGCTGCATGGAGGTCGTTGCATACCCCTGCTGTGCCGGGGGTGCTACCGTTTCCAGCATACGGGGCTGCATCTGTCCCGTGCGGCCTTCCACTGCCTTGCGCAGCTCAGATGCCATTTGCACGGCACTCTGATACCGATGGCGAGGGTTCTTTTCCATAGCCATCATACAGACATGGATGATCCCCGGGGGTACATCCGGCGCCAGGGTAGCAATGGGCGTAGGCTCATTGTGCAGGTGCTGCATGGCAATGGCCACCGGGCTGTCGCCATCGAAGGGGACACGTCCGGTCAGCATTTCGTACAGCACCACGCCTACGCTGTAAATATCACTGGTAACATCCGCCGTGTGACCGCTGGCCTGCTCCGGGCTGAAATAGTGCACGGAGCCCATCACGTTATCCCCCTTGGACAGGGTGGAGCTGTTAGCCATGCGGGCAATACCGAAGTCAGAAACCTTAATGTGTCCATCGGAATGGACAAGGATGTTCTGGGGCTTAATGTCCCGGTGAATGATGCCGTTTTCATGGGCATGCTGCAGGGCAGACAGAATGCGAATGGTAATCTGCGCCGCCACAATAGGATTCAGCCGACCTTTTTCCTGAATGAGCTGCTTCAGGGTTTTGCCCTGCACATACTCCATCACCAGGTAACGGTTGTTGCCGTCCATGCCCACATCCAGCAGGTTGACGATGTTGTGGTGGGTCATTTTGCTGGCGGCTTCCGCCTCCCGCTGAAAACGTCCCACAAACTCAGCATCCTGATTAAATTCCGGCCGCAGCACTTTAATGGCCACGTTGTGACCGGTACGCATATCGATGGCGCGGTAAACAATGGCCATGCCGCCAATGCCGATCTGCTCCACCAGCTTATAACGATCTGCTAAGATTTTTTCGCTCATGCAGGATCCTCCCCGTCTACAAAGATGGTCAGGGAGATATTATCCCGTCCGCCGGCTTCCAGCGCTGCTTCCACCAGCAGATCCGCCGCCGCTTCCGGCGGATTCACATGCAGAATTTCCGTCATTTGTTCCTTAGACACCATGCCGTGCAGGCCGTCGGAGCAGATGAGCCACACATCGCCCTTCTTCCGCTCCTCCGTCAAGATGTCCGCATCAATGCCTTCCTCGGTGCCTACGGCACGGGTGATCACATTCCGCATGGGATGGCAGGCAGCCTGCTCCGGGGTCAGCACCCCTTCACGCACCATTTCTGCCACCATGGAGTGATCTGCCGTCATCTGCTCCAGTGCGCCATCCCGGAAACGGTAGGCTCGGCTGTCCCCCACGTGGCCAATCAGGATGTTCTCTTTCCCCACCCACATGACCGTCAGGGTGGTGCCCATGCCGGACAATTCTTTTTCTTCCTGCTGACGAATGAACAGCCGCCGATTCACCGCCGTAATCGCATTGCGCAGCAAAGCTGCCTCCGGGGTTTTCCCCTTCAGCTGCTGGGTCAGCAAATCCCTGGTGGAGGCAGACGCAACCTCTCCCCCCTGATGTCCCCCCATGCCATCCGCTACGCCCAGCAGGGGCCAGCTGTCGATGACCGCATCCTGATTGCTGGTGCGAACCTTGCCGATGTTGGTGCGGCTCAGGGTCAGAGTTTTTCCTTCCGTTGCTTCCAAGGGATTCACAGGCTCCTTCTTGACTTCCGGCGTTTGAGCGGTTTGGGATGCTTCTTCTTTCTGCTCCGCCTGGGCAGGCTTTCTGGGATTCGGATCCTCAATGAGGATTTTCTTCCCCTTCCGCCCGCTGATTTGGGCATACAGATCCTTCAGGGAATCGAAGCATTCACCGGTGAATCGAAATTTGCGGCTCATTGTTTCTTCTCCATGCTTTGAAGGGTTTTGCGGCGCAGCTGTCCGCAGGCACCTTCAATGTCATCGCCCATTTCCCTGCGGCGTGTCACGGAAATGTGCAGGCTTTCCAGCTTTTCTGTAAAGCGGCGAACGGTTTGCTCCGTTACGCCCTTCAGGTGACGTTCCTCCACCACATTCAGGGGAATCAGGTTCACGTGGCACTGCATTCCCCGCAGCTTGGTGGCCAGTTCCTCCGCATGCCGATCCTCGCAGTTGACGCCGCCTACCAAGGCGTATTCGAAGATGACCCGGCGTCCTGTTTTTTTGATGTAATTCCGGCAGGCTTCCAGCACATCCGCCATGGGATAGACCTTCGCAATGGGCATGGTCTGCCGGCGGATTTCATCATTGGGGGCATGCAGGGATACACTGAGGGTGACAGGCAGATTTTCCTCCGCTAAGTCATACATGCGGGGTACGATGCCGCAGGTGGACAGGGACACGTTTCTCAGACCGATATTAACCCCATCTTCCTCCCGGAGGAGGCGCAGGAATTTCATCACATTGTCGTAATTATCCAGAGGCTCACCGCTGCCCATGAGCACCACATTGTGCACCCGATCCTTCCCGGCAAGGAAGCGATTGGCGCACAGGATTTCCCCCAGCATTTCCCCGGCAGTTAGGGAGCGGACACAACCTTCCAGCGTGCTGGCACAGAAGGTGCAGCCCATGCGGCACCCAACCTGAGTGGAAATACACAGGGTGTAGCCATGGTGATAGTGCATCAGCACCCCTTCCACACAGTTGCCGTCCTGCAAGCCGAAGAGGAACTTTACCGTGTCATCCAAGGCGCTTTGCCGCTTTTCAAGGATGGTCACCGGCTGAGCAACAGCCGTTTCCCTCAGTTTTTCCCGAAGGGCAAGGGACAGGTTGGTCATTTCGTCAAAGTCGGCACTTTGGTGAATCCAGTGAAAAATCTGCTTCCCCCGGAAGGCAGGCAGACCTTGCTGCTTGCACCAGTCGGCCAGCTCCTGAGGGGTCATGCCGGTTAGCTCGGTCATGACCGTGTCCTCCTCAGTCGGGCAATGTAGAAGCCGCTGACCCCTGCATCCCGTCCCGGCAGCAGCTGCAAGCCCATGTCCTCATGGACGCGGAACCGTTCGGGAATGGTATCCGGCAAGGGTTCCAAGTGGAACTCCGGGTGCCGTTCCAAGAAGGCGGCAATCTGATCCTGATTTTCCGCTTTCATAATGGAGCAGGTGGAATAGACCATGACGCCGCCGGGCTTCACGGTCATGCACAGGGCATCCAGCAGCTTCCGCTGAAGCTCTGCCAGCTCCCGGCAGCTTTCCTCCGTCACACGGTACTTCACATCCGGCTTATCTGCCATGGTGCCCAAGCCGGTGCAGGGCGCATCCAGCAACACTGCATCCATGGTGCCATTCAGCTCCGGTCTAGGAACGGAAGCATCCCGGGTAATGGGACGAACATTTTCCAAGCCCAGCCGCTTTGCCTGTGCAGCAATCAGCTTGGTACGGTGGTCGTGCAGCTCCCATGCCTGCACACGGCCGGAACCACCCATCATTTCCGCCAGGAAGCAAGCCTTGCCGCCAGGGGCTGCGCAGGCATCCAGCACCTGACTGCCCCGCTTGGGTGCCAGTGCCAGACAGGCCATCATGCTGCTTTCTCCCTGAATACTAAACAAGCCTCCAAGGAAGTCCGCATCCTGACCAATGTCCGCCATATTGCGGATGTGGTAGGCATGAGGAACCTCTGCCTTTTCATGCGCCCAGACCTTCTTATTCAGCAGAGCTTCAAAGCCTGCATCATCCAGCCGGGTCAGGTTCGGACGAACGGTAATGCTTTCCTGGGCATGGCAAGCCATGATGGCATTGGCCGTCTCCACGCCCCAGTCCTGATCCAGTCTGCTTACCAGCCATTCCGGCACGGAATAGGCAACGGAACGAGCCTTCACCGGTTCTTGTGCCGGGTCAGGCCATGCCAGTTCTTCCTTGCGGCGCACCAAATTTCGCAGGATGCCATTGCACACCCCAGCCAGGCCATCCAAGCCGATTTCCCGGCAAAGATGCACAGCCGTGTTGGTGGCGGCACTTTCAGGAATCCGATCTTCCAGCAGAATCTGACAGGCACCAAGCCGCAGCACGTTCCGCAGCTTGATGTCCGTATCCGGCCGAGCCATGATTTGATCCAGTGCCCAGTCCAGCTTCAGCTGCTGCTCCAAGGTATCGTAAGCCAGGCGGGAGGCCAGGCGGCGATCCGCAGGAGACAGGCCGCTTTTGGTCAGGTGTTCATCCAAGGACAGGGAGGCATATGCCCCGTTTTCCGTCACGTCACGAATCACGGCAAGTGCTACCCGGCGAGCAGCCAGTCCTTCCGGCACAGGCTTGACGGCCTTCACTGCCGGCTTATCCCCACGGAAAGGACGATTTTGTGCCATGGGACGGCGTGCATCTCCACGGAACGGGCGGTTTTGTGCAGGATTGTGATGTTCATCCCCACGGAAGTGATTGTTGGGCGTCGTTCCGCGGGGGCGTTCTCCACCTTGCGGACGATTGGGCTGAGCATGATCGAATCTATCCCCACGGAAGGCAGGCTTCTCGCCCGGCTTTGCAGCATTTCTCCCACTGAAGGGACGGTTTGCGCCTGCTGTGCCCACCTTGTTTGTTCTATATTCTCCACCCTGACGATGATTTGGCTGTCCATGATTCTGTCTATCCCCACTCATCGGTTTTTGAGCAGGGCGAAATCCCGGTTTATCTCCACCGGGGCGGCGATCATTGTTCATGCATTTTCCTCTTTCAGCACCGTGCCCACCGTCATCGGATGACCACGGAGATAATCTTTACTGTTCATAGGCTTTCCGCCGGGAGCCTGCAATTGCAGGATACGTACCGCCTGCTTTCCGCAGGCTATGACCAATCCTGCCTTTGCATCCGCAAGGAGAATTTCTCCCGGTGCGCCGCTGCCCTCTGTCACTTCGGCCTTCAGCAGCTTCAGCCGCCCGTTTTCCCAGGCGGTGGTTGCGGCAGGCCAGGGATTCAGGCCGTGAATCTGGTGCACAATGTCCGATGCGTCCTTTTGCCAATCAACGATGCCCATTTCCTTGGTCAGTTTAGGATCATAGGTCATTTGGCTTTCATCCTGCGGAATGGGCTTCAGTGTACCCTCTTCCAAGGCATGGATGGTCTCCAGCAGCAGCTCTGCCCCCACATGGGACAGCCGCTCCGTCAGCTCTCCGCAGCTTTCCTGGGGCAGAATGTCCACGCTCCGCTGCAAGAGCATAGCACCGGTATCAACGCCCCGATCCATCAGCATGGTGGTAATGCCTGCCTGCTGATCCCCCTGCAGAATGCCCCATGCAATGGGAGCACTTCCCCGGTGTTTGGGCAACAAGGACGCATGCACATTGATGTTGCCAAGGGGCGGAATATCCAGCAGCTCCTGAGACAGAATCTGCCCAAAGGCCGCCGTCACGCACAGGTCAGGTGCCAAAGCCTTCAGCTCTTCCACGCTTTCCTTGCGAATCCGCTGAGGCTGATAAACCGGAATCCCCCGGCGAAGAGCTTCCTCCTTCACAGGGGATGGGGTTAACTTGTTGCCCCGTCCCTTGGGACGATCCGGCTGGGTGTACACGCCAATCACGTCATAGCCGGCATCGCACAGGGCAGCAAGGCAGGGCACGGCAAATTCCGGCGTACCCATAAAGACAATCTTCACTCTGCATGCTCCTCTTCTGCATCGTCCTCCGGCACGTGACCCTCGATTTCCTCCGGGGTCAGTTCCCGATCCATGCGGTCAATGTACAGCACACCATCCAAGTGATCCAGCTCATGACAAACCGCCCGGGCGAACAGCTCTTCCGCTTCAAACTCGAAGAAGCGTCCCCGGCGATCCTGTGCCCGCACGGTCACATGATTGGGGCGGGTCACAATGGCCTGACGACCGGGCAGACTCAGGCAGCCCTCTCGGCCGCACTGTGTGCCGGAGGATTCGATGATTTCCGGGTTCACCAGCTCCACCAGCCCATCGCCTACGTCAATGACCACCACACGGCGAAGGATGCCTACCTGGGGTGCAGCCAGGCCCACACCGTCTGCCTTGTACATGGTGTCCGCCATGTCCTTCAGCAGTGTCCACAGCCGCAAATCAAACTTTTCCTGCTTCTTGCAATTCTTGCGGAGGGTATCGTCCCCCAGGGTCACAATTTTACGGATTGCCATGGTTCTCTTTTCCTCTTTTCTGGGATGCATTACATCATGTTGGTTGGATTATATTCAAAGTACGCTTCGGCACCGGGATGTTCCCGGCGGGTCAGCTCCGTCACTGCCGCTACAAAGGCTTCCGTGTCCGGGTGCACCAGCAGCTTCATGAGGATCTGATAGCGGGTTTTCCCCCGAAGGAAGGTGACAGAGGGCTGATTCATCACCATCATCAGCACCCGCTTTTTCCATGCCGGATGCTCCTCCAGCAGGGCTTGACACTGGCCGAAAATTTCCTCGGCGCATTTTTTCCCTGCGTCCCCGCCGGAAGCCTCCACCAGCACCCGTGCCATAATGGTGAAGGGGGGATATAGTCCCCTGCGCCGCCGATCGAATTCCGATTCGAAGAAACCCCGATAGTCCTGGGCGGCAGCAAAGCAAATGGTAGAATCCTCCGGCTTATAGGTCTGAATGACCACCTGCCCCGGGGTGTTTCCCCGTCCGGCACGGCCTGCCACCTGAGTCAGCAGCTGAAAGGTACGTTCCCGGGATCGATAGTCCGGCAGGTTCAGGGTCATATCCGCCGCCACCACACCCACCAGCGTAACCCGTGGGAAGTCCAGCCCCTTGGCGATCATCTGGGTGCCCACCAGAATCCGGGTCTGTCCGGAACGGAAGGCATCCAGGATTTTTTGATGTCCGTCCTTGCCGGAGGTGGTGTCAATATCCATCCGCCCCACAGGAATCCCCGGCAGCAGCTTGTGCAGCTCTTCCTCCACCTTCTGGGTGCCTGCACCAAAGTAACGGATGTACTTGCTGCCGCACTCCGGGCAGGTATCGGGCACATCCTCCACATTGCCGCAATAGTGGCAGTGGAGCTTCCCATCGCCGCCGCTGATGTGATAGGTCATGGACACATCACAGTTGGGGCACTTAATGACATGACCGCAGCTCCGGCAGCTGACAAAGGAATTGTACCCCCGCCGGTTCATCAGCAGCATGGCTTGCTCGCCCCGCTGCATGCAGGTTTTCAACGCTTTCTGCAAGGCGGTGGAAAACATGGAGCGGTTGCCCATTTCCAGCTCCTTGCGCATATCGGCAAGATGCACCTCCGGCATGGGTCTGCCGCCCACCCGGTGAGGCATTTCCAGCAGGGTGTAATCCCCTCGCCGTGCCATGGCAAAGGATAGAATGCTGGGGGTTGCGCTGGCCAGCAGCAGGGTTGCGCCCTCTGCCTCGCACCGCCAGGCGGCCACTTCCCGGGCATCATACCGGGGATGATGATCACTGCGGTAGGTGGTTTCATGCTCCTCGTCAATGACGATGAGTCCAAGATTGTCAATGGGCGCAAACACGGCCGACCGGGCACCGATGACCACCTGCGCATCTCCCCGGCGAATCCGCCGCCACTCGTCAAACCGTTCCCCGGCACTGAGCCGGGAATGAATCACCGCTGCTCCGCTGCCGAAGCGGGTGCGGAACCAGCTGACCATCTGGGGCGTTAAGGCAATTTCCGGCACCAGAATCATGGCGCCTTTCCCCTGCCGCAGGGTTTCCCGTACCAGGCGGATAAACACTTCCGTTTTTCCGCTGCCGGTTACGCCGTGAAGCAGATACTTGCCCTTGCCCCTTCGCAGATCCGGCAGCACCACGTCCAGCACTTCCTGCTGTTCATCGGTGAGCTCGGGGTCGCCCGCCGCTTGTTCTTCCCTGTTTCCGCCGGGGCGGCGAAGGGACTCCTGCCGAAAGAGGCGTACATATCCCTGCTCCGCCAAGGCATTCAGGGCAGGCTGCGGATCCCGAACCAGCATGGCCAGCTCCCCCACTGCGTGGGGTTTGCCGTCCTTCAGCAGAGTCAGCAGGGTGCGGCGTTTCTGGGAACGCCCCTGTTTTTCCATGGCCTGGGTCAGCTGCTCTTCATCCTCCAAGGTGCTTTGCGCCATGGGGCAGGTGCGCTCTTTCACCCGGCCGCCCCGCATTTCCGCCGGCATCATCAGCCGAAGGGTCTCCGCCAGGGGGCAGTGGGCATTTTCCGCCATGCGCTGAGCTAGGGTCAGCAGTTGGGGCAGAATGGCCGGGTAATCCTCCAATGGAGCAATCACGCTGCGAAGCTTGCTTTCCGGCACGTCCGCATGCTGGGCAAAGCCGACCACAATGCCTTCTTTCTTCCGAGGGCCGAAGGGTACTTCCACCCGCTGCCCGATTTGCAGCTCCATGCCCGGCGGAATCAGGTAGGAAAAAGTGTGAGCAACCTGCTCGTGCACAATATCTATGATGACCTGTGCCAGCACTTGCTCACCTCCCTGTCCATACTACGCCATCTTCTATTATAACCGATCTCGTTTCCTTTTCAAGTTGTAATTTCCTGCGATTCATGTTATGGTAAGAAAGATTCCCAAATCAATGGAGGCAGCGGCATGAAAATCCTTGTAACTGGTTTTACTCCCTTCGGTGGTGAAAGCATCAATCCTGCCTGGCTGGCGGTACAGGCGTTGCCGAATGTTATTGGTGGTTGGAACGTTTGCAAAGCAGAAGTTCCCACCGCCTTTGTGGCTTCCCGTGCCTGCCTGACAGAGCTGGTGGAAACCCTGCACCCGGATGCGGTGATTTGCGTGGGACAGGCCGGTGGACGGGATGCCGTGACCATTGAGCGTGTTGCCATTAACGTTATGGACGCCGCCCTGCCGGATAATGATGGTTTTCAGCCCAAGGATGTGCCCGTGGTTTCTGAGGCACCGGCGGCGTATTTCGCTACCCTGCCCATCAAGGCCATGGTAGCCGCTATGCAGGCTGCTTCCCTGCCGGCGAAGGTTTCCAATACGGCCGGCACCTTTGTGTGCAATACCCTGATGTATCATTTGCTCCATTTGGTGGCAACAAAATATCCGTCCATGATCGGCGGATTCATTCACGTGCCCTATGTGCCGGAACAGGTTGCGAACAAGCCTGCCGGAACCCCCTGCATGGCCGCAGTGGATATTACCCGGGCATTGACGGCCGCCATCCAAGCCTTGCCCGTGCCGCAGAAAGAAGGTTGATGCATGCGCCGACTGTTGGCCTGTCTTCTGGTTCTTTTCTTCCTGCCCATGGCTGCCGTGGCAGATCCGGAGACGCCTTACGGACAGGGACTTTCCGTTCGCTATGCTCTGCTGCCGGAATCCCAGCAGGTGCTGGTGGATCTGCTGTACAAGGCGGCACTGACCCACGAAACAACGGTCGCCGTGCCGGACGGCACCAAGTATGACGACCTGAACGCCGCCTTCTGCTTCGTATCAGAGGAGTACCCGGAATTGATTGCCTTGGACAATCAAATGACCCTCCACTACTATCAAAACACGCCGGATGTTGCCACGGCCATTACATTGCAATACATCATGTCCCAGAAGCAGGAGGAGGAGCGGCGCAGCGTGATGATGCAAACCGCCGAAGCCATTGTGGCAGAGGCACCGGCGAGTCTTTTCGACCGAGAGCTGTTCCTGCATGACAAGCTGTGCAGCATCGTATCCTATGACAGCGACACTTATGGCTTCAGCACCGCCGATCTGGCGTTGGTGGACGGCATGGCCGTATGCGAAGGGTACACCCGTGCCATGACCCTGCTGTGCCGCATGGCAGGCATTCCCTGCAGCTTTGTCTGCGGCACTGACAAGCGGAGCGGCGAAAATCACGCCTGGAATCTGCTGCTGCTGGACGGCACGGCCTGCTACACGGACGTGACGGCAGACGACAGTGCGGACGGCATTACCCTGCACTGGTACTTTAACCTGTCGGCTGCTGAGCTGTCCCAAACCCACAACATGGAGACAGTTGTTTCCCTGCCAAGCAATGATCAGTGGGAATATCACCGGATGTTGGGGCTGGTCGTAGAAGAAGGCGGCAATGCAGCAGATGGGATCGCTGCCGCCCTGTCCAAGGGGCTGACCCCTTCCCTTCGGTTTGCTTCCTCTGCCGATTACGCGGCCTTCATCGAGCAGCCGTTGGAAGCGTTGAATCAGGCTCGTGCTAAGCTGGGACTGTCCGCCGAAACCAATCTCCGCTATTCGAAGGATGACGCGACCCAATGCGCCGTGCTGCTGATGGAAAGTTGCATCCAATGACGAAATATGATACAGTAAGGCGGTTCAATCCAATGGATGTGAGGTGACACCAATGCTCACGATTTTGAAAGGCAACATTCTTTCCGCCCCGGAAATGGGCAAGATCGAAGCCATTCCCCATGGCTATTTGGTGGCAGAGGACGGGATCATTGTGGGGATTTACCCGGTACTGCCTGACAAGTATGCATCCGCCCCTGTGGAAGATTACGGGGACGACCTGATTCTTCAATCCTTTGCCGACCTGCACCTGCATGCGCCCCAGTATCCCATGCTGGGCATGGGCATGGATCTGCCCCTGCTGGACTGGCTGACTACCTACACCTATCCCAATGAAAGCCGTTTTCAGGACACGGACTACGCCCGGTATGTGTATCATCGTCTGGCGCAGGAGCTGGTATCCTATGGTACCACCCGGGTGTGCATGTTTTCTTCCTTCCACACCGATGCCACCCTGATTCTGATGGATGAATTGGAAAAGGCCGGCGTAACAGGCTACGTGGGCAAGGTGGGGATGGATCGAAACGGCATCCCCGGCATGATGGAAAGCAGCACGGCAGAAGCCATCAGCGAAACGGATCGCTGGCTGGCAGCGTGCCATTTTGAGCACATCAAGCCCATTTTAACCCCCCGCTTTACCCCTTCCTGCACCAACGAGCTGATGGCGCATTTGGGCAAGCTGGCGAAGGAGCTTCACCTGCCGGTGCAGTCCCACCTATCGGAAAACCGGGCAGAGATTGCCTGGGTGCGGGAATTGCACCCAGACTGTGAACAGTACTGGCAGACCTATGCCAAGTACGACCTGTGGAACGACCGCACCATCATGGCGCACTGCGTATGGTCGGATGAGCAGGAACGGCAGGCCATTCGGGATGCCGGAGTCACGGTGATCCACTGCCCGGATTCCAACCAGAATGTTTCCTCCGGCTTTGCCCCCGTTCGGCAGATGCTGACGGAAGGCACCAAGGTTGCCCTGGGCAGCGACATTGCCGGTGGTGACCACCTGTGCATGTTTGATGTGATCACTGCTGCCATCCGTGCCTCCAAGGCCAAGGGCATGATTGACGACTGGAAGACCCCCTTCCTGACGGTGAAGGAGGGCTGGTACCTGGGCACTTCCGCCGGTGCAGCCTTCTTCGGTGAACAGCCGGGCTTTGCCAAGGGAAATTCCTTGCACGCCATCGTTATCCGTGATGACACCCTGCTGAATCCCCGCACCATGTCCCTGGAAGACCGGCTGGAACGTGCTGTGTACCGCCGTCAAAAGGACGCCCTGCAGGCCGTGTGGTCCGCCGGGCGGAAAATCCTTGACCACACGGGTTGCAAAGCCTGATCCCCTATTCCTTTCTGCATCAGCAGAAGCGACACAACAAGGAGATGATCAAATGACGAAGACGACAGAAAAGATTTCCCACTGGAACACGAACAAGGTACTTTCCCTGATCGGTGGGGCACTGGTGCTTTTAGGCATTGTGCTGCTGACCGTGAAGGCAATGTCTGCAGAATATGTGGATGCAAGCGGCATGCTCCATGAGCATTTCTTCCTGCTGCCCTGCGGTTTTTTGAGCATCTTTGGCGGACTGCTGTCCTTCCTGGCAGTAGGCGTGCGGAAGCTGATTCGCAAGCATCGGTGATTCATTCAACCCTGCGGTGAAAGCTCCAATTCTCGATTTGCTGACCGTTTCGCTCCAGCGTGCGATCAGCAAATCGGACAAATCCGTTCTTTTCATAGAACCTGCAATTCACCGCTGTGTTGGTAATCAGGTCAAGCTCCCTGCCGCCCTGCTGCCGAATATAGGGCAGCAGACAGTCCTTCAGCATACCGGCGCCCAGACCGCTTCCCTTCATGCCCGGGGCAACAACCAGCATTTCCAGATACCAGGCTTCCGGATGGTTTTGGGTGCAGTCCTGCTGGGCTTCCTCGGAAACAGCAAAGAAGTCCAGAATTTTCCCCATACCCACCGGAAACACCAAACGAACGCCGCCGGCCTTGATGTAGTCCCACAGGCTGACAGGTTTCCCTTCCGGGTTTTGCAGCAGTGCCGCCGAAACCATGCAGCCATCCTGCACGCCGATAAAGCACTTGTGATGCGCCATGTTGGCTCGAATGTGAATAGCATGCAGCTTTTCCATGTAGGCCGCATATGCTTCCGGGCTTTTCAGCGCAGGCAAAAAGGCAAAGTCGAAAAAGGGATAGTGACCGAAGGATGCTGCGGCCAGCTTAGCGATTGCCGGGATTTCTGCTTTCGTTACTTCTCTGTAGGTGATCATGTTTCGGTTCCTTTCATGGTGTGATTTCTTCGAAACCCTTTGCACCGTTCCTCTGCGGCAGGATTGTGGGCATCAGCCTGTTGACCCTGCCGTTTTGTATACCGCCAACGTTCAAAGGGACGAGGTTGATTTCCGCCTGTCCCCACGCTTTTTATGAACAGGTGTTTACTAACGGACGGACGTATCATATAATACGCAAGAGAAACTTCCAATGGGCAGTTTCCCGGATTCCGTTTCATACTGAACAGTTGCTCGAAAGGTGTTCATGGAAAGGATGGTCGTACATGGAAGACCGGCGGATTCAGAAATCGAAAGAGGCCATTCAGAAAAGCTTTCTGTCACTCTTGCAGGAAAAGAGCCTGAAGAAAATCACCGTGGCTGAAATCTGCCGCATGGCCAACATCGGCCGGGGAACCTTCTATCTGCACTACATGGATGTGTATGACCTTTATGAGCAAATTGAAGGCGAACTCTATGCCGGGCTGCTCCGGCTGTATGCTTCAGCCTTTCCCACCACCCGTCAGGAAAACAGCAAGCTTTTGTCCGATGGATTAACCCTGTACATGGAGGAGCACAAGGCGTTGTTCCTGCTCCTCGTCCGGGCAGACAACGACCATGCCCTGCAGAGGCTGAAGTCCCTGTTTAATGAGCAAGTATGGCAGGAAAGCCGCAAAGTGAACCCGGACGGCAATCCGGCCTATGACACCATGGAAGCCATTTTCGTTGTTGCCGGTGTGGTAGGGGTGCTGGAACAGTGGCTTACCGACGGCATGCAGATTCCTCGTGCCGAAGTTGCAGGCATGCTGAATCGCATCCTGTGCAAAATCAACGGACCTTATTCGTAATTTTTCTTGAACAGCAAAATGAATTTTTCTTGTTTCAGAATTGCATTTTCGTTCAAATAGTCCTTGCTTTCTGTGGGATTTTCGCTATAATAGAACCATCACCTTGCTTTTTAACAAAGTGGCCGCAATGAGGCGTCCGAATCGGCAGTCCTCCTTGCCCCTTGAGTCAGGGTGAAGATCATGTCTTCAGGAGGCTAGGACCCATGGCATTGACCATTTCTCACCGTGTACAGAATATTGCTCCTTCCCTGACGCTGCAAATTGACGCCCGAGCCAAGGAAATGAAGGCATCCGGGCTGGATGTGATCGGCTTCGGTGCAGGCGAGCCCGACTTCCCCACACCGAAATATATCTGTGATGCAGCCCGGGAAGCCCTTGACTTGGGGTTGACCCGTTATACCCCTGCCGCCGGCACCAAGGAGCTGCGGAAAGCCATCTGTGAAAAGCTCCGCAAGGACAATGACATGACCTACACCTATGGGGATATCTTGGTATCCAACGGTGCCAAGCACAGCCTGTATACCATTTTTCAGGCCATTCTGGATCCCGGCGACGAGGTGCTGATTCCCACGCCCTGCTGGGTCAGCTATCCTGAAATGGTGCGCATGGCCGGTGGCGTGCCCGTGTTCATCCCGGCAGACGAAAGCACGGACTTCATCCCCACCAACAAGGCCATTGCCAGTCGGGTTACCCGGCGCACCAAGGCCATTATCATTACCAGCCCATCCAACCCCAACGGCAGCGTATGGAGCCGGGAACAGCTGCAATTCGTGGCAGACCTGGCGGTCAGCCATCCCTTCTATGTGGTCAGCGATGAAATTTATGAAAAGCTGATTTATGACGGACGAGAACATCTCTCCATTGCCCAGCTGGGGGAACAGATCAAGGCGCAGACCTTCCTGGTCAACGGCGTCAGCAAGGCCTATGCCATGACCGGCTGGCGCATCGGCTATGTGGCGGGTCCTCGGCATGAGATTACCGCCATGGCCAATTTCCAGTCCCAGGCCACCAGCAACGCCAACTCCATTGCCCAGTATGCAGCCATGAAGGCTCTGCAGGGGGATCAAAGCTGCGTCACGGAAATGGTGGCAGAGTTTGAGCGGCGGCGCAATGCCATGGTGGAGAAGATCAATGAAATCCCCGGTGTCTCCTGCCGGAAGCCTGCCGGTGCCTTCTACATCATGATGAACATCAAGCCGCTGCTGGGCAAGCACTTCGGCGGCCGGGTGCTGGAGTCCTCCATGGACTTTGCCGAACTGCTGCTGGCAGAAAAGCAAGTGGCTGTTGTACCCGGCATCGCCTTTGAAGCAGAAGGCTTCTGCCGCCTGAGCTACGCCATCTCCATGGAGAGCTGTATGGAGGGCGTGAAGCGCATCGGCGAGTTTGTGGATCTATTAACCTAATGATTGAATAGCGGAGGACATGTACCATGCTGGAGTTTGATACGAAATCCAATCTGATCATGCAGGCCAAGTACAAGTATGACCTGCAGGACGTTGCGGAACCGAACCTGTATCGGGAGATTTATGATTATTCCCACATCCCAAAAATCGCCTTCAACATGCGCCACGTCCCCGAAGATATGCCGGATGAAATTTGGCTGACTGACACCACCTTCCGGGATGGTCAGCAATCCGTCAGCCCCTTTACCCCGGATCAGATTGTGCACCTGTTTAAGCTGATGAACCGGTTGGGTGGCCCGAAAGGCATCATTCGGCAAAGCGAATTTTTCCTCTACACGGAAAAGGACAAGGAAGCCCTGCGCCGGTGTCAGGAGCTGGGGTTGACCTTCCCGGAAATCACCACCTGGATCCGCGCCAATGAAAAGGATTTTCAGCTGGTGAAGGATGCAGGGGTTGCGGAAACCGGCATTCTGGTTTCCTGCAGCGACTATCACATCTTCCACAAGATGCACCTGACCCGCCGTCAGGCCATGGATAAGTATCTTGGCATTGTGAAGGAAGCCCTGAACCAGGGCATTCGCCCCCGCTGCCACTTCGAGGACATTACCCGAGCGGATTTCTACGGCTTTGTGGTTCCCTTTGCCGAGGAACTGATGGACTTGAGCCACGAAAGCGGCATTCCCATTAAGATCCGTGCCTGCGACACCATGGGCTTCGGTGTCACCTACTACGGTGCCGCCCTGCCCCGCAGCGTTCCCGGCATTATCTACGGTCTCCGTCACTATGCGGAGGTGCCTTCCGCCCAGCTGGAATGGCATGGCCACAACGACTTCTACAAGGTAGTCAGCAACGCAGGCGCTGCCTGGATGTATGGCTGTTCCAGTGTCAACTGTTCCCTGCTGGGCATTGGCGAGCGCACAGGCAACTGCCCCTTGGAAGCCATGGCCATTGAGTATCAGGCTCTCCGTGGTACGGATGACGGCATGGATCTGACTGCCGTCACCGAAATTGCGGACTATATGGAGCGGGAAATCGGCATCGAAATCAGCCCCCGTCAGCCCTTTGTCGGCCGCCACTTCAACGTGACCCGGGCAGGCATCCATGCCGACGGCATGCTGAAGGATGAGGAGATCTACAATATCTTCGATACCGCCGCCCTGCTGAATCGTCCTGCCACGGTGGCCGTGGACTCCCATTCCGGGCTGGCCGGTGTTGCCCACTGGATCAACAGCTATTTCCGCCTGAAGGGGGACAATGTGCTGGCCAAGGATGATCCGCTGGTGCTGGACGTACGTGCCAAGGTGGATCAGCTGTACGCCGAAGGCCGGAACACTGTCATGGGCGATGAGGAATTGGAAATCATGGTTCGCAACAGTGATGTGGAGCGGTACGAGCATCTGCTGTTCCACAAGAGCAAATAAGCGCAGAGCAAGCAACAAGGCTGTCTCCGATGATGTTATGAATCATCAGAGACAGCCTTGTTTTATTCTCCCTCCAGCACTTCCCACTGCCGGTAGAGTTCATCAATTTCGTCTTTCTTCTGCTGATACGCCTTGGCCAGTGCCGCAGCCTTTTCCGCATCCTGATACGTATCCGGCTGGGAAAGCTGATGCTCCATGGTCTCCGCTTCTTCTTCTGCCTTGGCAATGGCCTCTTCCGCCTGCTTCAGTGCTGCCTTCTTTTCACGGAGGCGTTTTTCTTCCTCACGGGAGCGGCGTTTCTCCTTGTCCATAGCCGTTTTGGTAACCTGGGGTGCATCCCCGTCAGGCTCCTGCAGACGGGTAATTTTCTCATAGTAGTCATCATAGTTGCCCAGGTACTCCCGTATGCCCCCGTTTTCCAGCACACACACCTTGTTGGCAAAGCGGTTAATAAAGTACCGGTCATGGCTAATGGCAAGGATTGTTCCCGGGAAGCCTTCCAGTGCATCTTCCAGCACTTCACGGCTGTCCATGTCCAGGTGGTTGGTAGGCTCGTCCAGCAGCAGCAGATTGTCCTTGCGGAGCATGAGCTTCGTCAGGGCAACCCGACCTTTTTCCCCGCCGGAAAGGGTGGAGATGGGCATCAGGACATCGTCCCCGGTGAAGAGGAACATGCCCAGTGCCCCACGCACCTCGGTCTGATCCAGGCGGCGGAAATCATCCCACACCTCGTCCAGCACGGTTTTGTTCTCGTGCAGGTGCGCCTGATGCTGGTCGTAGTAGCCAATGTCTACCCCCGCCCCCAGGCGAATGGTGCCACCGTCCGGCTTTTCCTCCCCGATGAGGCACTTGAACAAGGTGGATTTGCCCACACCGTTGTCTCCGATGAGGGCAACCCGATCTCCAGCCCGCAGGTGCATCTTCACATGATCAAACAGGACACGCTGATCAAAGCCCTTCTTCAGCTCATCCACCATCAGCACATCTTCGCCGGTGCGCCTGCGGCAATCAAAGCGGAAGTGAATGGCACTTTCATCCTGTGGCTTTTCCAGCCGATCCATTTTTTCCAGCCGCTTTTCCCGACTTTCCGCCGCACGGATGGACTTCTCCCGGTTAAACCGGCGATAACGGGCAATGATGGCCTGCTGACGAGCAATCTCCTTCTGCTGCATTTCATAGGCCTTCATGCGGATTTCGAACCGCTGGGCACGCTGCGCCATATAGGCCGTGTAGTTGCCATCATAGCATTCCGTAGTGCCCAGCAGAAGCTCACACATGCGGTCGCACACATGATCCATAAAGTACCGGTCATGGCTGACCAGCAGCACCGCTCCCCGATAGGTGCGGAGATAATCCTCCAACCAGGCAATGGACTTCAAATCCAGATGGTTGGTAGGCTCGTCCAGCAGCAGCAGATCCGGCTCTGTCAGCAGCATCCGTGCCAGGCAAAGCCGGGTACGTTCCCCGCCGGAAAGCAGCTTGGCAGGCTGACTCTGCTGCTCCTTGCGGAAGCCTAATCCGGCCAGCACCCCCTGCACGGTGGAACGCCAGCCGAAACCGTTGCTCTTCTCAAAGGTTCGGGTCAGCTGATCATACCGGCTGCCCAGGCGGTGGAGAAGTGCCTCATCCTCCACTGCCTCTGCCATTTGACATTCCAGCGAGCGGAGTTCCTCCTCCATGCGCATCACCGGCTCAAAGACGCTTTCCATTTCCTCCAGCACGGTTTTGCTTTCGTCCACCATACCTTGCTGTGCCAAGTAGCCCAGCCGGATGCCCTTCTGCATGGTAATAGTGCCGTCATCCGCCGTTTCCAGCCCGGCGATGATCTTCATCAGCGTTGACTTGCCGCAGCCGTTGACACCCACCAAGCCCATACGCTGACCATCCTGCAGCACAAGGGATGCATCCCGAAGCACCTCGTTGGTGCCAAAGCTTTTCTTAACGCCCTGAAGGGACAGCAAAATCATACGTTCACCTCATTCATGGGGGAAGGATTAAAAAAAGTAAGGCAGCACTTCCATGGTAAGCAGAAGCCCTGCCAATGCCCATTCTGCCCGGGTCAATCGTCCGTCCTTCTTTGTTGCGTTGTGCAGCAGACAGCCTGCTGACAACAGCAATGCTATGGCGCAGAGGATGACCCACGGCCATAACATCTGCACAGCGGCATAGCTCCACGCAACCGCCGCCCCGTTATAGGCGGCATGGAACAGGATACATAGAGGCAGACTGCCGATTCCTGCATAGAGCAATCCCAGCAGGAGGCCGCAGCCCAAATGTGCCGGCAGTCCGGCAGGAGAGCCGTGCATCAGGGCAAAGCTTGCCGTGCTCAGCAGCAGTGCGGTCACAGGGGAATGCTCCTCCTGAAGCGTGCCCTGCAGAAGCCCCCGAAAGAAGGCTTCCTCAGCCAAGGCAGGGATCA
Organism: Phocaeicola dorei; assembly: GCA_963627465.1. Classification (GTDB taxonomy): domain Bacteria; phylum Bacillota; class Clostridia; order Christensenellales; family Aristaeellaceae; genus CAKUFA01. The sequence goes on from CAVGBO010000014.1 coordinate 50,270, forward strand.
GCACCAGTGCCAGCACAGCCAGCATCCATTCAACAGCAGTGCCAGGCATGGGCATAACACCGGAGGATGAAAATCCCGTCCACCCCGTCCATGCTTCGGTCAGGGCAGAAAGCAGGTACTGGGTCATAACCCCGGCTGCCAGTGCAGCAGGAACATGATACCATCGTGGCTTATGGGAAACCTGCTTACGCCGTGTAACCACCGCCATGCCGGGCAGAAGATAAACGAGCAATTCACGCAGGATCACACGTACATAAACGGCCGTGCTGCCCCTTGCATCCGGGGTCAACCCATTTAATATCCAAGCAACCGGATACCGAAGAAGAAAAACCAGCATTGCAGCCAGCAGGGCTTTTTCGCCCTTTGTTCGGGTGCTCACTTGTCCTCCCGAAGGGTGTACACACTACCCACCTGATCCCGCATGGCCAGATCCAGACACAGCTCCACGCCCAGCTTGACCCCTTCCTGCTCGGCACGCATTTCACTGGTTTGCAATGCAAGATGGGGGGTGTTGTTTTCACCGCTCAGGTGCCCCAGAATCACGTTATGTACCCCGGTGTTCAGCAGCTGCATCAGGGCATCGGCACAGGCATCATTGCTCAGGTGTCCATGGTTGCCCAGAATGCGCTGCTTCAGTGCCATGGGGTAATGAGGATTGGCGCGGAGCATATCCGGGTCATGGTTGCTTTCCAGCAGCACCAGATTGCTCCCAGCCACGGCATCGCTGACCCGGCGGGTAAACTGCCCCAAGTCCGTGGCCGTGGCAATGCTTAAGCCGCCCCCGTACAGGCGAAAGCCCACCGGGTCAGCCGCATCGTGAGGAATGGCAAAGGGCACGACCCCAATGTCCCCCATGTAAAAGTCCTGATCTTTGTTAAAGGTCACCTTCAGTTCAGGGGGCACCACGCCGATTTTCTTATCCATGGCTCGCCAGGTGCCAGGGGTGGCATAAATGGGCAAGCGATACTTCCGTGCCATAACGCCTGCACCGCTGATGTGATCAGAATGTTCGTGGGTGATTAAAATGCCGCTCAGGGTTTGGGGCTCTACCCCGATAGAGTGCAGCGCCTCCGTCAGGGTTTTCCCCGGCTTGCCTGCATCAATCAGCAGCCGGGTTTGTCCGTACTGTACAAACAGCGCATTGCCGCTGGAACCGGAATACAGCGGGCAAAAGATCATGTCCAATAACCTTTACCTCGTTTTATCCATTACACATCCAGATGCTTGGCCACCCGTTCCTCCACAGGGGGAGGTGTCATATAATCCGAGCCAAAAAGGATGGTCAGCACCTCATCATACCGGGCAGGAATCAAGCAGGGAATGCCCTCAAAGGGGACGGTGATCTTTTCCGCAAACTGGTCAGGATGCCACACGTGCATCATCAGTTCAAATGCCCCGTTGGACATGTGCAGATCATTGCCGCTGGTCACCTTGGTGGAAACCTTCTCGTACCGCTTGGCCTTCCACTTGTAGGTAAAAGGCAAGCCCATCAGATGGGTTGCGTGCAGCAGGATGCGGTTCTTCAGCCCGAAGCGGCTGTAATCCACGTTTTTCTTCATCATGCCCTGCAGCAGATGAAGATGCAGGTAATGCATCTTCCGCTTGAAGCCCGGCTCCGGCAGGTGATCCAGAATGAACAGATCCGTAAAGGCCGCTGCCTTTTCCGGGTCACGGTTCATGACCCGTGGGGTCCAGGTATCCAGATAGGTCAGCTCAAAGCGCTGATCGCACTCCTGGGGATACACCTGACGGAACTTGGTAAACTCCTCCCGGGTCATGAGCAGATCCACATCGTCATCCCAGGGAATAAAGCCATGGTGCCGCACAGCCCCCAGCAGGCTGCCGCACATCAGGTTATACGAGATTTGATGCCGGTCGCAGATCTTCACAATGTCCCGCAGCTGGCAAAGCAGCTCCTCATGAATCTGCTCCAGTGTCAATTTGCTTTCTTCCACGGATAAGCCTCCTTATTCCCCAAGCCAGCCCAGAGTACGCCGGCAGATGGCTTCATCATCCATTTCATATACGCCCCGGAGATACTGCTGAGTGCCAACGGTGCAGCAGTACACATCCGGCATACCGATCCGGTGCAGCTTGCAGCCTGCGCCAGCCTCTGCCAGCACTTCCGCCACGGCAGAGCCGAAGCCCCCCACAATGGTGTGCTCTTCCACCGTAACGATATGGCGGAACCGTCCTGCCAGCTCCCGAATCTTGTCTGCATCAATGGGCTTCAGGCAGGGGAAGGACACCACCTCCGCAGACACGTTCATGGCCTGCAGCTTTTCTGCTGCGCTGACGGTCTGCGTCAGGATGCCGCCGGCGGACAGCAAGGCCACGTCCGTGCCTTTGCGCAAAGTCAAGGCTTGAGGAAGCTGCCAGTTTTCCACCGGCTCCGTATGCAGGGTCGGTTCACCGCCCCGGCCAAGGCGCAGATAGCAGGTGCCCGGGGTGCGGAGCATCACCGGCACTACAGCCTCCACCTCTGCCGGATCCCCGGGGGTGAAAACCGTTACCCCCGGCAAGGCACGAAGCACTGCCATGTCTTCCGTTGCATGGTGGCTCATGCCCAGGCTGCCGTAAACAAAGCCGCCGCCTACGCACACAATTTTCACATTGGCATCGTGATAGGCGCAGTCGTTGCGAATCTGCTCCAAGCACCGCAGGGTAGGAAAGTTGCCGATGGAGTAGGTCAGCACCGTTCTCCCTTCCCGTGCAAGGCCTGCCGCCAAACCGGTCATGGCCTGCTCCGCAATACCTGCGTTGATAAACTGATCCGGATAGGTTTCCCAGAAGGGCTTCAGCACGCCGAAGCCCAGGTCGCCGGTCACCAGCGTCAATTTAGGATCAGCGGCGGCTTCACGCATCAGGGCTCTGGTAAATGCATCTCTCATGGCCGTTGCGCCTCCAATTCCTTCAGTGCGGCTTCGTACTCTTCTCCCTGAGGGGTACGATAGTGCCAGAGAATATCATTTTCCATAAAGCTGACGCCCTTGCCCTTCACCGTGACGGCAATGATTACCGTGGGCTTGCCGCTGCCCCGGGCAACCTTGGCCTTTTCGAAGGCGTCCCGAAGAGCATCCAAATCATGGCCGTCCACAATGATGGTATTCCAGCCAAAGGCCGTCCACTTATCACCGAAGGGCTCCAGCGCCAGGGTGTTTTCGCAAAAGTCCAGGGACTGCATTCGATTGTGATCCACCACGGCAATCAGGTTATCCAGCCGATATTGGTGCGCCTGCAAGGCGGCTTCCCACACGGCGCCTTCGTCGCACTCTCCATCCCCCAACACGGCATAGACTCGATGATCCGCCTTGTCCATCTTGGCGGCCAGTGCCATGCCTGCAGCTACTGCCAGTCCGTGACCCAGGGATCCGGTGGACAGCTCCACCCCGGGAACACCCTTGTGGCTTACATGGCCGGACAAGCGGGAGCCGTTCTGGTAGTGGGTCTTCAGCTCTTCCACAGGGAAAAAGCCCCGCTCCGCCAAGGCAGCGTACACCGCTGCCCCTGCATGACCCTTGCTGAGGATCAGCCGATCCCGTTCCGGCATTTGGGGCTGTTTGGGATCAACGTGCAGCACCCCGGTATAAAGGGTGGCCATAATATCCGCCAAGGAAAAGATGGCACCGATGTGGCTGCCCCGGCTCAGGTGGGTCATTTCCAGCCCGTGCCGGCGAATCAACCAGGCCAGCACCCGGGGATCCGATGTATCCGGCTCGCCCTGAAACCCCGCATGGGTCAGTGCCGTATAGCTCATGTCAGCCATGTTGATGATCCTTTCCGGCCTTTTCATCCGCCATTTTCTTTGCCTTGCCGAAGACACCGCCAATGGTCTCAAAGAACAGCCCCACATCCAGCCCGAAGGACTGATGCATGGCGTACTCCACACGAAGGCGGTTCTTCTCCGGCAGGATGTACTTCTCGAAATTCGCCACCGGGTCTGTTTCGCCTACCAGCTCATCCTGGGCAATGTACACAATGCTGGAGCGATCCGTAATGCCGGGACGCACCCACAGGATGCACTCCTGCTCCTTGGTGTACTGGGTGGTGTACAACAGCAGCTCCGGCCGGGGACCCACAAAGGACATATCCCCCTTGATGATGTTAAACAGCTGAGGAAGCTCGTCCAGCTTCAGCCGGCGCATGACCTTGCCTGCCCGGGTTACCCGGTTATCATTCAACGCCGTGCAGCCGCCGGACTTATCCGCATCCACCACCATGGAGCGGAACTTGAGGATATAGAAGGGCTGGTTGTGGTATCCCCCCCGAACCGCCTTGTAGAATACAGGGCCGGGAGAATCCAGCTTGACCCAAATGGCCAAGGGCAGCATGATGATGCAGCCGGGAATCAGTAAAATCAGTGCCAGCAGGAAGTCAATGATCCGCTTCACCACATGGCTGTAAAAGGGGTGGGACAGGGGACCATCCCACCGGGGCATTTCAGGAAGCTGCTGCTTAGCCATCGTTCATCATCCTTTATCGTCATTGCTTGGCAACCTTGCCGTAACAAGGTTTGAGCGCCGGCATTGCGCACGGCGCCCAAGGATTACATTTCTTCCAGACGGAGGAGAAGATCATTCAAATGCTCCAGCTCTTCAGCGGAATAATAACTGAGCACAATGCGTCCCTTCTTGGCATTGCCGGTCAGGGTGGCACGGATGCCCATGGTCTCCCGAATGCGGCCTTCCAGCTCCGTCAACTCCGCAGGCATTTGGTGGGGCTTGCGAGGCTTCACGGTAGGAACAGGCTGCTGCCTTTCTTTATGCAAGGCTGCGATTTCTTCCAGCTGCCGGACGGAATACCCTTTTTCCACGGTTTCCTTTGCCAAAGCGGACTGCAGGTCAGGGGAATCCAACCCAGCCAGCACCCGGGCATGACCGGCGGAAAGCGTCCCTGCCGTGATCCGATCCTGTACATCCTGGGGCAGGGTCAGCAGCCGCAGCAGATTGGCTACGTTGGGGCGGCTCATGCTCAATCGCTGGGCAACCGCCTCCTGGGTGTAGCCACACTGGCGCATCAGTGCCCGAATGCCTGCGGCAGCCTCAAGGGGATTCAGATCCTCCCGCTGCATGTTCTCCAGCAAGGCAATCTCCTGCCGCTGGATGATATCCAAATCCCGGACAATGCAGGGCACCGTATCCAAGCCTGCCATGCGGCTAGCACGCCAGCGCCGCTCACCGGCCACAATGACGTACCGTCCACCGGTTTTGGGTGCAACAATGATCGGCTGCAGCACCCCCTGATCCCGAATGGACTGTGCCAGCTGCGCAAGGCTTTCATCCGCAAAGCTGCGCCGGGGCTGATCCGTATTGGGATCAATGTCCCCGATGCTGATCTGCTGCATACCTGCTTCCAGCTCTTCATCCGTAGGCAGAAGTGCGTCCAATCCGCGCCCCAGTCCGTGACTCTTTTTCGCCATGCCGTTTCCTCTTCCCTGTTCCCCGATGCTCGCTCAGGTTAATGCTTTTATGCCTTTACGCCGTTATCTTTCAGGAATTCCTCTGCCAGTGCCCGGTAAGCCACAGCCCCGGCAGATTTCGGGTCATACATGTGAATCGGTTCCCCGTGGGAAGGTGCCTCCCCTAAGCGGACGCTGCGGGGAATGGTGGTGGCATACACTTTCTTCTTGAAGTGTTTCTTCACCTGCTCCACCACTTGCAGGCCCAGATTGGTACGGCCGTCCAGCATGGTCAGCAGCACGCCTTCAATATCAATGCGGGGATTGATGGTCTTCTTAATGCGGCTGATGGTATTCATCAGGCTGGTAACGCCCTCCAGCGCATAATACTCGCACTGAATGGGAATGATCACCCGGTCTGCCGCTGCCATAGCGTTCAGGGTCAGCAGATTCAGGGACGGCGGGCAGTCGATAAAGATGAAGTCGTAGTCCCGCTGTACCTGCGCCAATTCGGACTTCAGCCGAAACTCTCGTTGGGGCACGTCCACCAGTTCCAACTCTGCGCCTGCCAGGCGAATGTCCACCGGTGCCAGAGAAAGCCCCGGCACCTGGGTGGGACGGATGCAGCTCTTCAGCGGCACACGACCCAGCAGTGCCTCATACACGCAGTTCTCCCCTGCCTTCATGCCCAGACCGCTGGTGGTATTGCCCTGAGGATCCAAGTCCACCACCAGTACCCGTTGACCCATGTCAGCCAAAATGGCTGTCAGATTCACGGCCGTGGTGGTCTTTCCCACGCCGCCCTTTTGGTTGGTAATCGCGATTACTTTCGCCATATTGCCCTCTCTTCCGGGGTCTAAAAGCCGCTGGATGCGGCACATAACAAAGCCATGTTTCACCCATGCAGGCAAACTTTTCGTCGCCGAAAAGACGCACCAAGGGTGCTCTTATCATTATACTGATTTTCCAAAGGATTGTAAAGCAACATTCCGCAGGGCGGCAGGGCGAAAAGGGAAAATTTCTTTCCATTCCCCTTGACATTTTTCTGAAATGGTGTAGAATATTATCGAAGGTCAAAGAAAGTCAAACAGTGACAATCTCCTGATCTTCTCAGTCTATGCCAAAGGAGGCATGAACCATGAACATGAATCAATTAACCCAAAAGACCCGGGAAGCCATTCAGCGTGCCCAGGCCATTGCGGTAGAATATCAACACATGCAGGTGGATGAAGAGCACCTGGCTATGGCATTAACGGAAGATGCGTCCGGTCTGATCCCTCAGCTGCTTCGCCAAAGCGGTGCCAGTGTGGACGCTTTGCAGAATCTGCTGAAGGACGCCCTGGGGCGGATTCCCCGGGTCAGCGGCCCCGGCCGGGAAGCGGACAAGGTGTACATCTCCCCTGACCTGGACAAGGCATTGACCAATGCAGAAGCCCGTGCCAAGCAGATGAAGGACGAATTCATCTCCGTGGAGCACGTGTGGCTGGGCATTACCAGCGCCCCTAACGCCCACATGAAGGACATTCTCCGGCAGATCGGCTGGAAGGAAGACGCCTTCATGCAGGCTCTTTCGAAGGTTCGGGGTGCCACAAGGGTCACCACGGACAGTCCGGAGGACACCTACGATGCCCTGAAGAAGTACGGCACGGATCTGGTGGCCATGGCCAAGGCCCAGAAGCTGGATCCCGTCATCGGCCGTGACAACGAAATCCGTAACGTGATCCGTATCCTGAGCCGGAAAACGAAGAACAATCCTGTGCTGATCGGCGAGCCCGGCGTTGGTAAAACCGCCGTGGTGGAAGGCTTGGCGCAGCGTATCGTCCGGGGCGACGTGCCGGACAGCCTGAAGGATCGCACCATCTTCTCCCTGGACATGGGCAGCCTGATTGCAGGTGCCAAGTTCCGTGGTGAATTTGAGGAACGTTTGAAGGCCGTACTGGCAGAAATCAAGAAGAGCGACGGCCGCATCATCCTGTTCATTGATGAGCTGCACACCATTGTAGGCGCAGGCAAGGCAGACGGTGCCATGGACGCCGGCAACCTGCTGAAGCCTATGCTGGCCAGAGGCGAGCTGCACTGCATCGGTGCAACCACCCTGAACGAGTATCGGCAGTACATTGAAAAGGATGCGGCACTGGAGCGCCGGTTCCAGCCTGTCATGGTTGGCGAACCTACGGTGGAAGACACCATTGCCATCCTTCGCGGTCTGAAGGAGCGCTATGAAGTGTTCCACGGCGTGAAGATTCAGGACAATGCCCTGATTGCCGCCGCTACCCTTTCCAACCGTTACATTACGGATCGTTTCCTGCCGGACAAGGCCATCGACCTGGTGGACGAAGCCTGCGCCATGATTCGTACGGAAATCGACTCCCTGCCTCAGGAGCTGGACGATATCCGCCGCCGCATTATGCAGCTGGAAATCGAGGAAGCAGCCCTGAAGAAGGACGATGATGAAATCACCAAGGCCCATCTAGCAGAGGTACAGAAGGAACTGGCGGAAAAGCGTGAATCCTTCAATGCCATGAAGGCAAAGTGGGAGAACGAGAAGAACGCCATCGGCAAGGTGACCAAGCTCCGTGAGGATATTGAGCGCACCAACGCCGCCATCGAAAAAGCTGAACGTGACTATGACCTGAACCGTGCCGCTGAGCTGAAGTATGGTGAACTGCCCAAGCTGCAAAAGGAATTGGCAGAGGAAGAAGCCATTGCCGAAAAGAGCAAGGGTGAGGACAGCCTGCTAAGGAACAAGGTCACGGAAGAGGAAATCGCCCGGATTGTGGCTCGGTGGACAGGCATCCCTGTGGCCAAGCTGATGGAGGGCGAACGGGAGAAGCTGCTGCACCTGGAAGACGTGCTGCATGAGCGGGTCATCGGCCAGGATGAAGCCGTTCGGAAGGTCAGCGAGGCCATCCTCCGCAGCCGTGCAGGCATTCAGGATCCTAACCGTCCTCTGGGCAGCTTCCTGTTCCTTGGTCCTACCGGTGTAGGTAAGACGGAGCTGGCCAAGGCACTGGCGCAAGCCTTGTTCGATGATGAGAAGAATATGGTGCGTATCGATATGTCCGAGTACATGGAGAAGTTCAGCGTATCCCGACTCATCGGTGCACCTCCCGGATATGTGGGCTACGATGAAGGCGGTCAGCTGACGGAAGCCGTACGGCGTCACCCCTACTGCGTTGTGCTGTTTGACGAGGTAGAAAAGGCACACCCGGACGTGTTCAACGTGCTGCTGCAGGTGCTGGACGATGGCCGTATTACCGACAGTCAGGGTCGTACGGTGGACTTCAAGAACACCATCCTGATCATGACCAGCAACCTTGGCAGTGAGTACATTCTGGACGGCATTAAGGACGGGGATATTACTCCTGAAGCCCGTGCCCAGGTGGATCATCTGCTGAAGACCCACTTCCGTCCCGAGTTCCTGAACCGTATTGACGAAATCGTGTACTACAAGCCGCTGACCCGTGAGCAGATCGGCAGCATCGTACAGTTGATGCTCAAGAGCCTGAACAGCCGCCTGAGCGACCGTCAGCTGTCCGTGCAGCTCACCGATGCCGCACTGAGTGCCGTCATTGACCAGGGCTTCGACCCTGTATACGGTGCACGTCCCCTGAAGCGGTATCTGCAGAGCAAGGTGGAAACCCTCATTGCCCGCAGAATCATCGCAGCGGACGTAAAGCCCGGCGAAACCATGACCGTGGATGTGAACGATCAGGGCGAATTGTACATTCGGTAAATGATCCCTGCATACTCAAAAAGGCACTGCCGCAGTTTTCGCGGCAGTGCCTTTTGTGTACAGTCGTCCATGAAGTTTTCCCGCAAGCCAAACTGCTTACTGATCCAGCTGGCTGGTGCAGTGGGGGCACCGGGTTGCATCAATGGCAATATCCGTCTTGCAGAAGGGGCACTTCTTGGTGGTGGGAGCGGCAGGCGTTTCCTTCTTCTTGCCCAGGGACAGCAGCTTGTTAATGCCCCGCATCAGGCAGAAGAGGATGAAAGCCATGATGATGAAGTTCACCACCGCTGTCAGGAAGGCAGAGGCAAACGTCCCCACATCCTCCCAGGTGTAGGTAGCCGATCCCATGATCACGTTCAGCAAGGGGTTGATGAAGTTATCCGTCAGGGAGGTGACAATGTTGGAGAAGGCGCCGCCTACAATGACGCCCACAGCCATGTCCATCACATTGCCGCGAAGAGCAAACTTTTTGAACTCCTCAAAAAACTTTTTCATGCCGCACACCTCTTTCTTATTTCGTCAGGCTTTCCAGCCGGGGAACCAGGGTTGTCAGCACCAAGCCTACGCATACGCCGGCCACGGCCTGAATCAGGTTGCCAGGAATATCCGCAAGGGCGAACTCCGGCACGGCAATCCACTCATACACGAAGTAGCCCAGCACCATGACCGCTTCCGCCGCAATGAAGGCCAGCACCGTACGCTTCCGGTCGTTCTTCCGGTAAATCAGCCACGCCACGGCGGCCATCAGCCCCTTGACCACAAGGGTAACAGGCGCATACACCGGGTACACCAGCAAATCCGCCAGCATGCTGCCCACAGCCGCCGCAGGAATCCCCAGCGGTCCCAGCAGCATGACGGCCAGCAGAATCAGCCCATCCCCCAGATGAATGTACCCAGAGCCCAGGGGAATATGGGGAAAAATCGTCAGCACGCAGATCATGGCCGCCATCACACCGGCAATGGCCAGCTTCTTCACCTTTGCATCTTGCATGGCACGAGCCTCCTTAGTGGGTCACGTGATGGAACTGCTTTTCCAGCCCCAGCGGAATGCACAGCACCCAGGCGATAACTGCGCCCACAACAGCCTGCAGGCACTGGAAAGGCAGCTTCACCAACGCCGTTTCCGGCGTGCTGTATACAAAGGCACGGCCAATGGTGTAACCGGCAACCATGATCACCGCACCCACCAGCAAGGCAACCGCCGCCGATACAGGCTTCTTCCACTTCAGCTTTGCAAACAGCAGGGAGACGGCCACAGCCTGCAAGCCATGGGTCACAAGGCTGACAAACATGGGTGCAGGATAGAAGAGGGCATCCCCCAGGAAGGCTCCTACGCCGCAGGCCAGGAAGGCAGACAGGGGATCCATCAGCAGGGACGCCGTGCCAATGACCGCATCATTGAAGTACAGATGTCCGCCGGGCACAGGAATGCTCATGACGCTCATGCTCAGCACAATGACCATGGCCATGAAAAGCGCCGTCAAGGTAAGCCACAGCACAGGCTTTTGCCGACGAAGGCCATCGTTCTTTACCAACTTCATCAGATCCTTTCAAGGCGATGAAAGATTATGCGTTTTCCAACCGCTTCAAGCCGTCATCAATGCGGCGGAGAGTTTCTTCCCGTCCCAGCAGCCAAGCAATTTCAATGGCTCCGCCGGGGGTGGAAACCTGTCCGGAAATGGCAATCCGCAGGGGCCACAGGGCAGCGGCGTTCTTCATGCCGGCTTCCGCAATGGCAGCCATCAGAGCATCATGAATGGCAGGCTCTGTCCACTCCACCTTTTCCATTACGGGGCGCAGCAGCGTCAGTGCCTTCCGGGACACTTCCGGATCGGTCTTGCTCTTCTTGTTGGTGTAAATGGCCACGTCATAGTCCGGCAGTTCGCCCAGGAACTTCACCATATCCGGCACCCGGTTGAACACTTCCGTACGGGTCTGCATCAACTCTGCCAGCCGCTTGTAGTCAATGTTCTTGCCGGCCAGTACCTTATCAAACCAAGGCGTTACCATTTCCAGATACTTTTCGGGAGACAGGCGGCGGATATATTCCGCATTGAACCAAGTCAGCTTGTCAATGTCGAAAATGCCGGGTGCCTTGTTCAGCCGGTGAACATCGAATACTTCCACCAATTCATCCATGGTGAAGAATTCCCGATCGTCACCGGGGTTCCAGCCCACCAGCACCAGATAGTTGATCAATGCCTCGGTCAGATAGCCCTTCTCCACAAAGTCGGAATAGTAGGCGTCTCCGTCCCGCTTGCTCAGCTTATGATGAGCATCCCGCATAACGGTAGGCAGGTGGATGTACTGGGGCACGTCCCAGCCGAAGGCCTCATACAGCAGGTTGTACTTCGGGGTGGAAGACAGATACTCCATGCCCCGCATCACGTGGGTAATGCCCATCAGATGGTCATCAATCACGTTGGCGAAATTGTAGGTGGGCATACCGTCCTGCTTAATAAGCACCATGTCATCCAAAGTGTCATTGGGGAAGGTCATGTGGCCGAAAACCAGGTCATCATAGCTGGTTTCCCCTTCCGTAGGCGCATTCTGACGAATCACGTAGGGCACGCCTGCATCCAGCTTTGCCTGAATCTCTTCCTTGCTCATGTGCAGGCAATGCTTGTCGTACTTGAACACTTCGCCCCGCTTTTCAGCCTCGGCACGGCGTTCGTCCAGCTCCTCCTTGGTGCAGAAGCAGTAATAGGCATGGCCGGATTCCACCAGCTGCTGGGCATAGGGCAGGTACAGGGACTTCCGCTCGGACTGGATATAGGGGCCGCAGGGACCGCCTACGTCAGGACCTTCGTCCCAGTTCATGCCGCAGCCCTTCAGGGTTTCGTAAATGACTTCGGTAGCACCCTCCACAAAGCGTTCCTGATCCGTGTCCTCAATGCGGAGAATGAACTTGCCGCCCATCTTCCGGGCGAACAGGTAATTATACAGGGCGGTACGCAATCCGCCCAGGTGCATGAAGCCCGTAGGGCTGGGTGCAAATCGAGTTCTGACTTCCATTTTCTTTCCTCCATGGCAGAAATCCCGCAGGGCTGCTGCCGCTTTGATGCATAGCATGCTCCGACCGGCAAAAGATCGGTCGGAGCATGAAAAAGTTGTTACTTGGCCTGCTTGGCGTAGGTATCCCGAAGGCCAACGGTACGGTTATACACAGGCATTTCCGGCGTGGAGTCCGGATCCTTGCAGAAGTAGCCGGTACGCAGGAACTGGAAGGTAGTGCCGGTTTCGCAATCCCGCACGGCAGGCTCGGCAACGCCGTGAAGCACCGTCAGGCTGTTGGGGTTCAGGCGGCTGATGAAATCCTTCTTGTTCGCAGGAGCAGCCGCTTCGCCTTCGGTCTCGGCTTCAGGTTCTTCTTCCAGATCTTCCATGGCATTCAGCAGGGGATCATACAGGCGAGCCTCGAAGGGCACTGCATCCACGGCACTGACCCAGTGAAGCACCTTGCCCTTGATCTTCCGATCCGCACCGGCAGTACCGGAAGCAGAATCCATATCCACGGTGCAGTGGACTTCAATGACCTGTCCATCCGCATCCTTCACACATTCGTCGCAGCGGACAATGTAGGCACCCTTCAGCCGCACTTCAAAGCCGGGATACATGCGCTGGAACTTCTTCGCAGGCACTTCCATAAAGTCATCCTGCTCAATGTACAGCTCTCTGCCGAAGTGCACGGTGTGGCTGCCCATCTCCGGGTGATCCGGATGATTCTCCATGGTCAGGGTATCCACCCGATCCTCCGGCCAGTTGGTCAGCACCACCTTCAAGGGCTTCAGCACGGCCATGGCACGGGGAGACTTGTCCCCCAAGTCATCACGGACGCAGCTTTCCAGCAGGGCAAAGTCCACGGTGGAGTCTGCCTTGCTCATGCCGATGCGATCCACAAAGTCCCGAATGGCTTCGCCGGTATAGCCCCGGCGGCGCATAGCGGACAAGGTAGGCATCCGGGGATCATCCCAGCCGCTGACATAGCCGCCCTCCACCAACTGCCGCAGGTAACGCTTGCTCATGATGGTCTGGGTAATGTTCAGCCGAGCAAACTCGATCTGCCGAGGCTTGGCCGGCAGCATGTTCTGGCTGTGCTCCACCACCCAGTCATACAGGGGACGATGAATCTCATACTCCAGGGAGCACAGGGAATGGCTGATGCCTTCCAGTGCGTCGCCAATGGGATGAGCAAAGTCATACATGGGATAGATGCACCACTTGTTGCCCGTGCGCCAATGTTCCTTGTACAGGATGCGGTACATGGCCGGGTCACGCATGACGATGTTGGGGGAAGCCATATCAATCTTCATGCGCAGGGTCTTGCTGCCTTCCGGAAATTCACCTGCCCGCATACGGCGGAACAGATCCAGACTTTCCTCCGCAGGGCGATCCCGCCAAGGACTATTCTTGCCGGGCTCCGTCAGGGTGCCACGATAGGCACGCATTTCATCCTTACTCAGCTCATCCACGTAGGCCAGACCACGCTTGATCCAGTCTTCCGCAATGGCATAGCACTGATCATAATAATCGCTGGCATAGTACAATCCGCCGGTCCAGGTAAAGCCCAGCCAGTTAATATCCCGCTTAATGGCCTCCACGTATTCCGTGTCTTCCTTAGCAGGGTTGGTATCATCAAAGCGAAGGTTGCAAAGGCCGCCGTACTTTTCAGCAGTCAGGAAGTCCATGATCAGGGCTTTGCAGTGGCCAATGTGCATATATCCGTTGGGTTCCGGAGGGAAGCGCGTGTGCACCTGCGTATAGCGGCCTTCCTTTAAGTCCTGCTCGATGGCGTCCCAGATAAAGTTGCTGCGCGTCGTTGTTTCTTCCATGAAAAACAGATCCTCCTTCTCCCATACTGATGGAGCCTCTTCGGCATTTTTTCATTATACTGTTATTTCCCATCAAACGCAAGCACGGATTTGCCGGAATCTGCCGGATCGGAAAATAATCAAAGAGGAGACGGCACATCACCGTCTCCCCTCAAGGATGAAATTGTTTCTTTTTCAGTCTGCCAGACTGTTCAGTGCTTCCACAATAGCCGTGGACGTGTAGGTTGCACCGCTGAGGGCATCCACATCTTCGCCCAGGGTCAGAGGCAGGGTCTTGCCGATGAACTGGGCAAGGAAATCCTCATCGTCCATGGTGCGCTGACCATAGCCGGGGGTTTCATTGCTTGCATCCACCTTGATGGCGGTCATCTTGCCCTCTGCATCCAGGGTTACAGTAACCTTCACGTCGCTAACGAAGCCCTTGGCACTGGCGGTCTTTTCCACAGGCTCTGCAGCGGTAACAGGCGTTGCCGCAGCGGATGCGGTCTGCGTTTCCGTCAGCTGCTTCTGCAGGTCGGCGATGGTGGCATCCTTAGCGGCAGATTCTTCCGTCAGGGTCTTCTTCTCGGCTTCCAGTGTTTCCACCTGAGCGGTCAGTTCCGTCACCTGGGTCTCCAGCGCAGTTGCATTCTCGCCGGATGCAGCAGCAGCGGCTTCGTGGGTGTCTGCCTTGTTTTGCAGCTCGGCAATGGTGGCATCCTTGGCAGCAGATTCTTCCGTCAGGGTCTTCTTCTCGGCTTCCAGTGCCGTGACCTTTTCCGTCAGGTCAGCCACTTGCTTTTCCAGGTCAGCCTTCGCGGCTTCCAGTTCCGTGACGGTCTTCTGGGCTTCGTCCTTGGAGGAAGTAGCGGCGGCAAGTTCTTCCGTCAGGGTTGCGTTGGTGGTCGTCAATTCGTCCACCTGGGTCTGCAGCTCGGCGGCACGGGTAGTAGCTTCCTCCAGGCTGGTATTGGCTTCCTTCAGCTTGTCTTCCACATCGGACAGTTGTGCCTGCAGTTCTTCCTTCTCGGCTGCAATGGTCTCCCAGCTGGTACGGCTGGTGGTCAGTTCCTCATTCAGCGAGGCAATCTGATTGTTCAGCGAGCTCCGCTGGGTTGCCAGCATGATGGCCAGCACAACAGCTACAAGCAGCACGGCGCACAGCAGGATCAGGTTGATATTCTTCTTGTTCTTGGCTTCGCTCATGTGTACTCCTCCATTTCATGTTTAGGATAACGTTCTATCTTCACGCATGATGCGTGGGATACCAGATTAGTTCAGCTGTGCCTGAAGGGCGTCAACCTGCTGCTGCAATGCCTCAATTTCCTTTCGCAGATCTTCCGCCTGCTGCAATGCTTCCGTCTCCTCGGCTTTTGCCGCTTCGATGGCTGCCTCCAACGTTTTCTTTTCTTCCCGGAGGGTTTTCCGCTGCGCCTTCAAATCCGTCACTGTGGCCTGCGCCGCTTCCGCTTCCGGCAGCACGGTATCCAGCTCCTCCTGGGTCTTGGGCAGCTTTTCCACCACCTGATCGTACTCGTACTGCTGCTTCTTCTCCCTTTGGTGGCTGGTATCAACACTTCGTGTCAAGTCTTCTACCTGATACCGCAGGGAAACATCCTCCACGGTGCAATAGGCAACAACGACGCACACCGAAAGCATCACCAGGGCAAACACCAAGCGAAACCACATCGGCAGGCCTGTGGAATGTCGCATCAGGCAAAAAACCTCCCACTTGATTCTTGTTTTATTGTAGCATACATTCCTGAAAAAGAAAAGCAAACCGGGAAAATAAAACAGCGGATGTACCGATTGCTCAGCACATCCGCTCAAACTCATTTTCTTTCCAGAACAGGCTTCAGATATTGACCGGTAAAGGAAGCCGGGCAAGCCGCCACTTCCTCCGGCGTGCCGGTGCACACCACCGTACCGCCGCCATCGCCCCCCTCAGGCCCTAGGTCGATCAGGTAATCCGCCACCTTGATCACATCCAGATTGTGCTCGATGACCATCACCGTATTGCCTGCATCCGTCAGCCGCTGAAGCACGGCAATGAGCCGATCCACATCCGCCATGTGCAGGCCGGTGGTAGGCTCATCCAGCAGGTAAATCGTTCTGCCAGTGTCCCGGCGGCTTAGCTCCGTAGCCAGCTTCACCCGCTGTGCCTCACCGCCGGAAAGGGTCGTAGACGCCTGCCCCAGCTTCATGTAGCCCAAGCCCACATCGTAAAGAGTCTCCAGCTTTCGGCAGATGCCCGGGTGATTCTCGAAGAAGTGCATGGCTTCTTCCACGTTCATGTCCAGCACTTCGTAAATGTTCTTTCCCTTGTAAGTAACCTCCAAGGTTTCCCGGTTATACCGCTTGCCCTTGCACACCTCGCAGGGCACGAAAATATCCGGCAGGAAGTGCATTTCGATTTTCAGCAGACCGTCTCCGCCGCAGGCTTCGCACCTTCCGCCCTTTACATTAAAGGAAAAGCGATTCTCCTTATAGCCCCGTGCCTTTGCTTCCGGGCACTGGGCGAAGATTTTGCGGATCATGTCAAACAGGCCGGTGTAGGTGGCCGGATTGCTCCGGGGCGTGCGGCCAATGGGGCTTTGGTCAATCATGATGATTTTATCCAGCTGTTCCACGCCCTCCATGCTGTGGAACTTGCCGGGGCGGGTCTTGGCTCGGTTCAGCACTCGTGCCAGATGCTTGTACAGAATCTCATTGACCAGGCTGCTCTTTCCTGATCCGCTGACGCCGGTCACGCAGCACAGCACCCCTAAGGGAACTTGCACATCAATATTCTTCAGATTGTGTTCCTGTGCGCCGTGAATGGTCAGCCATCCGGCAGGCGTGCGGCGCTGCTGTGGCACGGCAATTTTCTTCTTGCCGGAAAGGTATTGCCCCGTCAGGCTTTCCGGGCAGGCCTTGATATCCTCCACCGTGCCCTGGGCAACGATGTTGCCCCCGTGAATGCCTGCCCCCGGCCCTACGTCCACAATCCAGTCGGCGGCGTACATGGTATCTTCATCGTGCTCCACCACAATAAGGGTATTGCCCAGATCCCGCATCCGCTTCAAGGTGTTGATCAGCTTCTGATTATCCCGTTGGTGCAGGCCGATGGAAGGCTCATCCAGCACATACAGCACGCCCATCAAGGCGGAACCGATCTGGGTTGCCAGACGAATCCGCTGGGCTTCTCCGCCGGAAAGGGTGCCTGCCGCCCGACCAAGGGTCAGGTAGCCTAAGCCCACATCGATCAGGAAGCCCAGCCGGGCATCAATTTCCTTCAGGATTTGGGCTGCGATCATGGATTCCTTTTCGGTCAGCGTCAAGCTTTGGAAGAACGTGCGGGCCTCATGAATGGGCAGTGCGGATACTTCTGCCAGATTCTTGCCGTTCACCGTGACCCCAAGGGCTTCCGGCTTCAGCCGCTGCCCGTGGCAGGCAGGGCACTCCTCCTCCGCCATGTATTCCTCATAGGCCTGCTTCATTACGTCGGATTTGGTTTCCATGTACCGACGTTCCATGGTGGGGATGACCCCTTCAAAGGCCGTGGCATACTCTGCCATGCCCCGGGGGCCTTCATAATGGATGGTTATTTTATCCTTTCCCGTGCCGTAGAGAATGGCCTTCCATGCTTCCTTGGAGAACTCCTTTACCGGCGTATCCAGGGTAAAGCCGTACTTCTCCCCCATAGCAGTGAAGTACTGAGCCGCAATGCCGTTATCCTCCTCCGCATTGAAGCCCATGGCGTTCAGTGCGCCTTGGCGGAGGCTTTTGTTCTTATCCGGGAAGAGGATGTCCGGGCTAATCTTCATCCGTGTGCCTAAGCCGGAACATTCCGGGCAGGCACCGAAGGGACTGTTAAAGGAAAACATCCGGGGCGCAAGCTCCTCAATGGAAATGCCGCAGTCCGGGCAGGCGTAATTCATGGAGCACAGCAGCTCCCCCTTGTCGAACAGGTCGAAGATGACCAGTCCCCCGGACTGATTGGCCGCCGTCTCAATGGAGTCCGTCAGCCGCTGGCGCATTTCCTTGCCGGAGCGCACAATCAGCCGATCCACCACGAATTCGATGGTGTGCTTCTTCTTTTTATCCAGGTCAGGGGTATCGTCCAGCTCGTACATGTCACCGTCAATCCGCACACGAACGAAGCCGCTTTTCCTTGCCTTCTCCAGCACGGCCGCATGCTCACCCTTCCGGGCACGCACCACGGGAGCAAGCACCTGCAGCCGGGTGCCTTCCGGGTACTGGAGCACCGCATCCACCATTTGGTCGACCGTCTGCTGCTTGATTTCCTTACCGCAGACAGGGCAATGGGGAATACCGATCCTCGCCCACAGCAGCCGAAGATAGTCGTAAATTTCCGTTACCGTGCCCACGGTTGACCGGGGATTGCGGCTGGTGGTTTTCTGGTCAATGGAGATGGCCGGGCTTAAGCCTTCAATGGCATCCACATCCGGCTTCTCCATTTGCCCCAGAAACTGCCGGGCATAGCTGGAAAGGGACTCCACATACCGGCGCTGACCTTCCGCATAAATGGTATCAAAGGCCAGGCTGCTCTTTCCCGAGCCGGACAAGCCGGTGAACACCACCAGCTTGTTTCTCGGCACGGTCAGGCTCACATTTTGCAGGTTATGTTCTCTCGCACCGCGAATGATCAGTGCATCATTGGACATGGCATACCTCGTACATTACTTAATGGTGATCAGCTCATACTCCCGAGTGCCCAGGCCGATCTTCTCGCCGTGGGACAGCTGCATCTGCCAGTGGGTATCCGGGTAGCTGTTATGGAAGTGATCCTCGCTTGCATGGGGCATTTCGCTCAGGCGGGAACCGGGAATGGGCTCCTGCTTCAGGCAGGCATCGGCACAGGCCTGATCCAGTGCCACAGGGTCAAAGCTGGCGAACATGCCTACATCCGGCAGGATGGGCAGGTCATTTTCCGCATGGCAGTCGCAGCAGGGGCTGATGTCCATCACCAAAGAAATATGGAACTGAGGCCGATCCTTAACCACAGCCAGGGCATACTCCGCCATTTTGCAGCAGAGCAGATCATTGGTCTCATCCCCGGCTGCATAGGTGGCATCCTTGGGGCATACGCCGATGCACCGGCCGCAGCCCACGCACTTGCTGTGATCAATGGATGCCTTGTGATTGGTAATGGTAATGGCGCTGTGGGCGCAAATCTTCTGGCAACGACCGCAGCCTACGCACACGCTCTGATCCACATCCGGCTTGCCGGCAGAGTGCTGCTCCATCTTGCCTGCTCGGGAACCGCAGCCCATGCCGATGTTCTTAATGGTACCGCCGAAGCCTGTGCCCTCGTGACCCTTGAAGTGGGTCAGGCTGACAAAAGCGTCCGCATCCATGATGGCACGGCCGATCTTGGCTTCCTTCACATAGTCGCCGTCAATGGGCACAAGGGTTTCGTCCGTGCCCTTCAGGCCATCGGCAATCAGCACATGGCAACCCGTGTTGTAGGGGTTGAACCCGTTCTGATAAGCGGTCTCGATATGATCCAGGGCGTTCTTCCGGCTGCCCACATACAGGGTGTTGCAGTCCGTCAGGAAGGGACGGCCGCCCAGCTTCTTAATGTGATCCGCCACCACCCGGGCATAGTTGGGGCGCAGGAAGGCCAGGTTGCCCATTTCCCCGAAGTGGATTTTAATGGCCGTGAATTTATCCTGAAAATCAATGCTGTCCATGCCGGCTCTGGTCATCAGTTTATCCAGCTTATCCAGCAGAGACGTGGTGTTATGGGTACGCAAATCGGTAAAATACACCTTGGATGCGCTCATGTTTTTTCCTCCTACCATCTACCATGATGTTCCTGAATAGTTTATCACATCTTTCCCTCTTGTCAACGGGAACACGAACGGGCATTTGTCAGCTGCTGCCAAAGAAAAAGGCCTTGACCGCTTCCAGTCAAGACCTTTCTTCCTATCTCATGCAGCTGTCAGGAAAGCATTCTCGTCAGGTACTCCAGAGAAGCCTTCAGTTCCGCCTGGCTGTTGTTGTTCACCACGAAGAACTCATCCGTCACCGTACGGTCGTTCAGCAGGCCAGGAATATCGTAATTCACCTTGGCACTGTACTCGTCCCAGTGCTGGATCTTCCACACGTCCCGGTCGCTGTTCCGTGCCAGCATCCGCTGGTGCACCACTTCCGGATCCGTCTTGACCCAGATGACGGCCAACTTGACACCCTTCTTGTTCAGGCGCAGGCGCAGATTCCGCATGTACTCCGCATCCCGAACCTCCCGGGTGAAGGGTGCGTTGATGAGGCAGCGATCCGCATAATCCAAGGACTCCAGTGCCAAATCCACCACCGCATCGTACTCGTAGTTGCGGATGTTATCCTCGAAAAACTTGGAAGAACGATTATATTCCTGCCCGGCCACAACGAAAATCTGCTTGGACAGCACAATCAGCGTATCCTTATCCAAGTAGACAATAGGATTCAGGGCACGAGCCAGCATCTTTGAAACATAGGTCTTGCCGCAGGCAGGCGGCGACGTTACCAGGATCAGGTGCTTCATGGGTTTCCACCGACCTCTTTCGGTTAATTTCTATGAAAAAACGTTTTGAATTGTAACCAATCTGACGTGAATTGTCAATAAAATGTCGTGAGCTTCCGTTTTTTTCGTGATGAAAGCATTACCATGCGCTAATGAACCTTGTCAAAATGAACAAAGGGAAGGATCCTTTGGACAGCGTTTTGCAAAGAATTCACTTCCTTTGAAATTTTCTTGCATTCCGGTAAGAATTCGGCTACAATGATGGCACAAACCAATAGTTGCTTTCGGTTTTGCTAGTGGTAAAGGATGTGATACTGTGCAATATCTAATCGGTGAAGTTGCCCGTGCCATGGGACTGACGCCAGCCGCCCTGCATTACTACGAGCGGGTAGGGGTCAGTGAAGTCCGCATCAACAACAAAACCCGGCGGCAGTATTCCGTCCGTGATGTTTTGCGCTTGGCCAGCTACCGCAAGTACCGCAGCATGGAACTGCCCATGAAGGAGATTGCCCGTCAATTTGCCGACGAGGAAGGATCCTTTGAGGAAATCGGCGACCGGCTGGGGCAGCAGGCCGTCCTTACCCTGGAAATGGTGGAGAAATACCGGCAGCTCCACGAGGACATTTGCTGGTTTCAGCAGGCCATTGCCCGTTCCGTGGGGCGCATCGAGCACATTGACGTGGCAGGTATTCCGGAATCCTACGTGCTTTCCTATGGTGTAGACGGAGTCATTAGCCACAGCAAGGAAGAGCAGACGTATCTATCCCAGTGGCTGGAGCAGATGCCTGCCACCCGAATCAGCGAAATCTGCAGCCCGGACGGAAGTGCCCGGTTCGCCTACAGCATTGATCTGCACCGAGGAGAGGCGCTGGGACTCCATCAAACCCCCGGCGTAATCACCCTTGCCTCCAAGCCCGCCCTGCACACCTATATTTCCCGCCCCCGAAAATACAGCGAGCAGCCGGAGGTCACTTTTGCCCTGCTGCGAGCCTACCTGGAGGAGCATGGCTTTACCCAGGACGGTATGGGGCTGGGCATTGACCTGTGCGTATCCCGGGCAGGCAGTGAGCGGAACACTTTATGCGAAGTTTGGCTTCCAATTAAATAGGGTTCTGTTCGCCTTCTTTCTTTCCGAAATGCGAAAAAATTGTGAAAAAATCTTGAACCGAAAGTAGCTTTATGATTTATACTATTCCTGCAAGGCATTGACAGCGTTTTGTCAATGACGACATGAAGGAGGAAAGAAAAATGAAGAAGCTGCTTGCTATGCTGCTGAGCGTATGCATGCTGCTGTCCATGGTTACTTTCGCAGCCGTGGCAGAAGGCAAGTATACCCCCGGCGAGTATGAAGGCACTGCCCAGGGCTTCGGCGGTACGGTTACCGTGAAGGTCACTGTGGACGAGAATGCCGTGACGGCTGTGACCGTAACCGGTGAAAACGAGACGCCCGCACTGGGCGGCGCTGCCATTGAGGGCTACAACACCTCTCTGGTGGGTGTCACCGATGCAGACGCTGTGGAAGTGACCAGCGGTGCTACCGTGACCAGCACGGCCGTGAAGGACGCTCTGGCTCAGGCACTGGCTGCCGCTGCCGGCGAGGAGCAGACCACCGGCGAAATCAAGTTTGTGCCCGGCGAGTACGAAGGTACCGCCACCGGCTACAACGGCGACGTGACCCTGAAGGTGACCTTCGGTGAAACCACCATCGAGAACATCGAAGTGGTCTCCAGCAAGGAAACCGAGCATGTGGGCGATGTTGCTTTCGAGCCCATGTTCGAGAACATCAAGGCCTTCACCTCCACCGGTGTGGATGTGGTGTCCGGTGCTACCTTCACCAGCCGTGCTGTGCTGAACGCAGTGAACGACGCTGCTGAAAAGGCCGGCTGCGACAAGGCTGCCCTGACCAAGGGCGCTGTTCCCTTCGCCTATGAAGCCAAGGACGCCATCGAAGAGACCTATGACGTGGTTGTGGTTGGTGCCGGCGGTGCCGGTATGGCTGCTGCCGCACAGGCTGCCCAGGACGGCAACACCGTGCTGGTGATTGAGAAGAACGCTGAAGTCGGCGGCAACACCCTGGTTTCCGGCGGTCAGTATCAGAGCGTGATGCCCTACCTGGTGTGGGATGCCAACGATCCCGATGCCACCACCGGCGTCGGCTATGACGGCAACACCTACAACAAGGTTGTGGAAAGCATTGCTACCGTTGATGAGCTGAAGACCATCCTGAACTGGAGCGAAGAACCCTTCGACGAAGATTACTACAAGGATCACGAGTTTGTGGCAGGCGACATTGAAGAGCTGAGCAAGCACGGCGTGCATGCTGAGTATCTGCCCACCCTGCAGGCTCTGAAGGCCGAGATTCAGGCTTATCTGGACTGGGCACAGCCCAAGATCGATGCCGGTGCCGGCGAGCTGACCCTGTTCTCCACCGTGAACCTGCACATCTTCCAGACCTACTACGGCGGTCTGCGTCCCTCTGCTGACATGAGCAGCTGGATCTATGGCGACTTCGACCTGGTGAATCAGTTCATCCAGGGCGGCCAGGAGCTGAAGCAGTGGCTGGAAGCTCAGGGTTCTACCTTTGTGGAAGACACCCAGCCCACCCTGATCGGCGCCCTGTGGTATCGTGAAAACGAGTTCGTTGGCGCAACCATCGACGGTGTGGACTACGCTGGCCGTTGGGGCACCTACTTCAAGGCTCCCATGAACACCCTGCTGAACACCGCTGAAACCGCTGCCTTCAACAAGATCATGCTGCGCACCACTGCCAATGAGCTGATCTATGAAGACGGCAAGGTCACCGGCGTGAAGGCTACCCAGTATGACGGCACCGAAGTCACCGCTCATGCCACCAAGGGCGTGATCCTGGCTACCGGCGGCTACGCTGCTAACCTGGAAATGGTGGTTGACACCAACGTTTACTGGTCCAGCGAGTATGTTTCCACCAGCACCAAGACCACCAACCGTTCTTCCCTGCAGGGCGACGGCATTACCATGGCCCAGGCTGTGGGCGCTGACGTAACCGGCATGGGCTTCACGCAGATGATGCCCATCAGCTGGGTGGACAACGGCAACCTGGCCTTCGGCGGCGGCAACTACGCCATCTACATCAACCCCACCACCGGCAAGCGTTTCGTGGATGAAACCTCCGAGCGTGACGTGCTGAGCCTGGCGGAATTCCGCAATGGCATTGAGCACAACGGCACCAAGGGTGTGTTCGTCGAAATCGCTAACGCTTCCTCCAAGATCCCCGGCCCGTACCTGTACGGTGATGAGGATGTGGAATGGCGTCAGTACGTCCGCACGGTGGACGAGCTGGCTGACCTGTTCACCTCTCTGGGTCTGCCCACCGATGCCGAGACTGTCCGTGCTACCATCGAGAGCTACGACAAGGCAGTGATGGCCGGCGAACAGCCTGAAGACGTAAAGAAGACCAACCCCAACGCCCTGATCGGTTCTGCTGAGAAGGATGAGAACGGCAAGTACCTGCCTGACACCTACACCCTGGATGGTGTGGAACTGCGCATTCGTCTGCTGGCTCCTTCCACCCACCACACCATGGGCGGCGTGAAGGTTGACACCGAGCGTCACGTGCTGGATACCAACGGTGCTGTTATCTCCGGCCTGTATGCGGCTGGCGAAGTCACCGGCGGCATCCACGGCGGCAACCGTCTGGGCGGCAACGCCATCGTTGAAATCTATGTTTCCGGCCGTACCGCAGCCCAGGCTGTAACGGCTGACAACAAGTAAGATTTCCCACGGTATTCCTTCCCCCTGCAGGCACTGCTTGCAGGGGGATTCTATTATCGGATTTCTTGGCTTTGCTATTTTCTATCAAAGCACTTGCAACACCTCTAACTCTCTCCTATAGAATGTATGCGTCCCTTTGCTGGTTTTCGGGTGGGTGCGGGAGGTAAGTGAGCGGCTACACGCCAGTGGCGTGTATAGCAGCCGCGAACGCATCAACCGAAACGAGCGGCTAAAAGCCGCGACGATTGAGGTTGCGGAAGCTTTTGCCTCAAAAGCCTCCTCCCGCAAAACTCATCTTTACGCCCATGAATTTCTGACAAGTCCTTGACGATTTCAGCCGGGTGCGGTATGATGATAATCGGCTGATTTGTATTATCGTTCGTAAGGAGCATGTATGAAGAACGTACTTCGCAATAAGAATTTCTGGATTATCGTTGTGCTGGTGGTTGCCATTGCTGCGGTTGTTGTCGTCAGCAAGCATATGCAGCCTTCCGTCACCGCTCCCATTGTTGAGGGTAACTCCGATAACGTAACCATTGACATCCACACGGCTGCACCGTCTGAGGAAGTCACGGAAGCACCCACCGAAGCACCTACGGAGGCTCCTACCGAAGCACCCACAGAGGTTCCTACCGAAGTGCCGACTGAAGTACCCACCGAAGTGCCCACCGCCACTCCCGAAACTGCAGCAGAAGAGGACGGCATTGCCTTGGCTTCCACTGAAGAGGATGGTTTGGCTGTGGCTGATGATGCTGATCCTGCTACCGACACCGATTTGGCAACGGATACGGATCTGGCCACGGATACGGACTTGGCCACGGCCACCGATGTTCAGATGCCCACGGCTGTTGTGGTGGTGACTGCCGGCAATGAAAGCCGTGTTTTCCCGGTAACGGGTTCGGATTATTCCTTCAGCGTTACCCTGACCCAGGCAGACGGAACGGAAACGAAGAACGTGATCCACGTGACCGCCGATGGCGTGTACATGGAGGAATCCACCTGCGATAATCAGGACTGCGTGGAGCAGGGCACCGTCACCTTGAGCAACCGGGACGACCGGGCACTGTATAACATGATCGTATGCCTGCCCAATCAGGTGATGGTTGAGCTGTATACCACCGATGAGCTGTTGGCACTGTTTACCACCAGCAGCGATGCTCAATAAAGGAGTTCCTCCATGGCAAAACTGTCCATTCGTGAACAAAACCAGCGTATTGCCCTGTCAGGTCTTCTGGTGGCGCTGATGCTGGTGCTTGGATTTATCGAAAGCCTGATTCCTGTGGGCAGCATTCCCGGCATTAAGCTGGGGCTGTCCAACGGGGTGCTGATCTTCGCCGTTTATATGCTGGGCATTCCCACCGCTTTCCTGCTCATGGTGCTGAAGGTGGTGCTGTCCGGGCTGCTGTTTGGCGGCGTCAGTGCCATGATGTACGCCTTTGCCGGCGGCATGGTGAGCATGATTTGTATGTCCCTGCTCAGCCGGGTGAAGGACATCCACCCCGTAACGGTCAGTATGGTAGGCGGCGTTGCCCACAATGTGGGGCAGGTCGGCTTGGCCATGATCATGCTCCACACCCCCAAGCTGCTCTATTACATGGCCATCCTGATGCTTGTGGGTCTTCTGTGCGGTGCACTGACAGGCGTGTGTGCCACCGGCGTGATGAAGCATCTGAAGCACATACAAAAAAAGATGTAATCAAAACTATAGAAGTCGGCAAATGTCGGCTTCTTTTTTTGCTCCATTTTTTATCATTGACAGTTCTTCCAACGTTCGGTACAATAAGAACAGACAATCCCGTTGACAATCAAACAAAGGAAGCAACTTTCATGAAGCGCATGGTGGCACTTTTCATGACCCTGATCCTGCTGGCAGGCTGCACCTCGGTATTGGCGGAATCCCAGTCTTTCACCCCAATCATCCTGCCCTTGCTGGAGTACAGTGCCAGCGATTGGACGGACAACAGCACTTCCCG
>CAVGBO010000015.1:0-12202 GCA_963627465.1 Phocaeicola dorei
GCAGTGGAAAAGCTGAAGCCTATGGGCTATGGCATTCGCATTTACGATGCTTATCGCCCCCAAAAGGCGGTAACGGATTTTGTCACCTGGAGCGGTGAAGCGGAAAACGGGGAGACGAAAGCAGAGTTTTACCCGGAGCTTGAAAAGGCAGATCTGTTTCCCATGGGCTATATTGCGAGAAAATCCGGTCACTCCCGGGGATCTACGGTGGATCTGACCCTGACGAAGAATGGCTGTCCCGTTGATATGGGTACCACCTTCGACCGAATGAGCGATTTGTCTCATCACGGGGCAGCTGGCTTGACGGAAGTGCAAAATGCCAACCGTGCCCTGCTGCGGGGCGTCATGGCCTGGGCAGGCTTTGCTCCCTACGAAAACGAGTGGTGGCATTACCGACTGATGAACGAACCCTATCCGGAAACCTACTTTGATTTTGACATTGAATAACAGAGAATCGCCGTGTGCAGGAATGCATGTGGCGTTTTCTTTTGCCTCTAGGTGCCGATGACACCGGCATTTCTGCCGAATACCGATTTTTTGTGACAAAATTTCAGCCGGGATGTATGATGGGATTGTCCGATGGGGGAGGAGGTGAGGAAAGTGATTTTCAGGTTGCTCATTGATAAGGATAAGCCGGAGGAAATCACAGCAATCGTCCATGAACGCACGCCGCTGATTGATGAAATTGAGGGGCTTGTCCTTCGGGATAGCATGGCTGACCAAGTGCCCGGCTATGCCGAGGATGAAATCATGATGTTGAACATAGCGCAGGTGGAATGCTTTCTGGTGGAGGGAGAAAGAACCTACGCTGTGTACAGCGATGGGAAACGGTACCTTGTCCGAAGGAGACTGTACGAATTAGAGAAGACCCTGCCGGGAAACTTCGAGCGCATTGGCAAATCAGCTTTGGCCAATTGGAAGATGATTGCCAAATTCAAGGTGCAGCTTTCCGGGGCAGTAGATGCCGTTTTCAAAAGTGGCCATGTGGAGTGCATATCCAGACGATGCTTTGCGGAATTGAAACGGAGGTACGGATTATGAAAGCATTTTTGAAAGGATTCTGCGATCGGGGCGTAAAGTTTGCCTGGGGTGGACCAGTGGTGATGGCGATTGTGCTGCTGTGCATCCAGGCGGCCGGAACGGAAGTGAACCTGACGGTCAATCAGGCGGCGTTAGGCATCATGACCACCACGGTCATGGCTTTCATTGCGGCTGGGATCTCGGTCGTGTATCAGATGGAGAATCTGCCCAAGGCCTTTGCAGGGTTGATTCAGGCGGCGGTACTATACATTGATTACCTGGGCTTCTACCTGCTGAACGGCTGGATTTCCGTAAGCAAGGTGGGCATGTTTACCCTGATCTTTGCCATCGGGTTTGCGGCCATTTGGTTCAGCATTTACATTCCGACCAAGAGAAAAGTGGAAAAAATGAATCGGCTGCTGAAGCAGCAGTGAAGGATGCCGGGGCGGAGCAACGATCTGCCTCGGCTTTGTTTTATCTGGCAAAAAAACAACAGGAAAAACCCAAAATGCTATTGACAAGCAGAAATGACCGTGGTATCCTGTACTTGTAATGAAAACGTTACCGAAAACGTTACCGACACTGGCGCATAGGGAGGCGGCCATGAAGATATACACCATCAGGGATATTGCGGAGAAGGCAGGCGTGAGCGTCACGACGGTCTCACGTGTGCTGAATCATCGGCCTGATGTGAATTCTGCCACTCGTGCGAAAGTGGAAAAAATTATTGCTGAGTGTCACTTCGTGGGGAACGCCAATGCACGAAGCTTGAAGCAGACGGATTCCGACCTGGCGGCGGTCATCCTGCGGGGACATCAAAACCCCTTCTTGAATGCACTGGCAGAGGAAATGCTTCAGCAGGCGGCAGGCAGCAAAACGTCCTTCATGCTGGAGTTCATTGATGAGAAGGAAGATGAATTTCGCACGGCGCTCCGGCTGAGCCACGAAAAGCATGCCAAAGGGTTCATCTTTGTGGGCGGCCGGCCGGACGAGCGAATCAAGGTGCTCAGCGGCATGAACGTGCCCATGGTGTTTTCTACCGTGACGGTGGAAAATCTTCCGCTGGAGCGTACTGCCTCCGTGGCTGTGGATGACCGGGCACTGGGGTATCTGGCAGTGAAAACCCTGCTGGATCAGGGACATCGGAACATTGCCATTTTCGGTGCCGCACGGAGTGAGGGCGACAATCTTTCTATGCGCTACCTAGGTGCACTGGATGCCTTCCATGATGCAGGTTTGGTGTTCGATGAAAGCCGGTACATGGAAAGCCGCTTCTCCCTGAAGGGTGGATATGATAGCGCACGGGCTTTCTTCCCAGTGAAGGGCGACACCACGGCGGTCTTCGCCATGAGCGATGTGATGGCCATGGGCGTGATTCGGGCACTGAAGGACATGGGCAAACGAGTGCCGGAGGATGTAAGCGTCTTCGGCTTTGACGGTATTGAAATGGGCAAGTATTTTGCACCCCGGCTGACCACCATTGAACAGCCGGTGGATAGCCTTGCCCGGGAAAGCGTGGCGGTGCTGCTGGACATGCTGGAAAATGGCAGTCAACCCCGCCATGTGACGGTGGATGCGGTGCTCCGCATGCGGGAGTCCGTGGCATCTGCCCCTGAAGGTTGATCATCCGCACAGGGCGAAACCTGTGGGAGAGATAAAAAGGAGGAAACCAGAATGAAAAAGGTCGTTTCTGTAGTGTTGGCACTGTGCATGGCACTGTCACTGTGCTCCTTCGCACTGGCAGAGGATGTGACCCTCACCGTGTGGGTGGGCGACAATCAGGACATTGAGTGGATCAATGGCGTGATTGACAACTTCAAGGCTGCTCATCCCGAAAATAACTACACCATCAACGTGGGCGTGCAGACCGAGGGCGATTGCTCCAAGGTTGTGCTGAATGACCCCACTGCCGCAGCTGACGTGTTCACCTTCGCTGATGACCAGTTCAACAGCCTGATGAACGGCGGTGCTCTGCAGCAGGTGGTGGACGGCGCTGACGACATCATCGCTGCCAACGGCGGCGCTGATGCTCCCGTGGTGAAGGCTGCCAGCCAGGATGGCGTGCTGTATGCCTATCCTGCCACCGCTTCCAACGGCTACTTCATGTTCTACAACAAGGAATACTTCACCGAGGAAGACGTGCAGACCCTGGACGGCATGATGGCTAAGGCTGCTGCCGCCGGCAAGTATGTGGGCTTCCCCATGAGCAACGGCTGGTACTTCTACAGCTGGTTCAAGGGCGCAGGTCTGACCATGACCGTGAATGAAGACGGCGTGACCAACTCCTGCAACTGGAACGCTACCGATACCCCCATCACCGGCGTGCAGGTGCTGGAAGCACTGCTGGAGATCGCTAAGAACCCTGGCTTCAAGGAAGCTGACTCCGATCCCTTTGTGGCTGGCGTGAAGGACGGCTCCATCATCGCTGGTGTGTCCGGTACCTGGAATGCCAACGCCGCTCAGGAAGCATGGGGCGACAACTATGCTGCCACCAAGCTGCCAACCTACACCGTGAACGGTGAACAGGTGCAGATGTCTTCCTTCGCCGGCTTTAAGCTGGTGGGCGTGAACCCCTACTCCGAGAATGTGGGTGCCGCCATGGACTTTGCTGCTTACATGACTAACGAAGAGAGCCAGATGAGCCGGTTCGAAATCCGCTCCGAGGGTCCCTCCAATGTGAACGCCGCTTCTTCTGAAGCTGTGCAGTCCAACCCCGCTATCGCCGCTCTGGCTGCTCAGGCTGCCTATGCTGACGTACAGCGTGTGGGCAACAAGTACTGGGATCCCGCTGCCGCTCTGGGCAAGATCGTCATGAATGGCAATCCCGACGGCACCGATCTGCAGACCCTGCTGGACAACTGCGTTGCCGGCATCACCGCTGCTGCGGATCAATAATGAGACCTCAGTAAAACCTTCCGCCGCCCTGCCTGCCGGACTTCCCAGCGGCAGGGCGGCTTCTCTTGCAGGGAAAACCAACCACGAGGGAGCGGGTATACAATGGAGAAAAGCAAAACGATGAAAAAGGCTTCGAAGCAGTCGGGGCTGGGCAAAGGTCTTGCGTCCATTGGCGGCTATTTTGCCGGCTTTGCAAGGGACTTTGCAAAAGGGGACATTTGGGTCAAACTGTCGGCATTGGTGTGGGGCGCAGGAAGCTTTGCACGGAAGCAGTATATCAAGGGCATGCTGCTGACGGTACTGGAAGCATTGTTTGCCTACCTGCTGCCGGTTACCTTCTGGCCTTACATGAGCAAACTGGGGACCCTTGGCACGGTGCAGCAGCAGCGTGTGTATAATCCTGAAACCAGAAAAAATGAATTCAATGACTACGATAATTCCTTCCTGATTCTTCTGTTTGGCGTCATCGGCTGCATTTTGCTGCTGGTGGCCGTGATCCTGCTGATTCAGGCTGTGCGGAACGCACGGCGGGTGCAGGAGCTTTCCGAAAGCGGCAAGCATGTCAATTCTTTTAAGGAAGACCTTGCGGATCTCCTTGGCACCAAGTTCCACCGGACGCTGCTGAGCCTGCCGGTGCTGGGTGTGGTGTGCTTCACCATCATTCCCTTGATTGTGATGATCCTCATTGCCTTCACCAATTACGACCGAAATCACCTTGTGCCAGCCAAGCTGTTCACCTGGGTGGGCATGTCAAACTTCAATACGCTGTTTAACATGACCGCAGACAGTACCTTTGCCTATGCCTTCGGCAGGGTGCTGGTGTGGACGCTGGTGTGGGCCGTTGTGGCTACCTTTACCTGCTACATCGGCGGCATTTTGCTGGCCATGTTCATCAACAATAAAAATACCAAGGGAAAGAAGTTCTGGCGGACTTGCTTCATGATCACCATTGCTGTGCCTCAGTTCGTCAGCCTGCTGCTGGTGCGCAACTTCTTTGCGGATGCAGGGATCGTGAACACCATCTGCAAGAATGTGGGGCTGACCGACTGGCTGTACAACATGGGTGCCATTCCGACGGCCAACTTCATTCCCTTCCTGACCCATCCCACCTGGGCACGGGTTACGATTATCATGATTAACATCTGGGTCGGTGTGCCGTATCAGATGCTGATTGCCACCGGCATTCTGATGAATATCCCCAATGAGCTGCTGGAGAGTGCAAAGATTGACGGTGCCAATGCCTGGCAGTCCTTCCGCTCTATTACCATGCCCTACATCCTGTTTGTCACCGGGCCTTCACTGGTAAACTCCGTGGTGGCGAACATCAATAACTTCAACGTGATTTACCTGCTGAGCAAGGACGTGTACACCACATCTGACCAGCTCATGGCCAATGCCAACGCCAACGAGGTTGACTTGCTGGTGACCTGGCTGTATCGCCTGACTCAGGATCAGAGCAACTACAAGATGGCTTCCGTCATCGGCATTCTGGTGTTCATTGTCTGCGCTGTGCTGACGATTCTGGCCTTCAATCGCATGATTGCCGGCGATAAGGAGGAGAATTTCCAATGAAAAAAGCATTGAGGCAAACGGGACGGCACTTGGTATTAACACTGTTGGCTGTGTTCTGGCTGATTCCGATTGTGTGGTTGGTGGTGACTTCCTTCGGCACGGACAAGGGACCCAACCTGTCCACTTTCTTCCCCAAGGCCTATACGCTGGATAACTACAAGGCCATCCTTTTCCCTGGCAGTGACACGGTGAACCAGTTCCCGCAATGGTTCATGAATACCTTTACCATTGCTATTTTTACCTGCATCATTTCCAGCTTGTTTGTGCTGATGGTGGCCTATGCCATGAGCTGCATGCGCTTTAAGGCACGGAAAGGCCTGATGCGGGCGTCCGTCATCATGAATCTGTTCCCCGGTTTTCTGTCCATGATCGCTGTGTACTTCATCCTGAAGAACCTGAACCTGACCAACTCCATGACCGGCATGGTGATTGTGTACTCGGCAGGCAGCGGCTTGGGGTACCTGATTGCTAAGGGATTCTTTGACACCATCTCCAAGTCCCTCCGCGAGGCGGCTTACTTGGAGGGCGCTAATGAATTCACCGTGTTCTGGAAGATCATCATTCCCCTGTCCAAGCCTATCATCGTGTACACGGTGATCAATTCCTTCCTGGCACCCTGGATGGATTTCATCTTTGCATCCATCATGCTGAACTCCGGCATCAGCAGCCAGAAGACCGTGGCGTTGGGTCTGTTTGCCATGGTGGATAAGGTGAATAGAAACAACTATTTCGCCCAGTTCTGCGCAGGCGGCGTGGTGGTTTCTATCCCGATTTCCGTGCTGTTCATCATCATGCAGAAGTTCTACGTGGAGGGCATTACCGGCGGTTCTGTCAAGGGTTGATTGGTTTATGATGCAAGAAGGAGGTGGGTGCTGTGCAGTGGCTGAAGAAAACGGCGGCATTGTTGTGTGCATTGCTGCTGATGGTTGCTTCGGCATCGGCAGCACCTGCTTCCTTGGGTGTGACCTATGAAATCTTCGTGGCTTCCTTTCAGGACAGCAATGGGGACGGCGTAGGGGACTTGCAGGGCATCATCAGCCGGATGGACTATCTGGAAAGCTTGGGCGTCAAGCAGTTGTGGCTCATGCCTATTCATCCTTCTCCCAGTTACCACAAGTACGATGTGACGGACTATGAAGCAATTGACCCGGCTTATGGTACCTTGGAGGACTTTGAACAGCTGGTTGCGGCATGCGATGCCCATGGTATGCGGGTGATGCTGGATCTTGTGGTGAACCACACCAGCAATCAGCATCCTTGGTTCAAGGAGGCTTGTCAGGCATTGGCGACAGGGGCGGATAGTCCCTACATCCAATGGTACAACTTTGCCCAAACCAGTGGGGACGGTTACCATGCCGTGCCGGGGGCAGACGGTTGGTGGTATGAAGGACGCTTCGGCGATCACATGCCGGATCTGAATCTGGACAATGAGGACGTTCGTGCAGAGATTGCCCATATTATCACCCTGTGGCAAAGCCGTGGGGTAAAGGGCTTTCGGCTGGATGCAGTCACCAGCTATTACACAGGGGCAACGGGGAAGAACGCTGATTTCCTGTGCTTTGTGAATGAAACGGCCAAGGCCAATGACCTGGAGTGCTACGTGGTAGCCGAAGCATGGACGGATGAAGCCACCATGCTGAACCTGTATGCCAGCGGCATTGACAGCTTGTTTAATTTCCCAGGGGCGGATAGTACCGGCACCCTCTTGAAGGCTGCTCTGAAGGGCAACGGCGCAGTGGTAGCAAAGCGGCTTGCAGCGTGGAACGAACAGCTTCGTGAGGCGAATCCGAAGGGTGTTGATGCGCCTTTTCTGACCAACCATGATATGGGACGTGCGGCAGGTGTACTGCGTCTTGGGCGAGATCAGGAAAAGGCAGCAGCCATGCTGTATCTGCTGCTGCCCGGTGTACCGACCGTGTACTACGGGGAAGAACTGGGCATGACTGGCTCGGGCAGAGACGAAAACAAGCGTCTGCCCATGCTGTGGAGTGCTGCGGATGAGGCTGCGCTTTGCAATCCGCCGGTAGATGCAGATCAGCATCAGCGGCTGAAGGAAGGCGTGGATGTTCAGGACAATGATCCTGACAGCTTGCTGAATTGCTATCGTCAGCTGATTGCCATGCGGAATCAGGCACCGGAGCTGCTTCACGGCACCATGACCTGCTTGGATGCAGGCAGCGACAGCGTTGCTTTCTTTACCGTTCAGGAGGAAGAAAGCAGCGTAGCCGTGCTGGTGAACGCTTCTGTTGAGCAGGAAATTACGGTAGACATTCCTCAACTGATGGGTTATACTGTGCTGGGCAGCTATGGCAAGGTGCAGTGCGCAGATGCGGCAGTCACCCTTGCCCCGATTAGCTGCGTGCTTTTGCGGGTGGAGTAATTTCCCCCGCCATTCTTTGAGATATGATTGAAAACGTTACCGATAACGATACCAATAAAAAGATGGAAGGGAAAATGGTTATGCGACAGAGCGGCATTTTGATGCACATTACCTCCCTGCCTGGGAAGGACGGCATCGGCAGCCTTGGCCAGGAAGCCCGGGATTTTGCAGACTTCCTGCATGCGTCCGGGATGAAACTATGGCAGGTACTGCCGGTAGGACCGGTAGGCTACGGGGAGTCGCCCTATCAATCCTCCAGCGTCTTTGCAGGGAATCCGCTGATGATTTCGCTGGAAGAGCTGCGGCAGGAAGGTCTGCTGGATGACAGCGGCCTGCCGGCTTATGTAGATGAAGACCCGGCGCATGTGGACTACGACAAGGTGCGTACTCACAAGGAAGGACGCCTTCGGCTGTGCTTCCGGCAGTCCGGGGAGAAAATGCGGAGCAAGGTGGAAGAGTTTGCTCGCAGTCATCCCTGGGCGGAAGATGTGGCACTGTTCACAGCGGTGAAGCATCACTTCGGGGATGCCATGTGGACAAAGTGGCCGGAGAAGGATATTCGCCTGCACAAGGAGGAAGCGGTGCTTCGCTACAAAGCTAAATTGGCGGAGGACGTGCAGTATCATCTTTTTGTGCAGATGCTTTTCTTCCGCCAGTG
This sequence comes from Phocaeicola dorei, assembly GCA_963627465.1. GTDB lineage: Bacteria > Bacillota > Clostridia > Christensenellales > Aristaeellaceae > CAKUFA01. The sequence goes on from CAVGBO010000015.1 coordinate 8,526, forward strand.
GATGGCATTGAAGAAGTATTGCAACGACTTGGGTCTGATGCTGTTTGGGGATATGCCCATTTACGTGGCGGAGGACAGTGCGGACACATGGACGCATCCGGAGGTGTTCCAGCTGGATCGCAACCGAATCCCCAAGCGTGTGGCAGGCGTTCCGCCGGACTATTTTTCCGAGGATGGTCAGCTGTGGGGCAATCCTCTGTATCGGTGGCATTATCTCCGGCTGACTGGCTATCGCTGGTGGGTGGAGCGGATGAAAGCTATGAGCACCATGTATGATATGATCCGCATTGACCATTTCATCGGCTTTGCCAATTACTATTCCATCCCTTACGGCGCTCCGAATGCCCGCAACGGCAAGTGGGTCATCGGTCCCGGCAAAAGCCTGTTCAAAACCTTCCGGAAGAAGCTGCCGGGTATCCGCATTGTGGCGGAGGATCTGGGCTGCGTCAATGACCGGGTACGTGCTTTGCTGAAGTTTGTGGGCTATCCGGGTATGCGGGTGCTGTGCTTCGGCTTTGGCGGCGGGGATGACAACATGCATCTGCCGCAGCACTACGTGGAAAATTCCGTGGTGTATACCGGCACTCACGATAACGACACCGTTCGGGGCTGGGTGGACTCGGCAGATGAAAAATCCCTGATGCAGGCACAGCAAATGCTGGGCTTTGAAAAGAAGGAAGATGCACCGGAAGCCTTCATCCGCTGCCTGCTGGCATCTCGGGCGGATACGGCGGTGATTCCCATGCAGGATGTGCTGGGGCTGGATACCAGTGCCAGAATGAATCTGCCGGGCACCATTGGCGGCAACTGGCGGTGGCGTATGCTGCCCGGTGCTGCAACGGATGAGGTTGCAAAGCATTTGAAGGAACTGAACCAACAGACGAACAGGGAGGCTAAATGATGATGAATGCCAAGGAACTGATCCGCCGGGGAGAAACCCTGCTGATGACCCGTGACCATGTGACGCTGGAGCAGGCAACGGCTGTGCAGCTCCATGACGCTCTGGCTTCCGCTGCCATGGAGGCATTAACGCCTACCTGGGTGAAGTGTGAGCAAAAGCGACAGGGCAAGCGGCAGGCCTATTACCTGTCTGCCGAATATCTGGTAGGCCGCATGGTGTATAACAATTTGTTCTGCCTGGGGCTGCTGGAGGATACGAAAAAGCTGCTGGCGGAACGAAACGTGAATCTTGCCTGCCTGGAGGACATCGAGGATGATGCTTTCGGCAACGGTGGCTTGGGACGGCTGGCAGCCTGCTTCCTGGACAGTGCGGTGACCCATCAGGTTCCCTTGACAGGCTACGGTCTTCGGTATCGTTACGGCCTGTTTAAGCAGAGCTTTGTGAACGGCCGGCAGCACGAAGAACCGGATGATTGGGCCAAGTGGGGAGACCCGTGGAGCATCCGCCGGGATGATCTTGCCGTAACGGTGGAGATGAAGACGGGCAATGTGCTGGCTGTGCCCTATGATATGCCCATCATCGGCTATGGCGCAAAGAACATCGGTACTCTGCGCCTGTGGCAGTGCGAGAGCCTCCACGAAATTGATTTCCCTCTGTTTAATCAGCAGGAATACGCCAAAGCTGCCGGCGACAAGAACAAAGCAGAGGACATTACCAAGTTCCTGTACCCCAATGATTCGAAGAAGGAAGGCAAGCAGCTGCGGGTGAAGCAGCAGTATGTGCTGGTGTCGGCTTCTTTGCAGGATCTGCTGCGCAGCTATAAGGCACGCCACGGCAGCGATTACGCTTTCTTCGCCAAGGAACATGCGGCACAGCTGAACGATACCCATCCCGTGATGGCGATTCCTGAACTGATTCGCCTGCTGGGGAAGGATGGGGTGGACTTCGAAACTGCCTTCAATATTGCCCGGGAAACCTTTGCTTACACCAACCATACGGTGATGCAGGAAGCACTGGAAAAATGGGACTTGCCTCTGCTTACTTCCGTATGCCCGGACTTGGTGAAGGTGATCCGGCAGATTGATGCCCGCTTCCGCAAGGAAATGAAGGCAAGCGGTCGTGATGTGAAGGCGACTCGGTGCATTCTGTGGCCGAATCCGTGGAATACCAAGGTGACCCAGGTGCACATGGCACAGCTGGCGGTGTATGCCACCCATGCCACCAACGGCGTGGCGGCGATTCATTCCGAAATTCTGAAGAAGGATGTATTTGCGGACTGGTATGCCCTGTATCCGGAACGGTTCCAGAACAAGACCAACGGCATTACCCAACGCCGCTGGCTGGGATTGTGTAATCCTGAACTGACAGCTTTGCTGAAGGAGAAGCTAGGCAACGAGGATTTCCTGACGGATCTGGACGAGCTGGCCAAGCTGAAGCCCATGATCGATGATGACCTGTGCGGCGCCTTTATGCAGGTGAAGCAGGCAAAGAAGCGTCAATTGGCAGAGGAGATTCAGCGGAAGGAAGGCGTGACCCTTGACCCTGGCATGATCTTCGATGTGCAGGTGAAGCGGCTCCACGAATACAAGCGTCAGCTGATGAATGCTTTGTCCATTCTGGCGATTTACTATCAGCTGAAGGATGGCACGCTGAAGGACTTTACGCCCACGGCCTTCATTTTCGGTGCTAAGGCAGCCCCGGGGTATGACCGGGCAAAGGCCATCATCCACCTGATTAACATGATTGCGGACAAGGTGAACGCTGACCCGGAAACCAATCAGAAGCTTCGTGCTGTGTTTGTGCAGAATTACAACTGCTCCTATGCGGAAAAGATTATCCCGGCGGCGGACATCAGCGAACAGATCTCTCCTGCCGGCACGGAGGCCAGTGGCACCGGCAACATGAAGCTGATGCTCAACGGCGCTGTGACCCTGGGTACCTACGACGGCGCCAACATTGAAATTGTTGAGCAGGCTGGCGAGGAGAACAACTACATCTTCGGGGCTACGGTGGATGAGATCAACGCCATGAAGGCAACCTATGACCCAAAGAAGCTGTACGCTGCAGATCCTCTGCTGCGCAAGGTGGTGGACAGCCTGATTGACGGCACGTTCCCCGATGATGATGGCATGCTGAAGGAACTACACACTGCCCTGCTGGAAGGTGCAAGCTGGCACAAGCCGGATCATTACTTCCTGCTGAAGGATTTCCGCAGCTATCTGGACGCAAAGCTGCGAGCCAATCGGGATTACCGTGACAGCATGGTCTTTGCAAGAAAGTGCCTGATGAACGTGGCTGGCGCAGGCAAGTTCTCCTCCGACAGAACCATCAAGGAATACGCAAAGGAAATTTGGAAGGTCTGAACCTTGCATAGTTCGAAAACTTCATCCAATCCTATCTTTGCATGAAAAGCAAGACCCGACAGTGGAACGGTTGGTGCGCCGTCTGACTGCCGGGTCTTTTTATGTGCATGATGGTGATGGCTTGCATTTTTGCTTGGGCAGGTGCAGCTTACTGACGTCAACGCCTTCCAGCTTCAACAAAGCTATTTTTCGTTCAATGCCACCTGCATAGCCGGTAAGATTGCCGCCTGCACCCATGACCCGGTGGCAGGGGATGATTAGGGAAATGGGATTATGTCCCACAGCACCCCCTACCGCCTGCGCAGACATGGAGGATAACCCCATTCGCTTGGATGCTTCCATGGCAATGGCTCTGTAGGTCATGGTCTGCCCATAAGGAATGGTCGTCATGATGTTGCACACAATCTTGCGAA
>CAVGBO010000016.1:0-81311 GCA_963627465.1 Phocaeicola dorei
CCGCCACAAGGGGCTCATGCTGTGCCCGATGTTCAATAACCACCCAGCCGCCCTGCACCAGCAAGGGAATTAAGGCTTCGGTAACTTGGGTTAAATCCTCCATGGCATAAGGAGGATCCAGAAAAATCAGGTCAAACATGCGGCCTTCCCGTTGCAGCTGACCGGCAGCAGTCTTCCAGTCCGCCTGAAGCACAAGGGTTTCATCTTCAAATCCCAGTGTTGTTACATTATCGTGAATGCACCGAATCGCAGCACGATCATGATCCACCAGCACAGCACTTTCTGCACCGCGGCTGAGGGCTTCCAGTGCCAAAGCACCGCTGCCGGCAAACAAATCCAGCACACGAGCACCGGGCACACGGCGGTTCAGCACATTAAACAGGTTTTCACGCACCCGATCCAACGTGGGACGTGTATCCCGGCCTTCCGGCGCATGAATCACCCGGGAACGGGCACTTCCGGCAACAATTCGCATCAGTGTGCCTCCTTAGTTCAGCTGTTCAGGTGCTTTCCGCTTTGCCCGCTCCTGCTGCTGTTTTTTCTCGTGTTTTGCACGCTTCCGATCGTTGCTGGCAATGTTGGTGTGCACTTTGGTACGCAGCTTGGGTCCTTGGGTATAACCAATGCCGTAAGCCACCGCAGGCAGCAGTACCGCTAAAGGACTGAGGCGTTCCAGCAGCAGCAAGCCTTGATTGTTGCTTGTGCCCACCATGGACACCATGGGCATGATGCACACACGGATCACAATCCGCATGATGTTTTCCAGTCCCATGCCGGATGCGGTATGATAATAGGCCAAGGCATCCCCGATCTCCGCCCGGCTTTCATAAGTAGTCAGCCAGGAAGGAAGAGTAGACAGCCCAGTCATCTGCACCTGTGCCGTGCATGCCAGCAGAATGGCACAGATAAGCAGGGGCAGCGTACCGACCAATCCCCGGACAAAGCCCTTCAGCTTGTGATAGCAGCCCTGCTTTTCCTCCGTGGTTACGGTATGACCATTTTCCTGGCGCATGTACAAAGTTTCACCCAAGGTGACATCCGCTTCGCCCTTTCCTGCGCCGCTGTTATAAAATAGCAGATAGCAGGCACAAAGAATGACTGCGTTCAAGATCAGGCAGAGCGCACGGTTGCTCACCATCAGCAATGTGCTGAGCAGCAGGAACACGAAGGCCATCATGACCTGTGCGCCCAGGAATTTCAGGCCGCCGCTCAGCAGGTGCTGATCCAGCATGCGGCCTTGCAGATACGGCTTGGTGACGATCTTCGGCTTCTTCGCCCCTTTGTGCTTTTGCTCCATGATGTTTCTTTCCTCTCAGCCATTGATTTCGGTTTTACAAGTTGTCCCTGAAGATTCGGATCCCCTTGGCATCGACTACGGCATCCAAAGGCTGATCCTGCTCCTCCACAGGTACGTTGTCACACTCCTGCCACGAAAGGGCAATGCCCACTGACGGGCAGTTCGTCTTCGTCAGCAGATGATCATAATAACCGCAGCCCTTGCCCAGTCGATGTCCCTCACTGTCCACGCCTTCCAAGGGTACAAGCACCAGTGAGCATTCTTCCGGAGCAACTACCGGCGCATCCTCCTTGGGTTCCAGGATGCCATAGGCGCCTGGCACAAGCTCTGCCAAATCCCTCACGGCATGGAAGGTCATGTTGGGTGCCTCGCCGCACCTGGGCAATGCAAGGGTATGTCCTGCATCCAGCACCCGGGCAAGTACCGGCGTAATGTCTGCTTCCCGAGGAAGGGGCATGTAGGCGGCTACCACAGAAGCATGCTGAAGCACAGGCCATTCGCAAAGATGGCGGCAAATGCTTTGGCTTTCTGCATTTCTTTGGGCTGCGCCCAGAAAGGCACTGCGCAAAGCTTTCCGAAGGTCTTGCTTACTCTTCAGGCTCATTTTCCCACACCCGGGGCACGCGGTTTGTTGCGGCCAGCAGCACCTCATAGCTAATGGTGCCTGCCCACTGGGCAATGTCCTCGGCGGTAATCGTTGCATCCCCCATGGTACCCATCAGCACAACCCGGTCTCCGGCCTTCACATCAGGCAGATCCGATACATCTGCCATCATTTGATCCATGCAGATGCGGCCGATCACCGGCACTTTTCTGCCGGCAATGATGACCTGCGCCTTGCCGCTTGCCGCACGATGATAGCCATCCCCATAACCGCAGGCAATGGTTGCAACCCGGCGGGGGGCTTCCGCCCGGAAGGTACGGCCATAGCTTACCGTATCCCCGGGGTTAATTTCTTTCACGTAGGTTACTTCCGTTTCCCACGTCATGAAAGGCTTCAGAGGCATATCCGTGGCTACCGGCGGATAACCATACATGGAGATGCCTGCCCGCACCATGTCAAAGGCTGCCTCAGGCAGACGATGAATAGCGGCAGAATTAGCGCAGTGGCGGATGATTCCGGCAGGGAGCAGATCCGTCAGCTGGCGGAAGCGGCGAAGCTGTTCGTAGGTGAAGGCCATGTCCTCCCCGTCCGCATCCGCAAAGTGGGTAAAGGTGCCGGTAAGATGCACGTGCGGGCATTCCGCAAGGGTCTGCAGCACGTTCTTCACTTCCGCCTCCGTGCGGCAGCCAATGCGGCTCATGCCTGTATCCATCTTCAAATGGACACTGGCAGGCTTACCAAACTTCACGGCTGCGGCTTCTGCCCAGTGAACCATCTGTGCATCGCATACGGTCAGCGTCAAGTCAAAGGCAACACCCTCCATAGCAGAGGCTTCCGTTGTGGCACCCAGTACAAGGATCGGTGCCGCAATACCCGCCTTCCGCAGGGTTTCGCCTTCCTCTGTAATGGCCACTGCCAAATGATCTGCACCGCTCAACAGGGCAGCTTTTGCCACCTGTGCCATGCCGTGACCATAAGCGTCGGCCTTTACGACCGCCAATAAGTGTGCGCTGGACGGAACAGCAGCACGGATCAGCTTCACGTTTTCCTGCAGCTGTCCTAAATCAATCCGCCGGAGATTCTTTCGTGCTTCCATGTTTCATGCCTTCTTTTATCTGATTCTGATAAGCAGATTCATTATAGCACATCCCGCCCCCAGTGAAAACCCCGCAAATCGGAAAAGCGTCGCAACGGGTGGGATGCATCCTGCGCGAAACTTTTACAACCTCGTCACATCTTTCCCCTTGTCCTGCCCTTGCCACTTCAGGTGGTGGATGCTATAATAAGATGGTATTTGTGTGTATTGACACGGTATGAAGGAGGCCTTCCTTTTGAAGATGAAGCGTTTGCTGGCACTGATTGTCGCCTGCTGTCTGCTGCCTGTAAGCATGCTGGCAGAAGAGGATACCACCCCGGATGAAGGCACGGAAGAAGCCATTTCCGCCGAGGAAGAGCGTGAAGTGGAAGAGCTGGATGCAGTGGATGAGGACGATGATGAAGCGTCAGAGTTCCATGCAGGACCCACCTATCAGGAAGCGGAGCTTAGCGATTTCGACCTGAACTCTACTGCCCTTTACAATTGTAAAATTCTGGCCAAGTCCAGCCTGTTTGCCGAGCGTTCCACCCAGGCTGCCAAGGTGACTTATAACGAGGGGGTCGTGTCTGCCGAAGTGCTCTACGTGGGCAGCAGCTGGGCAATCGTCCGCTACAAGCAGTACATCGGCTACATTAACCGCAGCAGAATCTATGAAGTCAAGGCCATCGATACCGTCAACACCCATCCTTACGGTGTGCAGAAGTCCATTTATATCGCTACCACCGCTTCCACCTGCTATGTACGCAAGTCTATGAGCGAGTCGGATGACAGCTGGGTGGTACTGAATCCCGGCACCATGCTAAGCATCTGGCGCATCGAAGGGGAATGGGCTATTGTTCCTTACTGGCGCACCTACGGCTATATTCATCTAACGGAGCTGACGGACTTTGTTCCCGTATCTCCCACAGATGAGCCCTTGAGCGACGATACCCCCATTGCCGCCTACACCTCCTATTACAAGATGGTGCAGACGAAGATCAACCTGAGCCGTATCAATAACATCAACGTGGCCTGCCAGCGGCTGACCCGGGTGATGCAGCCCGGAGAATCCCTGAACTTCAACAAGGATGTAGGTCCCTATAAGAAATCTCTGGGTTATCAAGAAGCTCCCGTGCTGGTAGACGGCACCAGCCGTCCCGGCTACGGCGGCGGCACTTGCCAGGTATCCTCCACACTGTACAACGCACTGCTTCAGCTGCCCGGGGTGGAGATTCTTCAGCGCCGTCCTCATGGTCCCGGCGGTGCCAGCTACCTGCCTCACGGCGTGGACGCTGCCGTGGGCAACGAGAACCTGAATCTGCGCTTCCGCAACAATTATGATTTCCCCATCCGTGTGGAAGGGCACACCAGCGATGACGGTGCCTTGCTGATGGTCATCTACAAGGTATCGGAATGATTCTCTACAATACGGTACACAAAGCCATCTTTCTCGAGCGGCCTAATCGCTTTATCGCCTACTGCCTGCTGGATGGAGAGACCGTTGTCTGTCATGTGAAGAACACCGGGCGCTGCAAGGAACTGCTGCTGCCCGGCGCAACGGTTTACCTGGCAGAATCATCGAATCCGCAGCGCAAGACCCGCTATGATTTGGTCTGTGTGGAAAGCCGGGGGTATGTCATTAACATGGACAGCCAAGCGCCTAACCCTGTGTTTGCCGAGTGGGCGCAAAAGGGCGGTTTTATCGAGGGGCTGACGGAGCTTCGTCCGGAAGTCACCTACGGTGCTTCCCGGTTCGACTTCGCCTTTGTGCATCATGACACCCCAGGTTTTGCCGAAATCAAGGGCGTGACCCTGTTCGACGAGGAAGATCGTGCTTTCTTCCCCGATGCACCCACTGAGCGAGGTGTAAAGCACCTGCACGAGCTGATTGCCGCCCGAAGGGAAGGCTATGAAGCTGCCTTATGTTTTGTTGTCCAGCGGGACAACGTGGTCAGCGTTTCCCCAAACGATGGCACTCATCCGGCGTTCGGTATTGCATTGGCGGAAGCAGAGGCCGCTGGTGTTCGTCTGGTGGCCGCCGTGTGCCATGTAACGCCGGAAAGCATGACCATTACCCACACCGTTCCCGTAACCTTTGACAGGAGGCTTATTTGATGCCGCTTCGCCGTTTTCTCGCTTTGCTGGCTGTGCTGATGCTGCTGACGCCTTCCGTCCTGGGCGAAGAGGAAGAAGAAGTGATTCAGCCCCAGTGGGAAGTGCCGGACTATGTGACCTGGCTGCTGCAAGTAGCTGACGGAGAAGTCGGTTACACAGAAGGTGCCCACGGCTACAGCAAGTACGGCGAATGGGCAGGGGATCCCTATGCTCAATGGTGTGCCGAATTCCTGTGCTGGTGCGTGGATCAGGTGGATCAGCAGCACGGTACCAGCCTGCTGAAAAACGTGTATCCCCTGTACTCCGGGCAGAACACCGGCCGCAGCTGGTTTATTACCAAGGGACGGTACATTGTCCGCTGGGGCAATCTGGAGGATTGGGGCTATCAGTGGATGCAGGGGGATGACAGCTACATCACCACCGGCACCTACATTCCCCAGCCGGGGGATTGGGTGTTTTTCACCTGGACGGATGACCAGAACACGGATCATGTAGCCATGGTGGAGTACTGCACCCGGGACAAGGACGGCAATGTGAATATCCACGTCATTGAAGGCAATACCCCGGTTGCCGTGAAGCGCACCGTATATCCCTTGACGTATACAAGAATTCTTGGCTACGGCACCGTTCACGATGTGGCCGAAACCACCATGCGCTACGGCAACGTGGGTGAAAAGGTACAGCAGATGCAAAACAAACTGGTCTACCTAGGGTATTTGGATGCAAGCAAAGCCACCGGCACCTTCGGCAACGCCACGGTGGATGCAGTGAAAGCCTTTCAACATGCGGAAGGCTTAAAGGAACACGGCGTTGCCAACAAAGCCATGCAGGATGCGCTGAACAAGCGTTATCTTGCTGCTGTTGATGCCGACCCGACCACCTGGCAGGTGGTTGACGACGACGACTGACGCAGGAGGAAAGAATGGATCCCATTTATGTATTCGGACACAAGAACCCGGACACGGACTCTGTCGTGTCCTCCATGGCCTATGCGGCGCTGCTAAACGCATTGGGTGAAAACGAGTATGTGGCTGCCCGGCTTGGCCACCTGAATGACGAAACGACCTATTTGTTGGATCGTTTCGGGTTCGAGGCACCCATGTATTTGTCCACCGTGCGCACCCAGGTGCGTGACATTGACTTTGACCGTCCTCCGGCGGTGGGTGCCAACGTGGCCGTCAGCCATGCATGGAAGATGATTCAGGCCAACAGCAGTGTTTCCGCCCTGCCCATCACCACGGAAACCGGCGAACTGTACGGCATGGTCACCGCCGGCAGTATTGCGGAAAGCGACATGGACTCCACCCAGAATCCTGTGGTGGAAAACGTGCCTGTCTTTAATCTGCTCAGTGCCTTGGAAGGCCGCATCATCAACGATGATGAAGACGTGTTTGACCAGATTTCCGGCGAGGTGATGATTGCCCTGCCCTCCTGTGGTGCCTGCCTGAAGGGCGCTGGTGAGCACTCCATTGTGATCTGCGGACAGCAGGAGGACGTGGTGGATCGGGCACTGGAGCTTGGGGTCAGCTGCGTCATTCTGTGCCAAAGCGATTTGGCAGAGAAGTATCGTGGGCGTTCTTCCCGCACTTGCCTCATTGCTACCCCCTGTGATGCTTACCGTGCCGCCCGGATGATTTACCAGGCCATTCCCGTCAGCCGGATTGCTCAAACCAAGGATCTGGTGTATTTCCATCTGGACGACTTCATTGACGATGTGCGTGAAACGGTGCTTCAGTCCCGCTATCGTTCCTATCCCGTGCTGGATGAAAATGATCACGTGGTGGGCACCTTAAGCCGGTATCACCTGCTTCGTCCCCGGCGCAAGCGCGTGGTGCTGATGGATCACAACGAGCGGAGCCAGTCTGTTCCCGGGCTGGATCAGGCGGAAATCATGGCCATTATTGATCATCACCGCTTGGCCGATGTACAGACGGCGAATCCTGTGTTCATGCGGAATGAGCCTGTAGGCTCCTCCACCACCATTGTGGCCACCATGTTCCAGGAGCGTGGGCTCATGCCTTCGGAAAAAATGGCCGGGCTCATGGCATCTGCCATTCTGTCTGACACGGTGCTGTTCAAGTCTCCCACCTGCACAGGCCGTGATCGGCGCATTGCTGATCGACTGGCACGCATCGCAGGGATTGACCTGGATCAGCTGGGTCACGAAATCTTCGCCGCCGGTCAGTGCGGCGACAAGCCTGTGGAAACCCTGCTGTCCATGGACTTTAAGGAATTCCACATTGCCGGTCACAGTCTGGGCATTGCGCAGGTGACTTGTCTGGACACGGATAAGATTATGAAACGGCTTGATGAAATTCTGCCTGCCATGGAAAAGCTGAAGACCGAGAAGCAGTACGACATGCTGATTCTCATGCTGACCAATGTGCTGCTGGAAGGAACGGAGCTGGTTTTCCTTGGCGAGGAAGATGCGGTGAAGTCCGCCTTCAACACCGGGGACATTCAGGATCATCACGTTTTCTTGCCTAAGGTTGTTTCCAGAAAGAAGCAAATTGTGCCTGCCCTGGCCTTGCTGTGGGGCTAACAGGCGAAAGAAGGAATGCAAATGAAGGACTTTGGTCGCCGCTTGGCCGCCCTGCTGCTGTGTGTGCTCTTGCTGCCAGCCGTATCCTTGGGCGAAAGCGCAGACGTTGGCTATGGCTTTGATGTTCACTTTTCCATGGATGCCTCTGCCTATCCCGAGGCGGATCAGACCTTGATGCAGGGCATTGCGGACACACTGAACATGCTGACGCTTTCCGGCACCTTTGCCATGGCCGGCAGCAGCTTTGATATCACTGCTGACATGCTGCTGGAAAATGACGAGGATACCCGAACCTCTCTGCACCTTTACGGTACTGATACCCACTATCAGCTGGGTAGCAGCCTGCTGGGCAATCAAGAGCTAATGATGAACAATCTGGCTTTGCTGGAGTTTGCCATCAAGGCTTACAATCATCTGGGCATGCCCCTGCAATATCCTGCCCTGCTCATCTCCCCCTATGCCCACACCAGTGCCTTTGACTGGATCCGTGACGAGTGGAACCGGGTCATGCACGCAGAGGAAGGCAGCCGGGTGATTGCCCGGGAAGACGTAATGGAGCTGGCCGCCTATGCCGCTGACAATGCGGAGCAGGATCGAGCCTTCTACTACTGGCTTGCCGCCCTGGCTCTGGAAAGCGGCTACAGCGACATGGTGCTGGAAACCATCACCGAGCTGCCCGACTGGCTGGATGGCCTGCTGGACGATGAAGGCATTACCGTCACCGTGGAAGATGATACGGAGACATGGAGCAGCGGCGAGGAAACCTTCTTCACTTGCACCGCAAATGATGAAGAGATCACCTGCATCCTGACCCTGCCCATGCTGCCGGACGGCAACACGGTGGAGGCTTCCTATCAGTATCAGCAGGAAGATGGCAGCATCACGCTTTCCATCCTGATTGCCAATGAGGAAGAGGAGACCTCCATGCTGGATGCTTCCCTGACCCTGACAGGCTGGACGGACAGCCTGCCGATGGATGGTCAGGCTGATCTTGCTGTTTCCCTGCAAGGCGAAATGGTGCCCAATGCCTTGAACCTCCACTTCACCTATCAGGCAGAGGATGGGCAGTTTACCTTGCAGCAGCTGAATACGGAAACTGAAGCTATGCTGCTGTCCGTTCAGGGCGCGTTGACCCAGCAGGAGCTTTCTGCCCCCAGCTACACGGCGGAATCCCTGAATGGGCTGAACATTTTCTCCCTGAATGACGCCAGCATGAAAACCTTCGTCACCGGCGTAGCAGAACCCTTCATCAAGGGATCCATCCCGCTGCTGAAGCATCTGCCCCTGTCCGCTTACGAAACTCTGTTTTCCCTGCTGGATCAATACGGCATTCTGTCCATGCTGACATCCAATCTGGAATAACCATCACGAGAGGCGTTTGCAAAACAGATGCCTCTCTTTTTTATGCAAAAAACCAAAGGAAATGCAGAGACCGCTGCATTTTCGTCTTGTGCTTCCTTTTTTCCTGTGATAGACTATGGAAGGTATTCCCTTTACCATGCTTTGAAGAAGGCTTGATGGATGATCGAAAAGTGGAACGTCACCATTCCGCCCCTCAGCGGCGAAAAGGTTCAGCGGCGTGTTTATGTTTACATTCCCGATGATAACGACGAGGACACGGATCAGCGCTATCCTGTGCTGTACATGTTCGACGGGCACAATGTTTTCTTCGACGAAGACGCTACCTACGGCAAGTCTTGGGGACTGGGCGACTATCTGGACGAGAACCATATTCCCCTGATGGTGGTGGCCGTGGAGTGCAGCCATGCACCGAAGAATGGTCGGCTGTCCGAGTACTCTCCTTTCAATTTCTTCGACAAGAAATTCGGTGCCGTCCGTGGCCGGGGCAAAATCACCATGGACTGGTACGTGGATACCTTAAAGCCCATGATCGATGAACGCTATCCCACCATTCCCGACCGGGAGGCTACTTTCATTGCCGGCAGCAGCATGGGTGGTTTGATGAGCCTTTACGCTCTGGCCGCTTATCCTGAAGTCTTTGGGCGAGCCGCTGCCCTGTCGCCCTCCATCTGGGTTGCTCCCAGAAAACTGACGGAGCTGATGATGAATGCACCGCTGCATGATGGAACCGTGCTGTACATGGATTACGGCTCACGGGAGATGGCTAACCATCCCACCATTTGCCGCCACTTTGCTACGCTGACCGCCAAGCTAATGACCAAGGGCGTGCAGGTCACCAGCCGCATTGTGCCCAATGGTGATCACTGTGAAGCCTGCTGGGAAGAGCAGCTGCCTTGGATGATCAGCACCCTGATGTACGAGCGGGAATAAGGCTTTCCCTGGAGCATACGTTTTCAAATATCACACCTGAAAGAAGATGCAGTATGGAAACGCAATACTTTAAGCAATACAGCCCGGCACTGGGTCGGGACATGGAAGTCAAGGTCTACGGCCACGCCGGCAGACCGGTGCTGTTTATCCCCTGTCAGAACGGTCGATTCTTCGACTTTGAAAATTTCCACATGACAGATGCCTGGGCTCCCTTCATTGACGCCGGACAGGTGATGGTGTTCTCCATTGACACCATTGATGCAGAAACTTGGTCGGATGGAAACGGTGACGCTTACTGGCGCATCCGCCGGTATGAGCAGTGGATTCACTTTATTGTGGATGAACTGGCGCCCTTCATGCGGGATATGGTGAACGCACGAAACGGCTGGGATGGCTATCCCGGCATTATCGCCTTCGGATGCAGCCTGGGTGCTACCCACGCTGCCAATCTGTATTTCCGTTTCCCCGGGGTCTTCGATGGGCTGCTTGCCCTCAGCGGCATTTACACGGCTTCCTACGGCTTCGGCAGCTACATGGATGAAGTAGTCTATCAGAACTCTCCAGTGGATTATCTTGCCAGTATGCCCAGCGACCATCCCTACATTGCGGAATACAACAAGCATCGGGGCATTATCTGCGTAGGGCAGGGTGCGTGGGAAGTGCCGGAAACTACCCGACGCATGGCAGAGATTTGCCAAGAGAAGGGCATTCATCTGTGGGTGGATTTCTGGGGTTATGATTGTGCTCACGACTGGGACTGGTGGTACAAGCAGGTTGCATACTTTGTGCCGAAGCTGCTCGGATAAGCATACAGAAAAGAAAGGGACGATCTACCGTGAAGAATTTCATATTCATCTCTCCCAACTTTCCCGTGAACTACTGGCATTTTTGCCGTGAGTTGACCAATAACGGCCTGAATGTGCTGGGCATCGGTGATCAGCCCTATGATGAACTGCTGCCTGACCTGCGTGCCAGCCTTCACGAATACTACAAGGTTTCCAGCCTGGAAAACTATGATGAAGTCTATCGGGCAGTAGCTTACTTCATTTTCAAGTACGGACGCATTGACTTTCTGGAATCCAACAACGAATATTGGCTGGAGCGTGACGCCCGGCTCCGGGACGATTTTAACATCAACTCCGGCTTCCGCAGCGTGGATATTCCGAGAATCAAGTACAAGTCCAAGATGAAGGAGTACTACCAAAAGGTAGGTATTCCCACGGCTCGGTATCACCTTGTGGACAGCTTTGACGGCTGCAAAGCTTTTATTGATGAGGTAGGCTATCCCGTGGTGGTGAAGCCGGACAACGGTGTAGGTGCGTCCCATACCTATCGGCTGACCAATGATGATGACCTTCGTGCTTTCCTGGCAGAGCGTGAAGAAAACGTCAGCTACATCATGGAGGAGTACGTTTTCGCAGAGGTGAACTCCTACGATGCCGTCATTGACTCCAACGGCAATCCCTTGTTCGAAACCGGGAACGTGACCCCCATGTCCATCATGGACATTGTGAATACCGGGGATAACTCCATCTACTACATTGTGAAGGAACTTGCCGATGATGTCCGTGCCGCAGGCCGTGCCACGGTGAAGAGCTTCGGCGTCCGCAGCCGGTTCGTCCACTTTGAGTTCTTCCGCCTGACCCAGGATCAGCCCAGCCTCGGCAAGAAGGGTCAAGTCGTAGCGCTGGAAGTGAATATGCGCCCCTGCGGCGGCATTTCTCCCGATATGATGAACTATGCCAACAGCACCGATGTGTACAAGATCTGGGCAGACATGATCGCCTTTGATCATTCGGACAAAGGCGTAGGTGAGCGGGGCTATTGCGCCTTCTGCGGCCGCAGAGACGGCCATCACTTTGTGCTGGATCACGATGCACTGATGGCCAAGTATGCCGGAGCCATTCGCGTAGCTGGACGTGTGCCAGATGCCCTTTCCGGCGCCATGGGCAACCAGATGTACCTGGGGGTGTTCCCCACGAAGGAAGCCATGGACGACTTCTATGCAGACGCACTGAAGGAGTATTAAGCAAAGCAGTCAATCGCCGGCAGCGGATGGTTTGTTTCCGCTGCCGGTTTTGTCTTTTGGTGGAGGCTTTCCTCCCAAATTTCCCCGGGTGCTTGCCTTTTTTCCTTTTCCTATGGTACAATATCGCGGGATAGGATGAAGTCAGGGATTTCCCTGTTATTTGTTATGCGAGAGGAAAGTGACCTGCATGAAGAAGGCTGCCTTTGCACTGCTGCTTGTTTGCCTGCTGACCCTGTGTGCCTGTGCTTGTGCGCAGACTTTCACCTTCGATGATATTGCCGCCACCCTGTCCATTGATGACAGCTATATTCTGCTCACTCCTGACAACCTGGCACAGCATCCGGAATGGGTTGCTTCAGAAGGTTCCACGCCGGAAGCCTTGGCAGCGCAATGGCGGACGAATGGGATTCTGCTGGTAGCTGACTCCTCCGATGGTGTGACTCGCTTTGTTCTCACTGCCGTGCAGGACGATGATGCGGAGCAGTATTATGACCTGGATCAGCAAGCTACCGCTTGCCGCAGCACTTTCCGCAAGCAGCACCTGAAAGGAACCGCCTATAAGGCAGATGGCTATACGTATCAATCTGCCGAATGGAAAAAGTTCAGCACTAACGGCCGCTTCCTGACCCTGAAATACAAGCGCACCACCGATGGCGGCACCTATCGAGGCTATGCATATCGGACGGTTCGCAATGGCTACACCATCACCTTGGATTATCAGGTCTATGGCCGCAGCCTGAAAACAGCCGACAGCAACGCCCTGAGCAAAATCATGTCCGGTTTTGCCTTCACCAGTATCGCCATCAAGCCTGACACGGCTGTTGGGAAAGTAACCTTCACCTCCACGCCCCCTTCCGAAACCAACACCGGCAGTTTTACCGTATCCGGCACAGGCACGGCAGGTCTGAAGGTCATCGGCGTGATGATGCGCATGTCCTCCAACGATCGCATTCTGGTGGAGGATACCATCAACAAGTCTGGAGAGTTCGACCTGAAGATGAGCCTGCCAAGCGAAGGCGTGTGGCTCATGACCGTTACGGTGGAAAACGGTTCTACCGTAACTCAGGAAGAAGTATTCGAAACCACCACCTATCAGTCCACCCTGCTGCCGGTTAACCTTGACGAGGAAGTTCCTGCTCAGTTGAGCAGCGACAAACTGGTGATTTCCGGCAAAACCATTCAGGGTGTTACCGTCCAGTGCATCGTGAATGACACCTACTACGATAAACTTGTTCGTACCAACAACAATGGCACCTTCTCCTTTAAGATTGACACCTCCGAAGAGGGGGATTATAACATCACCCTGACCTTCCAGAAGAAGAATTATGACACCAGGCGCTACACCTTCACGGCCAACCGTACACTGACGGAAGCTGACCTGAAGGCGCAGTACATCGAAGAGGCCATTAAGCCTGCCTATTCCACCCTGACGAAAAAGCTGACCGGCTACACCGGGCGCATCATGAAGTACAAACTGTACGCTGTGAAGATCGCCCAAGAGGGAGAGCAGTGGATTATCACCATGGCCATGGACAAGACCAAGAGCGGTGCATACAAGAACTTCGTTGTTGTTACCACCACCCAGGAACCCAACTTCTCCATGGACAGTCAGCAAACCATGTATGGCCGCTGCACCGGCGCTTATGAAACCACGGATGGGGAGAAAACTGTTTCCTATCCAGGCTTTGAGCTGTTGTTCTGGGATTGATGGAAAGAAGCAAGAACGAGGGACTGTGAAAAAATTAGATGCTCACAGTCCCTCGTTCTTTTTGTTGTTCATCACGGAAAGTTAGAGAAAAGGGAGCACAAGAACCTGCTGCCATGAAGAAGGATCTTTTCGTTGGAACCTGCGTGAATATGAGGGCAAGATGCAAAAATGTGGCAAGCAAGGAATGTCGCGTTTGTAGAGAGCATCGATACGCTCTTCGCCACCATGCCATCACAGCAAGCCCTGAAATACTTCATTACATTCGTCCATAAGAATTGCAAAAAGCCAAAAAGGAACCTGCCAAGCTTTTCAGCCCGGCAGGTTCCCTTTGTCATGATTGATGTTGTTTCTTACTTGCCTGCGTTGGCAACAGCGCTTTCTGCTGCAATCTTACCCCAGGTTGCGCAGATGCCGTGACCAATGCCGCCGATGGTGTTGTGTCCGGCAATATTGGCCGAGCCAATGATTTCACCTGCCAGGTACACGTTGCCGATGGCCGTGCCATCTTCACGCATCAGCTGGGCAGAACCGTTGATCCGGGGACCGCCAGCCGTCATCATCAGATACGGCACGGTATACACTGCATAGTAGGGGCCTTCTTCGAAGGAAAGCAGATTATCCGTACGTCCGAATACGCTGTCTTCGCCCTTCTTCACATCCTCATTATACTGAGTCAGGGTCGCTTCCAGATTCGGCGTATGAATCATTTCAGCAAGCTCACTGATGGTATCCGCCTTGAACACATAGCCCTTCTCAATGAGTTCGTTGATCTTCTCCTCGTTGGTGAAGGCGGCAGAGTTGCTCATCATGCCGGTGAACAGTGCCTGATCGTCCGTCAGCATGTTTTCCGTAAGCACCACATAGATGATGTTCTGGTCGCTGGTACGCCACACGGTGCGCTTATCCATGCTGGTGGCCTTGGGCTCGTTGAAAACCCGGTCGCCATTGGTATTGATCCACACAGCGCCATTGTAATTGATGTTGCAGCGGAGAGATGCTTGGAAGCCGGTTACAGGCACGGACCCGCCATAGCAGGAGCTGTAATCCATGTTATCAAAGGCAGCACCAGCCTTGCGAGCAAAGTCGTAGCCACTGCCGATGGCGGTGTTCGGATCGTTGGACGTAATGTTGGTGAAATTGAATTCCTTCAGCCAGCGTTCACAATAGCCATAACCTCCGGTTGCAATCACGGTAGAAGGAGCAGCAATCTCCTTTTCGCCGACCACAACGCCTGTCACGTCCCCTGCTTCATTCAGGGTAATATCCGTTACCAGGGTATCCAAGCACAGCTGAACCTGACCTGCGTCAATGTAGGGCTGCAATTTGTTCATCAAGCCCCGCACAAAATAGGAACCGCCGCCGGAGGATGCACCGCCTGCCGTATAAGTCACGCGGTTGATGTCCATGGTCAGGTAACTGCCGCTGTCCACCTTATCAGAGAACTCAACGCCCACATCCTGCTGCAGCCAGTCAATGGCCTCGCCGGAGCGTTCCGAGTGTACCTTAGCGATTTCCGTGTTCATGTACTGTTCGCCGCCGCCCAGGTTCACAAAATCCTGATAGAACAACTCCGGGCTATCCTCAATGCCTGCATTCTTCTGAATTTGATAGCAGGCACCGCTGATGGAACCGCCGGCGGTGTTTGCCGAACCGCCTACCCGGTAATTCTGCTCCAACACCAGCACCTTTGCACCCAGCTCAACTGCACGGACGCTGGCCACAAGGCCGGCCATGCCTGCGCCAACCACGATTACATCCGGCTCAAGGGTAATGTCCAGCTCAGCCTTTTCCTGGGTTTCTTCGCCGGACAAAGCTGCCTTCACGGCTTCCTTGATGGCCTCGGAAGTCACCGTAGCACTGGCAACAGCATCCACATCTGTGGATTGAGCATCAACGATTTTTGCAGGCATCTGCTCAATAGCCGGATCAGAAATACCAGCCGTTTCGTTATGCTCCACGACCTCCACCGCCGTGATCTTGCCGCCGGACACGGTAACAGCTACCTTCACTGCGCCGCCCATGCCGTTGGCACTTCCTTCATACACGCCGTCGGCAGGCATAGCATCCGCCAACGCCATCAGTGGCATCAGGCAGGCCAGCACAACAGCCAGCATGACGCTCAACAGGGAAGAAAACCTTCTTTTCATGAAATTGCCTCCTTTTTCCCTTGGGGAAACTGTACTTTTATGGTATCATGTTCGTGAAGAAAATAACATGTTCATTCCGTTTCGTTTTTGTGATTATCATGCATGGGAGGTTATGATCTTGAAACGATATCCCCGGCTTGACTCCTATAAAATCACCAGTGATCCTCTCTCTGACTTTCTGGCCGCTTTTCATTTTCAGATTGAGTATTATACCAACTGGCCTGTGCAGGATCACAAAACTCTGCGGAATATTATTTGTCCTCAGTGCAAGCTGATCCTGCTGGAACAGGGATCTTGCCGCATTGAAACAGCGGATACTTCCTATACGGCTACGTCCGGCAGCTGTATTTTTGTGCCGCCTTACACCGTCTATGACGCGGAGACTTACGAAGGCGTCAACTCCTATGAGCTGTTCTTTAATGTGCTGCCCATTGCCATGGAGCAGGAATTTCTTGAACAGGCAGATTTGCAGCGCATTACACTCTTTCAAGAGCTCTTTCAGAAGGAGGACTTCAGCCTGATGGCTGCATGCTATCAGGCGCTCCGGAAGCAATCATCCGGTGCCTATGCGCAGCTGAATGCTTTGCTTACCCTGCTGCTGATCCGCATTTTCCAATCAAGAGGTACTTCTTTTACACCCCTGCCGGAAAGTCACAGCAAAGAGCAGGATTTGATGCGCAAACTATTCATCTATCTGGAAAAGCATCTGTCAGAACCTCTCCACGTACAGCAGGTATGCGATGAACTGCAAATATCCCAAAGCTACCTGTGGCGGTGCTGTAAGAACACCATGGGTATCTCCCCTAGCCAAACCATCATGCGCTACAAGCTGCGCTATGCCCAGTCTCTGCTGAAAAATCAGGAATTAAGCATCGCCCAGGTAGCCGAAGGCATCGGCATGGATCCCTATTACTTCAGCAGCCAATTCAAGAAGCAATTCTTTCTCTCCCCTTCCGCCTATCGAAAGAAATAAATCGCCCAAAACTTTTTCGTGCTAAAGTGTTGACATATTCGCTTTCTTGTGTTAGTATGATAAAGCGTTGAAGGCAAGTAGCCTTCTCCGATTCAACAAAACGAAGTTACGGAGGCGGTTCCTATGAAGAAGATGTTCGCAATGCTGCTGGCACTGGCGATGTGCCTGATGTCCGTTTGTGCTTTCGCTGAGGATTCCGACATGGCCTATGTGAAGGGCAAGGGCAAGCTGGTGGTTGGCATTACCGACTTTGAGCCCATGGATTACAAGGATGCAGACGGTGATTGGGTGGGCTTTGATGCCGACATGGCCAAAGCCTTTGCCGAGTACCTGGGTGTGGAAGTCGAATTCGTTGAAATCGACTGGGACAGCAAGGTGTTGGAGCTGAACAGCAAGAACATTGACTGCGTATGGAACGGCATGACCCTGACGGATGAAGTGAAGAGTGCCATGAGCTGCTCCAATGCCTACCTGAACAATGCTCAGGTGGTTGTTGTACCCAAGGACGTGGCAGACAAGTATCAGACGGTAGAAAGCCTTGCCGGACTGACCTTTGCCGTAGAAGCAGGCAGTGCCGGTGAAGCAGCTGTAACCGAGCTGGGATTGACCGCTACCCCCGTTGCTTCCCAGGCTGATGCCCTGATGGAAGTTGCTGCCGGCACTTCCGATGCCGCTGTCATCGATGCCCTGATGGCTGCCGCCATGGTGGGCGATGATACCAGCTACGCTTCCCTCACCTATACGGTAGGCCTCACCACGGAAGAATACGGCGTTGGCTTCCGTCTCGGTTCTGACCTGACCGAAGCACTGAATGCGTTCTTTGTATCCTCCTATGACACCCTGCAGGAAGCTGCTCAGGCCTATGCCGTGCAGGCTGCACTGATTGAGCAGAAGTAATACCACGCTTGCAGCACGTTCGGGAGCCTTCCGAAAACGGGAGGTTCCCGATGCTGTGTTTATCACCATGTGAAAGGGCGATCATGTATCATGAGTACCTGGCTTGAACAGTTCCCTGTGGTTGTCAGCGCATTAAACGAAGGCTTCCTGCAAACCATGAAGCTCTTTTTTGTCACCCTGATTGGCGCTGTTCCGCTGGGTCTTGTGATTTCGCTGGCTTCCATGTCTTCCTTCAAGCCCCTGAAGTGGCTGAGTCGGGGCATCGTGTATGTCATTCGGGGCACGCCGCTGATGATTCAGCTGCTGATCATTTTCTACTTTCCCGGGCTCATCCTTGGCAATAACATCTGGGGAGGCGGAGAATCCGGTCGGTTCTTGGCTGCGGCCATTGCCTTCATCATCAACTATGCCTGCTACTTTTCGGAAATCTTCCGTGGCGGCATTCAGGGGATTCCTGCCGGGCAGGAGGAAGCCGGCCTTGTGCTGGGCATGACGAAAAGTCAAATTTTCTTCAAGATTAAGCTGCTGCAAATGATCAAGCGAATTGTGCCGCCCATGGCCAACGAAATTATCACGCTAGTGAAGGACACGTCCTTGGCGCGGATCATCGCCATGCAGGAAATCATTTGGGCCGGGTATTCCTTCATGAAAGGTTCTCACGGCATCTCCGGCGTCATTTGGCCCCTGTTCTTCACCGGGGTGTACTACCTGATCTGCAATGGCTTGTTAAGCTTCCTATTCAATAAGCTGGAACAGAAACTGAACTTTTTCCGCTGAAAGGAGATGATCACCTATGGCTCTGCTGGAAGTCGGCAATATTAGCAAATCCTTTGGCACCACAAGCGTCCTGCGTGACATCTCCTTTACCATGGAAAAGGGCGATGTGGTCTCCATCATCGGCTCCTCCGGCAGCGGAAAAACAACGCTGCTGCGCTGCCTGAACTTTCTGGAAACGCCGGATCAGGGAACGGTTCGCCTGAACGGTGAAACATTGCTGGATGCTTCAGATAAAACCGTGCTGAAGGAAGCGGAGCTGCGCAAACGTCGGCTCCACTTTGGTCTGGTGTTTCAGTCCTTCAACCTGTTCCCCCAGTATACTGCGCTGGACAACGTAGTGTTGGCACGAGAACTGCTGCTGCGGGAAAAGTGTAAGGATAAGTCCCAGCGGCGGCGGATTCATGAGGAAACCGTGGAACAGGCTCGTCATCTGCTGACCCAAATGGGGCTTCAAGACAGGATGAACAATTACCCCCATCAGCTTTCCGGCGGACAGTGTCAGCGGGTTGCCATTGCTCGTGCGTTGGCCCTGGAACCGGATATTCTCTGCTTTGACGAGCCCACCTCTGCCCTGGATCCAGAACTGACGGGAGAGGTGCTGCGTGTCATTCGTTCTCTCGCCGAGCGTGATACCACCATGATCATCGTCACCCATGAAATGTCCTTCGCCCACGATGTAGCCAGCAAAGTGATTTTCATGGATGAAGGCATCATTCTGGAGCAAGGCACACCCCAGCAGGTTTTCGAGCACCCCAGTGCAGAGCGTACCCGTCATTTCCTGGCTAACTATACAGGCTTATGAGTAGGATACGCAAGTTTGCCGGTGTTTGATGCATTTTTCACACAGTCGTCCTTTTGTCCGAAAGAAACGTGCTGTGCAGCGTTTCCGGCAGTCTATTCCTTGCTGCGCAAAATGCCGTTTTTCGTTCAAAAATCGTGCATCTTGCATGGTCAACGTCAGTTTTGCATTTTTCTTGTATTCCACTTGCATTTTGATTTTCCCCGGTGTATAATCGCTTCATTCTATTAAAGGAGGCATCCTACCATGAAGAAACTAGCTGCACTTGTCCTTGCGATTGTTCTGGCGCTGAGCTGCCTCACCTTCGCATCTGCTGAAGACACCGTTAAGATCGGTGTGTTTGAGCCTTCCTCTGGTGATAACGGTGCCGGCGGCAAGCAGGAAGTGCTGGGCATTGAGTATGCTCACTCCCTGACGCCTACGGTTGAAATTGGCGGCAAGACCTATAACGTGGAGCTGGTCATTGTTGATAACCAGTCCGCAACGGATAAGGCTGTAACCGCCGCCCAGTCTCTGGTTTCTTCCGGCGTGTCCATCGTCCTCGGTTCTTATGGTTCCGGTGCTTCCATGGCAGGCGGCGACGTGTTCGCAGCTGCTGAGGTTCCCGCCATTGGCGTAAGCTGCACCAACCCTAATGTGACCCTGCTGTGCGACTACTACTGGCGCGTATGCTTCCTGGATCCCTTCCAGGGCAGCGTGATGGCCAACTTCGCCTATGACAAGGGCTGCAAGAAGGCTTATGTGCTCTCCATGCTTGGTGAAGACTATGGCAACGGCTTGGCACACTACTTTGTAGAAGCCTTCAAGACCCTGGGTTGCGAAGTGGTTGAAGACACCTTCACCGAAGGCACCAGTGACTTCTCTGCTTACCTGAACAACGCTGTGAACGCCGGCTGCGACGTCATCTTCTCCCCCTGCGCCACCACCTATGCTTCCCTGATCATCGACCAGGCTGCTTCTCAGGGCATCACCTTCCCGATCATGGCTGGCGATACTTGGGAGTCCTCCGTTATCCTGGACGCTGCCAAGGGCAAGGATGTTGACGTGTACGTGTCCACCTTCTTCGCAGAAGATGAGACCAACGCTGCTGCAGTGGATTTCGTTTCCGGCTTCAAGGCATGGCTGAACGCCAACCCCGACAAGCTGACCAACAACGGCGGCAATGACATCGTGGCTGCTGTTTCCGTGCTGGGCTTTGATGCTTACAACGTAGCCATCGAAGCACTGAAGGCCGCCGGTTCTACCGAGCCCGCCGCCGTGGCTGCTGCCCTTCCTTCCGTCACCTACACTGGTGTGACCGGCGCCATCTCCTTCGATGAAAACGGCGACGCCAACAAGGACATGGCCTACATCAAGAAGGCTAACACCGAAACCGGCGAGTTCGACTTCGAAAAGACCCAGTCGGTGGCAGGCCTCGCTGAGTAATCCCCTTTCCCTGTAAGTCAAGCAGCGAACCCGTGCCCGTGAAAGCGCGGGTTCGCTTTCTTGCTATCATCGCATATCCCTTTCCAATGGAGGAATGACGAATGTTCGACATGCTGCTCCCCTATCTGCTGGCCGGCATATCCGTCGGCGGACAGTATGCGCTGATCGCTGTAGGCTATACCATGGTCTACGGCATTCTGCGGTTAATCAACTTTGCCCACGGCGACATCTTCACTGCAGCCGGCTTCTTCATGGTGTATTTGGTAGCCGCTCTGCCCCTTAGCATTTCCGTTCCTCTGGTGATTATTCTAACCGTCATATTGGGCTTCCTGGTGGAGCGGGTGGCTTACAAGCCTCTGCGTACTGCTCCCCGTATGTCCATTATGATTTCTGCCATCGGTACTTCCTACCTGCTGCAGAACCTGATGTGGTACGTAACCGGCGGTCTGGCCAAGCAGTATCCCGTACTGCCCTGGATCTCCGATACGGTGCGCATCGGTTCCGCCAGCACCAAGGTTGTGACCCTTGTGACCCCTGTGCTGACCGTGCTGCTGGTCATTGCCCTGGTGATGCTGATTAACCACACCAAGGTGGGCATGGCCATGCGTGCTGTTTCGAAGGACTTTGAAACAGCACAGCTCATGGGCATTAAAATCAACAATGTGATTTCCGCCACCTTCATCCTGGGCTCTGCCCTGGCTGCTGTTGGCTCCATGCTTTACTTCACTAACTACTCCACCGTGACGCCTACGGTTGGTGCCATGCCCGGCTTGAAGGCCTTCGTGGCCGCTGTATTCGGCGGTATTGGTTCCATCCCTGGTGCTGTCATCGGTGCGTTTATCATCGGCATTTGCGAAAACCTGATGAAGGCCGCAGGCTACACTGCCTTTTCCGATGCCTTCACCTTCGCCTTGCTGATCATCATCCTGATCTTCAAGCCTAACGGTCTGTTTGGCGAAAAGACAGCAGAGAAGGTTTGAGGTGATACGAATGAAGAAACAACCTTTGTGGAAAACCCTTTGCTGCGTTGCCGGGGTTGCGGTCATTTTCTTCCTTGCCTGGCTGGCTGAAGAAACCCAGGGTGCAAGCTCTATGCTGGTCACGGTGCTGAAGAAGGGTGCCGTTTATGCCCTGATTGCCGTATCCATGAACCTGCTGAACGGCTTTACCGGTTTGTTCTCCCTAGGACAAGCGGGCTTCATGCTGGTGGGTGCTTACACCTACGCCGTGCTTACCATCCCCCTTGCCAAGCGGCAGGCCGTGTACCAGTACTATGCCGGCGGCTGCATTACGGTGGAGGTGAACTTCATCATCGCCTTGGTGCTGGCCGGTGTGGTGGCAGCCATCTTCGCTGCACTGATCGGTTTGCCCGTGCTGCGGCTGAAGAGTGACTACCTGGCCATTGCCACCCTGGGCTTTGCGGAAATCATCCGTGCTATTGTGCAGTGGGACAGCCTTGGACCCATTACCAACGGATCCAACCTGCTGAAGACCTACCCCACCTTCAAAACGGTGATGAGCGGCAGCACGGTACTGTTCCCTTTCATTGTGTCAGGCATATGCATCGGCATCATTCTGCTGCTGATCAACTCCACCTACGGTCGTGCCTTCAAGGCCATCCGTGATGATGAAATTGCCGCTGAAGCCATGGGCATCAACCTGTTCCATCACAAGCAGATGTCCTTTGTCATCAGCTCCTTCTTTGCCGGCGTAGGCGGTGCTCTGCTGGCCATGTACCAAGGTTCTCTGCAGGCCAACGCCTTCAAGTCCTCCATGACCTATGAGATCCTGCTGATTGTGGTAATCGGCGGCATGGGCAGCGTATCCGGCAGTGTGATTGCTTCCTTCCTGTTCATTGCGTGCAGTGAATGGTGGCTCCGCTTCCTGGATAATACCACCTACATCAATGACTTCCAGGTTCCCCTGCTGGGCTCCGGCTTCCGCATGGTGGTGTTCTCCGTTGTGATCATGATCGTGGTGCTGTTCTTCCGTCAAGGCTTGATGGGCGACAGAGAGCTTTGGAACTTGAAGATTCCCAAGCGTAAGGCAAAGCAGGAGGTGACGAAGGCATGAGCAGCGTGTTGCGTGTAGAAAACGTCACCATGCAGTTCGGCGGCGTGGTTGCCATCAATGACCTTTCCATGGAAGCCAACGAGGGCGAAATCGTGGCGCTCATCGGTCCCAACGGTGCCGGCAAGACCACCGCCTTCAACTGCATCACCGGCGTGTATGAGCCCACCAACGGTGCGGTTTACTTTCAGGATAAGCCCATTGCCATGAATCATCCCTCCGGCAAAATGAAGCGGGAGTATGCCGGTGAAAAGGGCGATATGTACCTGGGCAAGCATATCCGCATGACGCCGGACAAGATCACGGCACTGGGCATTGCCCGTACCTTTCAGAACATCCGGCTGTTCAAATCCCAGACCGCCTTTGAAAACGTGCTGATTGCCACCCACCTGCGGCGCACCAGCAATGTATTTTCCGCCACCTTCTGCCTGAACTACAAGGAAGAAGCGGCCATGCGCAAGCGTGCCATGGATCTGTTGGATGTGGTAGGTTTGGCGGACTTGGCGGAAGAGAAGGCCACTTCCCTCCCCTACGGCAAACAGCGCCGCTTGGAAATTGCTCGTGCCTTGGCAACTCAGCCCAAGCTGCTGCTGCTGGACGAGCCTGCTGCCGGCATGAATCCTCAGGAAACCGAGGAGCTGGGTGCTTTTATCCGCTCCATTAAGGATCAGTTTGGGCTGACCATTTTCATGATCGAGCACCATATGAACCTGGTCATGGATATTTCCGATCGTATTTACGTGATTGACTTCGGCAAGCTGATTGCCAAGGGAACGCCTGCGGAAGTGCGGGATAACCCTGCGGTGATTGCGGCCTATCTGGGGGTGGATGAAGAATGAGTCTGCTGAAAGTAACGGATCTTCACGTGAACTATGGCGGCATTGATGCCTTGCGGGGCATTTCCTTCGAGGTGGAAGAAGGGGAAATTGTTACCCTGATCGGTGCCAATGGTGCTGGTAAGTCTACCACGCTGCGCACCATCTGCGGACTGGTACGTTCCAGTTCCGGCCGCATTGTGTATGACGGACGGGACATTACCAGTCAAAGCACCCAGCGGATTGTGTCCGAAGGCATCGCCTTGGTGCCGGAAGGACGCCGGGTTTTTGACAACCTGACCGTGAAGGAGAACCTGCAAATCGGTGCTTACCTCCGTAAGGATAAGAACAGCATCGAATCCGACATTGAGCATGTCTACACCCTCTTTCCCCGGCTGAAGGAAAGAAACTGGCAGAAGGCCGGCACCCTTTCCGGCGGCGAGCAGCAGATGCTGGCCGTTGGTCGTGCCATGATGACCAGGCCTCGGATCCTGATGATGGACGAACCTTCCCTGGGTCTTGCCCCCCTGATTGTGAAGGACATCTTCTCCATCATTCGTCAACTGAATGAGACCGGCATGACCATTCTGCTGATTGAGCAGAACGCCAATGCTGCCCTGCGCTGTGCCCACCATGCCTACGTGCTGGAGACTGGACGCATTACCATGTCCGGCACAGGCGAAGAGCTTTTGGCTGACAAGCGTGTACAGGATGCCTACCTGGGCACCAAGTAAACATCATCGAAAAAAAGCGGCTTCTTGATTTCATTCATCAAGAGGCCGCTGTTCTTTTTCCAATTCGTTCACTGCCCAGGCCGCATGTTCTGCCACCAAAGGGGACGGGTGTTTTTTCAGGGATTCCAGCAAAGGAAGCAGGGACGTATCTCCGCTGCACCCGGCCACAAGGCACGCCTGCCCCAGTACTCGGTTAGGAATCGCCAAATTGCTGCCGATAATCGGCCGAAGGGTCATGGTTGTTTCCTTCGGATTGGATAACAAATCCCGTAAAGACACCGGTGGCAGCTGCTCCCCCATGGGCTTTGGCTGATGGGGACAGCACCGCTGACAGTTGTCGCAGCCCAGGAGGCGATTGCCCATCTTCCGCATATTCTCCGGGATGGGCTTGCCGGAAAGCATCCAGTTCCGCAGGCATTTTTCCCGGTGAAAGCCCTCCTCGTCAATGCCGCCGGAAGGGCAGACCTCAATACAGCGCCTGCAAGAACCGCAGTGCAGACCGTGCTGCTCTTCCAGCACCATATCCACCGGGAAAGTCTTTTCCGACAGCAAAATCTGCACATGGAATCGGCTGCCCACTCCTTCCATATAGGATAAGGTGTTGCGTCCCTGGCTGAATCCGGGCAGACGTGCAAAGATGGGTTTCACCCGAATGTCGTCACGCAGTGTCCATGCTCCATCGGAGGCCTTCACCGCCGCTTCTGCCGTGCGGTACGCTTGCTGGGAGGCATAGTAATACGGGTGAATCCACGCATCGTGCTCGGCAGGCTCCCGTTCTGCCTCATAGGTCCAGAAAGCCAGCAGCAGTGTCCCATGCTCCGCCGCTCCGCAAGACAATGCATCCAGCAGAATCACCCGTGCAAAACCACCGTCCAGCAGGGTTTGCTTCATGTCCATGGCATCTTATCCCTTCAGCTGTGCCGACAGGAGGCACACCTTTTTCTGACAGCAGAGATCCCCTTTCGTCACCCGAAGCAGATTTTGACGAGTCACATCTGCTTCGGCATACAGGTGGAGGAACGCATCTGCCCCGGCAATCGGCCAATCCGCATTATTATCAGTGCGGTAATGCATGGGCAGAATCACCCGTGCTTGCAGCAGCTCCGCCGTCTTCTTCGCCTGTTCAGCATCAATGGTATAGTAGCCGCCTACAGGGATCATCAGCACATCCACCGGTGCAAGGGCAGCAATCTGCTCCTTGGTGGGCAGATGCCCCAGATCCCCCAGATGGGCAACACGAAGTCCCTCTGCCTCCAGCAGGAACAGGAGGGTAGAGCCGCGCTTGGTTCCCTGTGCGTCATCATGCCAAGCATGAATCGCCTGAATCTTCACATCCGGTGCAAGGGTATGCAGACCTTCCGTATCAATGACCTGCGCTCCAGGCGCATTCTCCAGTGCTGCATGATCATGATGATGATGGGACACCAGCACCGCATCCGCCTTCACAGGCTCTACAGGGTAGCCGCTGCCCTGATCCACAGGGTCGGTCAGAATCCGCATGCCGTTGTCCAGCTCCAGCAAAAACATAGCGTGACCAATACAGGTAATAATCACGGTTTCTTTCTCCTTTCCTCCAGCAGACAGGCAACTTGCAGCATATAGGGAAGCAATCCGCCGGGCAGCGCTTCCTGCCTGCGCAGCCTTACCGCCCAGTCTCGCACACAGCCATCGCAGACACGTTCCACTGCCTTTTCGCCTTCCTCTGCTGCCTTTGCCAGCAAGCGCAAAACTCCTGCATCCATCACATCCGAAGGATGCAGGCGCAGCAGCCAGATCGCATTGCCAAGGCGTCCTGAAGGAGCAACTTCTTTGCAGCAGGTCGGCTGGGGCAAGGCATGATCCAAGAGCAGCCACCCGTTTTCCCGCCGCACCGTCCAGCCTTCCTGTTCCGCCCTCTGGATGAAGGCCTGCACAGTATCCTCTTCCGCCGCCAGCGGCAAATCCACCGCCAGCAGAAAATCAGGATGCAGACTTCGCCTTAGGGCGCAAGGGCGTCTTGTGGAGTACTGCTGAAGCAGGGCGGTTATCTCCCTGCGCAAGTTATTCAGCATACAGGTCCGTTGGCCGCATACTCCAAGCTCAATTCATGCAGTGCGCTGTAAGAGCCCTGCATATCCAGCTGGTATTGCAGATGCACCGTGCCGTGCTCCGGGGTCAACTTGCAATTCACCCGAGTAGCATACACCGCCATGCCAAGATTGCCGTAGGGGGTATGATAAGCGCCCTCAAAGCGTTGTCCCTTAATGAACACCATGGAGGTGCCAAAGTCCCCTGCCCGGGTCATCATCACCCGCCCCGGCTGCATTTGCAGGGTAATATCCTGGGTGCTGGTCTTGCCTTTTTCATCCTCCGGCTGAGTCTCCTGATAATAAAGGGTATACTGACTGCCGGAAACCTTCAGTCTGCCGGTGGTCGTTACACGAATGGGTTCTTCATCTTCTCCGGAATAGTCCTGTGAACGTCCCGCAATGGTAACCAATACAGGAATGTCTTTCTGCATGGGCAACACCTCCACTGAAATTGTAGCATAACTGACCGATGAGAACAAGACCGAATGCTTTGTCAAATAGGCCGCTTGCAAAATTCCATTCCATTTTTCCTGTTCATCCATGACTGCCTGTGATACAATAGGGAGGACGTTTTTCAGGAGTTGATCTGCATGGCTGCCGCCGACATGACTCAAGGCAAAACCTTTCCCCATCTGATAAAGTACGCCATTCCGCTGATTCTCGGCAACTGCTTCCAGCTTGCCTACAACGCTGTGGACAGCATCATTGCAGGCCGGTTTATCGGCAAAGGAGCTTTGGCAGCAGAGGGCATTGCAGGGCCGGTGATGAACCTGGTAATCCTCGGCATTACCGGGCTGTGCATGGGTGCCGGTGTCCTGATGAGCCAATTCTTCGGCGGCAAGCGCATGGAAGAGCTGCATAAGGAAATGGCCACAGCCGTGCTTGCCGGCGGCATCTTTTCGGTTGTGGTGGCTCTTGCAGGCTTTCTAATGACGGATGGGATTCTAGCCTTGCTGGCCGTGCCGGAAGAAATCCGATCCATGACTAGGATCTACCTGCGGATTACTTTTCTGGGTGCTCCGTTCACCTGCTTCTACAATGCTTTGTCCGCCGCCCTGAAAAGTGTAGGCGACAGCAAAACGCCCCTGAAATTTCTTATGTTTTCCTCCATTTTGAACGGAGTGCTGGACTTAATCTTCATCGGCTTGTTGGGTTTTGGCATTGTTTGTTCAGCCCTGACCACTGTGATAGCGGAAGCGGCCTCTGCTGCGATGAGCTGGCTGTACATCCGCCGAAAGGTTCCCATGCTTTGCCTGAAGCGGAGTGAATGGCGGATTGATCCGCCGCTGCTGAAGACCACCCTGCAATACGGCAGTGTGACCGCCCTGCAGCAGGCTGTTCAGCCCATTGGCAAGCTGCTGATCCAAGGGCAGGTGAACCAACTGGGGTTGGATGTGATTGCTGCCTTCAACGCCTGCACCCGTGTGGACGATTTTGCCTTCACGCCGGAGCAGAGCATTGGGCAGGCCATTACCACCTTCTCTGCCCAGAACCTTGGTGCCAAGCAGCCGGAAAGGATTCGGCAAGGTCTGAAGGCAGGCCTGCTGCTGGAAAGCGTGTATTGGGTGCTCATCGGCACGGTGACGCTGCTGTTCCGCCGGCCAATCGTCAGCTGGTTTGTTGCCGGGGAAGGCAGCGAACAGGTGGTGGCTCTCGGTGCTCAGTATCTGCTGCACATGGCACTGTTCTACCTTTGGCCTGCCATGACCAACGGGGTGCAGGGCTTCTTCCGGGGCATGGGCAAAATGTCCGTCACCCTGCTGTGCACGGCAATTCAGACAAGCATTCGTGTGGTGTTTACCTATCTGCTAGCGCCCCACATGGGCATCAGCGGCATCACCTACGCCTGCGTTGCCGGATGGACGGTGATGCTGCTGGTGGAGGTGCCCATGATGCTCCATGTTTTGCATACTCAACCATTTTGCAAGGAGGAATGACCATGTTGATTCTGCTTACCTACACCCTGAAACCCGGCTGCCGGGAGGACTTCTTCGCCGCTGTGCACGAACTCGGCATGCCCCAAGTGGTGCAGCAGGAAGACGGCTGCCTCCGGTATGACTACTTTCTCAGCCCTGACCAGCCTGATCAAGTGCTGCTCATCGAAGAATGGGCAAGTGAAAAGCATCAGCAGGCACACATGGAGACGCCCCATATGAAAGCCTTCCTGCGCCTGAAACCCGACTTCGTGCTCTCCACCAATGGCAAGACCTATTGATGCAGGAAGCATCGGGCATCTTGTCATAAAAGCATCAATCTTTTCTTTGCATTCTCGAAAAAACGTGCTATAATAAGGCGAAGACAGTCCTAAAGGAGGTTTTTCCAATGGCTATCGTTACCAGTACTGAAATGTTCAAAAAGGCCTATGAAGGCGGCTATGCTATTGGCGCTTTCAACGTGAATAACATGGAGATCATCCAGGGCATCACGGAAGGTGCTAAGATGGAGAACGCCCCTGTGATTCTGCAGGTATCTGCCGGCGCACGGAAGTATGCCAAGCATGTGTACCTGATGAAGATGATCGAGGCTGCTGTGCAGGATACTGACCTGCCCATCGTTGTGCACCTGGATCATGGCCCCGACTTCGAGACCTGCAAGAGCTGCATCGACGGCGGTTTCTCCTCCGTGATGATCGACGGCAGCCACCTGCCCTTCGAAGAAAACATCGCCCAGACCAAGCGCGTGGTTGAGTATGCTCATGACCACGGTGTTGTGGTTGAAGCTGAGCTTGGCCGTCTTGCCGGCGTGGAAGACGATGTGAAGGTTTCCGCTGAGGACAGCAGCTACACCCAGCCTGATGAAGTGGAAGAATTCGTAAGCCGCACGGGCTGCGACTCCCTGGCCATCGCCATCGGCACCAGCCACGGTGCTTACAAGTTCAAGGGCGAACCCAAGCTGCGCTTCGACATTCTGGAAGAGGTTGGCCGTCGTCTGCCTGGCTTCCCCATCGTGCTGCATGGTGCTTCCTCCGTTATCCCCGAGTATGTTGACATGATCAACGAATTCGGCGGTCAGATGCCTGGTGCTCAGGGCGTGCCGGAAGACATGCTCCGTAAGGCTGCCACCATGGCTGTGTGCAAGATCAACATCGACTCCGACCTGCGTCTTGCCTTCACCGGTCTGGTTCGTAAGCACTTTGCTGAGCATCCTGATCACTTCGATCCCCGTCAGTACCTGACCGATGCCCGTACCGGCATTCGCGACATGGTTCGTCATAAGATCGTTGATGTGTTGGGCTGCAACGGCAAGGCCTAATGCCAAGATTTTCGCCAAGTAAATAAAAGCGGCATCGTCGGTAACAAAATCGACGATGCCGCTTCTTTTGCTTTTGCTTATGCTTTCCCGGTAATGGTCATGTGATGGGCAAAGAAGCCTTCCATGGCATGGGAACGCATCTTCAAATCGTAATCCGCATGGCTCTCCAAGTAGTCCTGGAAATTGTCGCTGCCGTAAACAAGCCGTGCCAGGGTATCAATGGGCAGAGAAAGATCATAGTCCCGGTCAATCTCCTGAACCTTCTTTCCTGCTTCTCCGCAGTCAATCCGGTAAGTAGCATTGTTCTGCTTCAGGATGGGATCCGTCACCTGCAAAACGAAATAGCCTTCACGGGCGGAGTTCGGCATTAGCCGCAGCACCTCTTCCGCATCCACAATGCGGATCATGGCCGTGGTGGTGCGCAGTTTCTTTTTCTTTTCGCCGCAGTCAATCTGCTCCTCAGCATTCACGCAGGGGATGTACCCCATGGAAGCAAAGAGCATAGGCTTCTCCGTCCGCACGTAGGACACGGCCACCTTCTCCTGATACAGGGTGGACAGGGTTTCGCGAATCTTCTGCTCCTGAGAACGATTCTGGCCATACAGGTAGGCAATCATGAGGCCGACGCAGGCCGTACAGCCCTGCAGCACCACCGTGAAGAACCTAAGCCGCAGCAGCTCCGGCGTACGGAACTCCAGCACCGTGGCCGGGGTCTGCCACACGTTCCAGAAGGCGGTTGTGATGTCGCTCCACTCCACCAGTACCGTAGGCACCCATTCCGTAAAGGTGTACACAGGGCGAATCAGGTAATTCACCAGCAGTGCCAAGCCGCCGGCGCAGATCACGTAGCCCACGGCAAACAGGACAATCCGCAGCATCAGCTGAGGCATTAAGCGGACAGCATAGGTCTTTTGCAATTCCGCCTGATACTGCCGGTGATAGGCAGCCACTTCTCTGTTCAGCCGCTTGATCACCCGCATCACGATTACAAATCCAATGAGGAAAATCAGCACCCGAAGCCACAGGGTGGCAGCCATGGTTTCCTTCCCCAGGTCAATGACGGTACCGCCTTCCTTCCACTGCTTCATGGTGTTGGTGAAGGTTACGTTTGCACCAGAGCCACTGATGGGCGTTGCCTCCACCACAATGGCGGTAGGCTGGATGCTTTGGCTGACCAGGCTCATCAGCGGAATGTAAGCACCCATATCCATATAGTCGCCTACTCGCTTTTCGTGGCGAACAACGCCCACGATGCGGTACGCTTCCCCGTTCAGCAGCACCGTGCGGTCAATGGGATCTGCTACCGAGTACAACTTCAGTGCCAGTTGCTCATCCACCATGATGACCTTGTCGCCGTTCTTCAGTTCCTCATCATAGAAGGTGCGGCCATAGAGGATATACCGTGGATGAACGGCAAATGCGTTTTCCCCCAGCAGGTCAATACGGGCATCGCCGGAGGCTTCCTCTGTGGCATTGGAGACGGTTGTGCTCTGGATTACGCCCCCCATGGTCCACTTTGCAATAGCCTCGGACATATCCTCCGCTGCCGTCTCCAAGGACTCCTGCCAGTCCTTCAGCCCTTGGTTGGGCTGAACCTTGTTTGCATCGCTGTCACTGCCGGATGTATCCGCCTGCTGAAGTTCCGGCGGGGACACCACATATTGGAGGGTGCTGCCCACGCCATTCACCTGAATCAGGCTGTAGGTCATGACGCCGAGAAAAATCAGCAGCAGCACCACGAGGCCCCGGAATTTTTTCTTCATTCCTGCCGCCTCCCATCAGTTCACGTATTCCATCACAGCCATGCCATCGCTGAGTGCCCGGTCTTCCTGATAAGCAATGGTCTGATAGGAGAAATCCTCCTGCACGGCGTACTGCTTATCATTCTTTTCAATCACGGTCACGGAGGTCTTCACAGCCTTCTTGCTGTTGCTGGTCAGGAAGCCGCCGTTGCTGTCCTGCACGACGAAGACGTAGTAGCTGCTGCCATCGCTGCGCACAGCAGATGCGGGCAGCAAGGTGGTGGATTCCTTGGCACGATAGGTAATGGTAGCCTGCACGCCGCCGTTATTCAGTGCCTGACGAATGGCAGAATTGCCCGGCTCCTGCATGGATTCCGGCAGGTCAATCAGCAAATACTTGCTGCCGTTGGTTTCCGTGCGGGTAGCCTGCACCGTGGTCTTTTCCGTACCGGAGTCGCTGTCCCCCAGGGTGACCTTGGTGCCGTTGGAAATCGTCCGATCCACGCCGGTCAAGGAAGCCTTCAGCAGGGGTGTGGAGTCCTCCGCCGTCATGGTGTAAGCAGCCTTGGCACCATCGTAGCTGTCCCCTGCCGCAACATCCACGGAAACGATCCATCCGTCATGGGGGGCAGTAATGGTAGCCAGTGCAGACACACGGCTGTCCAGCTCAATCATCTGGTCGCTCAGGTCATCCATTTCATCCTGCAAAGCATTCCGCTTCTTGATGTAGTCAAAGGTATCGCTGCTGACCTTCAGCTTCTTATCCTCGTAAGTGGCATAGAAGGCCGTGCTCGCCTCATCGTAGGTGGACTTGGCAGCAATGGCCTTATTCACCGCATCGGTCACTTCCTGGGGCACATCCTTCACGGCGGCCAGCTGCTTTTTCCAGGTGGTTACGTCGCTGCCCAAGGTAATGCCGTTTTGCATGGCCAGTTTCCGTGCCTCATAGGTGCGCTTGCTCAGGTCGCTCTGCTTCTCCACCATTTCGGCATACAGCTCATTCTGCCGGCTTTCCTTGGAAAGCTTCCGGTTGGTAATGTCCAGCTCCAGCAGCTCGGTTGCCTTGCTGTCATAGGAGTCCTGCAGCTTCTGCAGGTCTTCTTCATAGCTGCCCACTGTGGTGGTGAAGATGGTGTCCCCCTTGCTGACGTAGGAACCTGCCTTCACATACACCTTGTTCACGGTAACGGCCGTTTTCTTGGCCTCCGCCACGGTCACTTCCTCCGTTTCCGGGAAGTAAACCTCGGCAGTCAGCTTGTAGGACTGTTCCAGCCGACCCTTGGTGGGGGTATACATGCGAACCTTAGGGGTGGTGATGGTCTGCACCGTGCGGGCGAAGAACATGCACAGTGCCACAACCACAGCCAGAATGATGAGTCCTCGCAGGGCAAATCTCTTGAGCTTCATCGAAATAACCTCCATGCAGGTGAAATGGATTACTTAAGCTCGCTGAGCTGAATACCGGCCACAATATCCTCCTGGAAGTACAGGTAGATCAGCAGCGTAGGCAGGATGTACAGTGCAGAGCCGGCAAAGGCCACCTCTGCGCCTTCCGTGGAAATCTGGTTAAACATGGTGGACAGAGGCTGCAGGGACGAGGCATTGGCCAGGTACACCAGGGGCTGTTCCACCATGTTCCAGCAGTCCGCAAAGGAAAGTGCCGCCGCCGCACCAAGGATGGGACGGCATACCGGCAAAATCACGTGAATGAACCCACGGAAGGGGCCTACGCCGTCTACCATGCCGGCTTCCAACAATTCATTAGGGATGGAGACCATGAACTGCCGCAGCAGGAAGATGTAGAAGGGCGAAAAGCACATGGGCAGGATCACCGCCCAAATGGTGTTCATCAGCCCCAGCCACCGAAGCACCATCACGCTGGGCGCCATGGTGACCTGGAAGGGCAGAATCATCAGCACCAGCACGAAGAAGAAGATCACATCCCTGCCTCGGAAGGTGAAGCGACTCAGGGCATAGGCGGTCAAGGGAATAATCATAGCCTGCCCCAGCAGAATGGCTGCCGCATACATCACCGAGTTGCAGAAGTATTGCAGGTAGGTGGGATTTTCAATCAAAATGGTGTAATACTGCCGGAGAGAAAACTGCGCCGGCGAGTAGATCACATCCATCCACCTGTTGGCATCATAGTTATTCCGCTGCCCCAGCCAAGCCTTGATTTCGCTGGTGGGGAAGAAGGAATACAGGAACGTGCAGATAATCGGAACCAGAATCAGCGCAGAAAGAATCACCAGCAGGATCATTGCGATCCATCCTCCAAGGGAAAGCCGATTGAGGCGATGTCTTCTGCGGCGGTGCGCCGTATGCATACTGCTCATTCTCCTTTCCCTTACGCTTTATCCGGTGAGCGGACAGCCTTGGAGGCATACATCAGTGCAAACAGTGCCATGACACCCACAGCGAAAATATAGGCAGCGGATGTTACATCCTGATAGTCCAGCTTGGCGTACTTGTTATTCATGAAATGCTGGAGGGTGTAAATGGCATCCGACGGATAAGCGCCGGAAATGAAGTACACTTCCTTGAAGATCTTGAAGGCATTCACCCAGCTGAGCACAAACACCAGGAAGGCCGTGGGCAAAATCTGTGGCAGAGTAATGCGGAAAGCCTGGGTAAACCAGCCTGCCCCTTCCAGAGAAGCGTACTCATACAAGGAAGGATGCACCGCACTGAGCGCAGATGCAAACAACACCACGGAGAAGCCAAGATTCTTCCAGATGTACAGCAGCACCACAGGCACCCGCAGGGCTACGCCATCCAGCCAAACCACCCGTTCCAACCCCAAGGCCACCACCAGCCGGTTGATTACGCCGCCATAGTCAAACATGGTCAGCCAGATCAGCAGCATGGCCGAGGAAGGCATCAGGTACGGCAGCAGCAGAATGTTGCGGAACGCCGTGGAGCGTTCTTTCAGCATCTTCAGCATGGCAGCCAGCAGAAAGGACAGAAGCCAAATCACGGGAGCGCACAGGATGGACAGCTCCCATGTGTTCTTAAGTCCCAGCTGAAACATGCTGTTCTGCATGACACGGCGGTAGTTATCCAGTCCTACAAAGTTATTCTGGAAGGTTCCGTCCAGCAGGGAATAGTAAATTCCCCCAATGAAGGGAGCCACATAAAACAGGATAAGCCCCGCCATGCCGGGCAGAAGCAGGAGCCACACAATCTTCTTCTTGTGAAACACAAGAGCATCCTCCCTTACGTGTCGGAGGGCAGAGGCGGCTTTTCACCGGCTCTGCCCCGACGAAGGTTTCAATCAGGCGATTACTCGTCTTCCATGCGCATCATGCGCATCTTGTTGTCCGCCTCCCGGATGAACTGATCCAAGGTGATCTGTCCCCCATTGTACCGGGTAACCAGATTCCTCAGCTCACTGTTGGAGTCGGAGGAAGAACCGGAAGAGACAAACGAAGGCTTGCGAATGCAGATCTTCGGCACCACATTCTCAAGATAGTACTGAATCGCCTCGGCAGAAATATCGTACTCATATTGGGGCAAGGTTTTCTCGATGTATTCTTCCTCGCTCTTGATGGATTCTTCAATGTACTGCTTGTCAGCCTCATCAGCGGTTTCCAGCTGCTTCTTCAGGCTATCCAGGTATTCCTGTTCGCTGCTCAGCATCCGGTCATAGCTGGAGTTTCTCACAGGCTCCGTCATGTCGGTGAACAGGGTGTACTTCGTGGCATTGTCCAGTGCCTCCAGGGTGCAGTTCAACAGGTTCAGTGCCGCTTCCATATGGGTGGAGTTGGGATTGATGAACAACACTGTCATACTGGTGCTGAAGAACTCCTCGGTGTCTGCAGTCAGGGTGATGGGCAAATACTTGGCATACTCATTCTTCCCCGTCATCCAGGAGAAGTCGCCCACCGTGGTGTTGTATTGATTCAGCAAGCCGGTTCGATAGGTATCATTGGCCTCGTCGTCCGCCATTTGTTTATCAATCTGGTCGCACTCAACCTTTTCCCATGCCTGCATCATTTCACGGAACGCAGGGGTATCAAAGGTAATGTCCTTGCCTTCATAGTTGCAATAGTCGATATAGGTGGAAAGCATGATACTCAGCAATTCCGC
Organism: Phocaeicola dorei; assembly: GCA_963627465.1. Classification (GTDB taxonomy): domain Bacteria; phylum Bacillota; class Clostridia; order Christensenellales; family Aristaeellaceae; genus CAKUFA01. The sequence continues at coordinate 35,452 of CAVGBO010000016.1, forward strand.
TTTCAAGCCGGTTGAGCCGGTACCCTCCATCAACCAATACTCAGGATATTCATCCACAAACTCGTCGTTCCAGCGGGTGATGAATTCGCACAGCTCAACGAAGTTGGTCGGCAGTTCTTCTTCCGTAAGGCCTACCTCTTTCAGCACGCCGGTATCATAGAACCAGCTTCCGCTGCCATAGACGTTGTAAGGGATTGCATACAGCTTGCCGTCCTTCATCACCTGGTTCTGGAAAACAGGATACATGCGGCTGATAGCATCGGTCAACGCAGTGCAGCCAGACAGGTCAGCGCAGTACCCTTTCTTCATCAGGGTTTCAAAGGAGCCGTAGGTAACGCTCATAGCAAAGACATCTACTGTGTTGTCTCCGCTGACCATGGCCTGGTTAATGCTTTCCATGCTGGAGTAATAGTTGTTATCGAAATAAACAGGAATGTTGGGATACCGCTCCGTAAAGAGTTGAGCACCTTCGTACATATAGCCCATGTTGGCAACCATCAGGTATTGATCCGACTGGAAGCCCAGATTCAGATCCCGAGCCACGGTGCTCTCGTAGCTGGCGGCAATGTAGGTCTTGCCAATGGTGGCGGCATAGCCTACATAGTCAACAGGCATATAGCCAATCTGCTTCTTGGTGAACTGATCCCCCACGAAGCCCATCACTTTGGTGTTGTTCTGATAAATGATGGTATCCAGTGCTGCACAGTACAAGAACGTATTCGAATAGGTATCCATCTTGCCGATGCTCTGCGCTGTATCCGTTGCCGGATCATAAATGGCCAAATCGCCGTAATCGTGCGTTTGGGTTTCTGCATTATAGACATTATCCGCGTCCCACAAGCGAACAACTGCCTTGCCATCCTTATAACCGGTCAGACCATACACATGCTCAACAGCAGAGGTCTTTACTGCGCCGGTCGCCAGATCAGCAATGTACAGCTTATTGGCAGACTTGTCGTTGTCATCCCAGTCGTTAATGAAGACCAGCAGCTTATCCCCCGTTACGGTAGCGGAAACGCTGTTGCCACCGATCACGTAGGAAGTGCCATCATCAGAATACACATGGAAGAAAAGGTTCGTCTCTTGCAGGGTGACGATATCTTTGTAAACCAGTCCGTCGCCATCCACCTGAATCTCAAATACCAAGCCTGTGAAGGGATTCACAGACATTAGCCGTGTGCCGTCCGTAAACAGGTTGCCCAGTACGTGATCCGTATCGGCAATGCCCTTTTCCACCGCATCTGCCTTCAGGGTTTCTACATCGCTGTAGTCAGACGCAAACAGCAGCGTGCTGGTCTTGTAGCTGCCGCCATTGTCATTGGTTGCTTCCTTCAGACCGATCATTTTTTCTTTTTCCATGCCGGGCTGCCAGTAGGCAAGTGCTCTGCCGTAGCTGGTGTACATCGAAGCATACAGCGTGCTGCCCACAGCCGTCATGGACTCAAGGGAATAATAATTGGCATCATCCGTCGAACTGAAAAGATTCTCCGGCACATCCGCCGCCGTAAAGGATTGATCCTCCGCCACAGCTCCGCTCAAGGTCAGGCAGGAGCATATCATCACCAATGCACAGAGGAAGGAAAACAACTTCTGCTTCATTGCAAAGTCTCCTTTCACCGGGTGTTTTCTGTGTTACACCTATAAGACGGATCAGAAGGGCGTTTTATTGCATCGTTCACAAATTCTTCACAATTTCATCACAAAACTTTTTCAGTCCACCCCGGACAGCTGCTGGGACAGGGTTTGCAGGGAGTTATACAGGGACGTTTGCTGCTCAGAGGTGTTCATGCCCGTCAGCAGCTGGCTGGAATACGCGTCAATAATGCTGTACAGATTGGTAAACCAGTCTTCGGAGATGATATAGCCGTTGCTGCCGTCCATGCCCACGCTTAGGGAATTGATGGTCTCCATGGCATACACGTAACTGCGAATCTTGGACAGGGTGGAGGTAGAGCTCGTGCCTGCCGTTCTGCTGAGAGAGCCGGAAAGATCCAGCGCATTGCCGCACTCCAGCTGGATGCGTGCCAAATACAGCTGACGTGCGTCGTTCTTAAACTTCACCGCCGGAACGCCCACAATCAGCCCCACCACCAGTGCGGCCAGCAAAACGATAATCAGCAGGGTCTTTGCCCGCTCCTTCAGTCCCGGTGCGCCGGTGTTGCCTCTTGCTCGATTCGTGGAATAACGATACATATGATTGAACCTCCATGATGTATTCATTTCAGGATCGATTGTCCGTGCTTCATCTTATCACAAGTCCTGCCTTGTGGCAAGTTGCTGAAAAATGCAGCAGCACGGTTACTTTACGTGAAAAGGAGAGGCTCTCTCGAACCCCTCCCCTTTTCATCATTCCGTGCGCTTCTTGGTACCTACGTAGATCAGCTTGCTCTGCGCCTTGTAGGTATCCGTAAAGAGCAATGTCCGCTCCACCGCCGTATCCCCGACGTATTTCACCCGGTAGCTTTCCACCTTGCAGCCATCCGCCGCCTTCCGAGCCACGTACTCTTCATCAGTGTAGGTCACGTAGGTCTGCTTGGTGTCCTTCACGTATTCCGGATCTTCAGGTGCGGTGAGGACTTCCACGGTCTGGCTTTGCAGCTCATACCGCACATCATCCCCCAGGCTTTCTCCATAGATGGAAACCTTGGCAATCAGCCGTTTCCGGTTGCTGGGATCACTCTGCACAGAAGCCACAAAGTACAGCGGGCTGTCCGTGCTGTTCTTGAATACCAGGTCAATCTTCCGGTTGCCTTCCCAGTACACGGTAGCATCCTCGCCATAAGCGGCATAGGATACCGACTTGGAGTGAGGCTCCCGGGTGATAATGTCCAGTCCAGCCTCCACCGCCGCCTGATACAGGGTGGTGCTGGCCTGGCAGGTGCCGCCGCCTACGCCCATGACTTCCGTGCCGTAAGCATACTCAATGGCCTCATAGAAGCCGTTGGCAACCGTCCGCTTGCCAACCACCGTATTGAAGGAGAACTTGCTGCCAGAATCCAGCACATAGCCGGAAATCAGTTCGAAGCACCGGCGAATATTGTTGGTACGATTCTCCGAGGATTTGCTGCTGATGGGGGTATACACGGAAGCACGAAGGGTGTACTTCTTCTTCAGCTCCTCCAGTGTTACCGTAGGAGCAATGGTATCCGGCTCAATCTCCACATCGCCGCTTTCCATGGTAGAAACCATCTGATACAGCTTTTCCTTCAAAGGCTCAATGTCCAAAGTGCGGCCTTCCACTGCATCCTGAAAGGTGAAGGGATCCGTCTTGTCCGGATCAAAGCTGACCAAGGTTGCATCCGTAGGAGCACGGTAGACAAGGTTCTTAATTTCGTTCAGCACCCCGTCCACCACGGAAGTATCGCCGCCGGGCATGGCCGTGTAACCCTCAAAGTGGGTTACAAGCAGCTGCTCCATAGCTTCCTTCCGCTGGTACACATCGCCCGTGTGCCCCTGTGCCCAGGCCTGATTCATCACATCCGCCACGTCCACGGTCATGCCTAGCTGGCTGGCCGTGAGGGTAGTGACCACCTGTCCCTGATAGGTAAGGTTCACGTACCAGGAATCATTTCTTGTCTGCGCCTGCGCCGTGACAGCGGCGACACCTTCTTCTGCCGTCATGCCCTCAAGGGCAATGCCATCCACGAACACGCCGGGGCAGAAAACATTGTCGTAAGCCGTTACAGCCGACCGAAGCTGTGCATCCTGATGATAGTAATAAGCACCTACGCCAATGGCAATCACCAACACTGCCGCCACAAGGATAACGATCCAGTTGTTTCCACGCTTCTGCGGCGGTTCTCCGCCATTGCTCATAGGCAGATCAGGGTGCTTGGGCGGAATGTAGCCAGTGGTGTGCTGATAATTCTGCTGTGTCCCCTGTCGCTCCACACCATAGCCCGGCTGTTGGGGCTGATAAACAGGCTGCTGGTAATACGCAGGCTGCGACTGCACCGCTTGCCCTGCGTAAGCAGGTCGCTGCTGCGGCTGTGCAGGCGTCTGCTGATACGAAGCTTGGAATCTCGGTTGGCTGTTCGGCTGATTTGCCGCTTGTGTCGGCTGATAAGTCTGCCGTGCCTGAGGCTGAGGCATTTGCTGCACAGGCTGGTTCACCTGCTGCCTTGTTGCCGCCGGATTACCTTGCTGTCGAAAGCTGTTTTGCGGGGTATAGTTTGAAGCTCCGGACGTTGTAGGCACGCCCTGGCGAGGCTGTTGATACGCCGCAGCCTGCTGCAGCGGGGCAGCAGACGACTCCTGCTGCGTCAGCCGTGCTGACTGGGTACGCCGCCGCGGCTGAGAATAGCCGTTGTTCAAGCCTCAAAGCCTCCTTTCGCAAACGTATCATACTGTTGTTTTTGCTGCTTCATTGCATCCAGCAAAGCGTCAAAGTCTTCCTGCATGCCGATCCATGCCGCAGCTGTGCAGCCCGGCAAGCCGTGTCGATCCCCTTCCCAGTGGAAGTCGCTGCCGCCGGTCACAAGCAGACCCAAGCGACGAGCCATGTGGTCAAGAGTTGCATATCCTTTCGCTTCAGCGGAAGGATGATACACTTCCAGCCCCATGAGCCCCTGTTCCCGCCACGTTTCCAGCAGCATGGACAGGGTTTGGTCACCCATGCCCATCAGCCGGGGATGTGCCAGCACAGGCACGAAGCCGCTTTGCCGCATGAGGTGCAATGCATCTTTCAGGCAGAGCCTTTCCCCTGCCACGAAGCAGCTGCATCCGTCCCCCAGATAGCGTTGGAAGGCTTCCTCGCAGCTGTGCACATAGCCCTTCTGCACAAGCATTTGCGCAATGTGCGGCCGCCCTACGCTGCCTTTGCAGGATGCGAAAAGCTCTGCTTCATCCAGGGGCATGCCTTTTTCACGCAGAAGGTCAAGCATCTGCCTGGCACGCTCCACACGGGCAACAGACAAAGCCTCCACCCTCTGATGCAGCGGCGTGTCGCTGGTCAGGCCATATCCTAAGAGATGCATATTCTTACGGTCGGCCATGCTCATTTCCACGCCTTGCACCACATCAATGGGCAGGGTACGACCTTGCAGCTGTTCGTAGCCCTTGAACGTGTCGTGATCGGTCACAGCCATCACGTCCACGCCCAGGCTGTGCGCTTTTCCCACCAGTTCCCATGGCGTTAAGGCACCATCGGAACTGGTGGTATGCAAGTGAAGATCAATTTTCATGAAATTCAGTCGTCCCCGGACAGGTTGCTGAAGGACATCACATGTTCCGGAATCTCATGCTTCTCCTCATCCGTTTCAGGTGCTTTCTTTTCCTCGTGAGGAATGGGTGCTTCCGGCTGGGGCTTGTCATCATCCAGCCCTTCCGGAATCGTGCCAGTTTCCATCAGTGCCACAAACTCCTTGCGGCTTACCGTATTCTGCTCCAGCAGGGCAGCCACCAGCTGATCCATCCGATCTCGATGCTCACGAAGCACCTGCTTGGCACGCTCGTAGCACTCTGCCAGTATCCGACGGACTTCCTCGTCAATCTCCGCTGCAACCTTTTCGGAATATTCACGGCTCTGGCCGAACTCCATGCCCACGAATACTTCCTGATCGCTGCCCAGATAGACCGTGCCCAGCTTATCGCTCATGCCGAACTGGGTCACCATCTTGCGGCACATTTCCGTTGCACGCTTCAGGTCAGAAGAAGAGCCGGTGTAGATTTCGTTCAGCACCACTTCCTCTGCTGCGTGGCCGCCCAACATCATGCAGATTTGATCCAGCAGCTGGGAGCGGCTCAGGTTGTCCCGCTCTTCCCCAGGCAGAGCCAGGGTATGACCAGCGGCCTGTCCACGGGGCACAATGGTGATCAGGTGCACTTCATCGCACCCGGGCAGGAAGTGTCCCACCAGCGCATGACCGCTTTCGTGAATGGCCACCATCCGCTTGTCGGAATCGCTAACCTTGTGGCTCCGCTTTTCAGGACCCATCTGTACCCGGGCAATGGCATCAATCAGCAACTGCTGGGTGATCTCCTTGCTCCGTGCACGGGCGGCAAGAATAGCTGCCTCGTTCATCACATTTTCCAGTTCAGCGCCGGTAGCAAAGGGAACCCGCTTGGCGATGTTCCGCAGATCCACGTCCTTGGCCAGGGGCTTGCCCTTGCTGTGCACCTTCAGGATAGCTACACGACCGTCAATATCCGGATAGTTTACCGTCACCTGACGGTCAAAGCGGCCGGGACGCAGCAGTGCCGGATCCAGAATATCCCGGCGGTTGGTAGCCGCCATAACGATGACACCCTCATTGATGGCGAAACCGTCCATTTCCACCAGCAGCTGATTCAGGGTCTGCTCCCGTTCATCATGACCGCCGCCAAGGCCTGCACCACGGTGCCGACCTACGGCATCAATTTCATCGATGAAGACAATGGAAGGAGCAGCCTTCTTTGCCGTTTCAAACAGGTCACGCACCCGGCTGGCGCCAACGCCAACGAACATTTCCACAAAGTCAGAGCCGGAAATGGAGAAGAAGGGCACGCCTGCTTCCCCAGCCACTGCCTTGGCCAACAGGGTTTTGCCTGTGCCGGGAGGACCCACCAGCAGTACGCCCTTAGGAATGCGGGCACCCATCTCGATATAGTGCTTCGGATTGCGGAGGAAGTCCACCATTTCCTGCAGTTCTTCCTTCTCCTCATCCGCACCGGCCACATCGGCAAAGGTGACCTTGTTCTTGCCGGGCTCCTGCATTCTGGCACGGCTCTTGCCAAAGCTCATCACCTTGCCATTGCCGCCTGCCTGTCCACGCATCATCAGATACCAGAACAGCAGGAAGATCACCGAGATTACAATCATGGGCAGGAACTCCACCCACCAGGAGGTCTGCACCGGTGCACGGTATTCCACCGTGAAGCTCAGGTCATTCACCGTCACTTCATCCAGTGCCTTGCCTTGCTTGTTGGCCTCCATCTGCCGCACCGTGTCAATAAAGTCGCTGCCAATGGTGGTTTCAAAGTCATACTGCCGATCCGGGAAGTTGGATGCCGCCACGGTGGTATTTGTCTTTAAGCCCACCAAGGACGTGCCCCGAATGGCGACCCTGCTCACCTGACCGTTCTCGATCATTTGCAGCAGCTGCGGATATTCGATGCGCTTATTTTCCTGGGTGCCCATGCCGCCGTTAAGCAGAATGGCAATAATCAGGAAGGTGGCAATCACCACCACATAGCCCATCAATCCCTTTGAAGATTTCTTCAAAATGTTGTCCTCCTTCAGTCAGAAGCAGTCCGATTGTCAGTCTTCGCCACCGTAAATCTTGGGGCTGAGCACGCCGATCAGCGGCAGGTTGCGGTACTTTTCATCATAGTCCAGACCATAGCCTACCACAAACTCGTCCGGGATTTCAAAGCAGGAATAGTCCGCCTTCAAATCCACCCGACGACGAGCAGGCTTATCCAGCAAGGTGGCAATCTTAATGGAGGCAGCGCCCCGATCCTGAAGCATGTTCTTCAGATAATTCAGCGTAATGCCGGAGTCCACAATGTCCTCCACAATCAGCACGTCCACGCCGTTCAGGCTGCAACTCAAATCCTTGATGATCTTCACCACGCCGGTGGTTTCCGTGGAACGGCCATAGCTGGAAACGACCATGAAGTCTGTCTTCAGCGGCAGATCAATTTCACGAATCAAGTCCGCATAGAAAACCACAGCACCCTTCAGAATGCCAACGAGCATCGGTTCCTTGCCCTGATAGTCGGCGGTGATCTTTTTGCCCAGTGCCTTGACCGCCTGATGAATCTCCTCGCTTGATACCAGTACCTTGCTCAAATCCTGATAGATCTTAGCATCCTGTTCCATGCTGTTCTTCTCCTTTTATTGCCTTATTGATGGATAAGCCAAGGCATTTCGCCTGACCAAATCGCTTTGAGGAAACCTTCCTGCCATCGTGGCACATGACCTGCTCCCACACCGCACACCAGCAACACTTCCTGCCCCATGCAGAGCAAGGGAAGCTGATCCCGGAAGGGAGCGTCAATCTTGTGATCCACCAAATAATCCTGCAGGGACTGCCTACCCTCCTGACCGAAGGGGCGGATAAAATCCCCTTGCTGCCGTGTTCTAAGCACAGCGTCCTGCACCATGACCGCCGGAAGTGCTTGGCAGGTTTTCCCGTTGCCCGGTGCGTTTGCCAAGGATTCAATGGTCAACTTCACCTTGCCCATGGCGTAGCAGCCTGCGCCATGAACATGTACGGGCGTACACAGCTTTTTTTCTTCCACCAGATGAAGGTGGGTATAGCCTCGGTACGCCTTCGCATCTTGCGGCAGGGTGCACTGTGCACCTACCGGGGCATCCAGCAAGGAAGCGAGTCCTTGGGTATGGGCTGCATCCAGTACCGAATGGCATTGGCTTTGCCACCACAGCCTAAGCATCCTTGTCCGCACTGCCGGCGTTTGCTTTTGCAGCAGTGGCAAAGGAAAATAGGTGCTCAAGTCCGTTGGCATCTGTTCCTGTGCCAGCATGTTCAGTGCGTCACTGTCCCATTGAAGGAGCTCTGCCGTTTGCCCCATTCGCTCGGCAATGCCGGGGGCAAGGGATTCCAGCAAAGGTATGACCTGATGCCGCACCCGATTGCGCAGGTAGACATCTGTTGCGTTGCTGGTGTCTTCTCGCCAAGGCTGTCCTGCTTGCTGCAAGGCGTCAACCATTTCTGCTTTGCTGACATGCAGCAGTGGCCGCAGCACGGTCATGCCGTTCATCTGCGATTGCTGCCGCATACCACACAGGCCATCCAGCCCGGTTCCTCGCATCAGGTGCATCAGTAGGGTTTCCGCCTGATCTTCCCGGTGATGAGCAAGCACCAGCGCATCTGCACCGCTTTGCTTCATGGCCTGCCGAAAGGCGGCATACCGTGCCTCCCGAGCCCATCCTTCCCCAGGGTTTGCCGGAGGGGTTAGATGAAAAACAGAACACGGTATGTTTTGCTTCCTACAGAAGTCTGTTACAAAGGCTTCGTCCTCGTCCGCTGCCTGCCCTCGCAATCCGTGATTCACATGCACGGCTTCCAGCATCACCTGGCCACGGTTGCGAAGCTCCAGCAGTGCGCTGCACAATGCCATGGAATCTGCTCCGCCGGACAAGCCCACAAGCATTTTCCCTTCCATCCAAGAAAGGGAATCTGCCAGCTTTTCAAGGGTCATGCTTCACACTCCTTGCTTAACGAAGGGGTGCATTGCACACATTGCATGCAGTCAAGTCCTTGTAAGCGTCGTCGTTGATCTCGCCGTACGTGAAGCTCTTCATGTACTGATAATAGCTGGAATGGATGGAGCGGCAGTGTTCATCCGCATGATACTTGGTGCCGCCCTTGGAATTATAGTACAGCACCGTGCTGGCAGATGTATTGGTGGAATCCTGCACAGTAGGTGTTGCCGTCGGTTCCGGAGTGGCGGTGGAAATGTCCTCCAAGGTAGAAAGAGACTTGGGGTCTACATACCAAGTTTCGTTTTCCTTCACCATCACCACTGACAGGCGATACAGCTCGGCATCCTTACCGTTATTCTTGTTGATGGTTGCCTTCACGGTTACCGTACGGGTCGTGTCATTATCCGTGCCGGAGATTTTCTCCATGGTATAATCTTCAGGCGTACGGTTGGCTAGAATTTGATACAGTGCCTTCTTCGGCTCGCTGACGCTGCTCTGCCAAGAAGGAGAGCACAGGGACACCATGTCGTCGTGATGGTTTACCTTCCAGAAGTAGAAGAAGGATTCCAGCTGCGCCACTGCCTCGCTTTGCAGCCCATCATCTTCAGGGGCTGGGGTAGCAGTAGGCACGTCCGTAGCAACCAGCACGCCGAGGGAATCAGGATCGTCCCCTCCCGTGGTGCTGTTAGCGGAAAGCACCGCTGTACCGGAGTCTGCTGTGCTGGAAGCAGGCGGCGTAACGCCCCTTGACCGGGTACTGTCCGCCGGTGCGCTGGAAGTCAGCGCACTTACCAGTGCCACCACAGCCAGCGCCGCATACACCACAGAAAGGGTTGTGCGCAAGTTTGAAGACACCACAGGGCGCACCCAAATCATGACCACAGCCACCACAGCCAGGCCAATAAACACCCACTTCAAAGGTGTCAGTGACAAAGCCATGCCCAGCACGAACAGCAGCGGTACCACGCCGAAGACCAGAATCTTGATGATCAATTCAGGATCAAACTGCTTTCCAGCTTTTTGCGGCTGCATCTGCTGCTGAGGAGGATACTGATACGTGCCTCCATTCTGCTGAGGATAGCCCTGCTGAGGCTGACCGTAACCCTGTTGGGGTTGGGCATAGCCTTGCTGGGCATAGCCCTGCTGAGGCTGACCGTAGCCTTGCCGGGGTTGAGCGTAGCCCTGCTGGGCGTACCCTTGCTGAGGCTGGGCATAACCTTGCTGGGCGTAGCCCTGAGGCTGTACATAGCCTTGGCGAGGTTGCGCATAGCCTTGCTGAGGCTGCGTGTACCCTTGCTGGCTATAACCCTGCTGCGGCTGGGTGTAGCCTTGCTGCGTGTATCCCTGCTGAGGCTGACTGTAACCTTGGCCGGTATAACCCTGCTGTGCATAGCCCTGCTGGGGCTGGGAATAATTCTGCTGGGTATAGCCGTAATTTTGTTGGCCATACGCCTGCTGAGGGTTGGCCGTTTGGCGACCATAAGGATTATTGTTTTCATTGGAACGGCTGCCGTTCATCCTCAGACCTCCTCTCTCCTCATCAGCATGGCAATACAAGCCTGCCATGCTGTCAAAGGATGATGCGATTCCGCTTCATCCGTAAACAACGAAATGTCAAATAAGGAATGTGGATGGACATTCCTCTGCCTATTATGCGGTAACATTTGCGCTCTTGTCAAGTAATCATCCGTCAAAAGGACAGGAAAAAAGGCTGCGGCGCAAAAAGTTTTACAACTTTCTGTGCCGCAGCCCATCTTATGTGATGATTGATTCATGCAAGTTCGTCATTCTACAGTCTGATCAAACGGGAGCACCAGACGATTTGTTCCATCCTCCCACAGCCGTTCCAGATTGTAGTAAGCACGTTCTTCCTGATGGAAGAGCTGCACAAGAATATGACCGTAGTCCATGACGATCCACCGGCCTTCGCCCTGACCTTCCATGCGGCGCAGGGCAAGCCCTTCCTTGGCCATGCGTTCATCCACTTCATCCGCCAGTGCCTTCACCAGGTTGGCATTCCTGCCGGAGGCAATGACCATGTAATCCGTAATCACCGTCAAGTGACCCACGTTCAGTGCCACAATGTCCTGTGCCTTCCGCTCGTACAATGCCTTTGCGATTTCCTGAACCAATGCGTTATCCTGCATAAACTTCCTCCTTCTTTATGATGGCTTATGAATGCATTTCATTCGTTCCGTTCTTTTTCAGGGTCTTCAGCCATGCAATCGTTTCCAGCGTCTGGGGATGCATGGGCTTGCCCCCCTTGCGAACATAATCCTTCGTGCCCTCCATGCTGCAAAGCATGGCTCTTTCAAGGCTCAACTGTGCCAAGACTCGAACCTTTTCCAGTGTAGGGTAGCTTTCTCTGGTAGGTTCAATCTTATCCGCTAGGTAAACCACCATGTCCAGCGGCGTCATGCCCACCTTGCCGGTGGTGTGGCAGGCGATGGCTCGCAGCACATCCGGATCTTCCTCGCCATAAACCGTTGCTGCCAGATAGGCACCTGCGATGGAATGCATGAGTGCCCCGCTTTCCAGCACAGCCTGATCATCCGTCAGCTGATGCTCCATGCAGATGCGCTGCATCTCCTTCAGTGGCAGGCACTTGGCGCAGTCGTGCAACACCGCTGCTTCCTCCGCCTGACGAAGATCCACGCCATGGATTTTCGCCAAATGCCGTGCCGTGTAGGCCACTGCCAGCGTGTGAGCGAACCGTTTCACGGACAGATCCTGAAACAGTCGTGTCAGCCACTTTTCCGGCGTGCGCAGATGTGCAGGGATGCCGTATAATCCCCGAAGTGCTGCATACTCCCGGCAAACCACCGGCAAGTCTGCCATAGGCTTTCCTTCCACCAGTGCCTTGCGTACCTGGGTGGAGGAAACATCCACAATGTCCATATTCACCATCTGGAAGCTGCCGCCCAGTGCCGTCAGTCGGTGGCGTTCCTCCACGATCTCCGCCGGTTTTTTGTCCCATTTGCGGGGGCAAATGAGAAAGGTGCACATACCCAGCACTCGGGTGTAATCCTTCCAGTTCTGTAATTCAAACAGCGTGTCCGCACCAATGATATAAAACAGATCCGCCTTCGGGTAGGCTTCATGCAGTGCGGCTAGGGTATCCACCGTGTAAATGATGCCCTCCCGCTCCAGCTCCATGGAGCAAGGTTCCAGTCCCGGTTCCTGTGCCGTGGCTGCGCACACCATCCGCCAGCGATCTACCGCCGGTGAAATGTCGTGCTTATGGGGAGGGTTGCCTGTCGGCAATACCAGCACCCGATCAAGCCCTGCCTCCTGCATAGCCGCACGAGCCATGGCAATGTGCCCTGCGTGAATGGGGTCAAATGTGCCGCCAATAATCCCGATGCGTTCCTTTGCCAATGCATGGCCTTCTTTCCGAACCTTCTGTTTTTCGTCTTTCCTCAATGCCATTATAAACGATTTTCTCCATTTTAGGAAGAGGAAATTTTCAGGCATTGGGTTTGGTGAAGCCACGCAAGTGTATTTCATACCAAAGTCTGTTTTCTTGTGCTTGTTCTTTTCCCGGCGTTCATGATACAATGATGCTGAGGTGATGATCATGGAGGAAGCCAACGTATGGATGCAGGAAGCCTTGGTGCAGGCTAAGGAAGCCCTTACCCATGAAGAAGTTCCTGTGGGTGCCGTGCTGGTGCATCAAGGGAAAAAGTTGTGCGCCTTCGGCAACCGCCGTGAAGCCGATCATGATCCAACTGCCCATGCAGAAATTCTTTGCCTTCGAGAAGGAGCTCGTCTGCTGGGGAATTGGCGCATGCAGGACTGTACGCTATACGTTACGTTGGAGCCCTGCCCCATGTGCGCCGGTGCCATGGTCATGAGCCGATTAGGCAAGTGCGTCTACGGGGCACCGGATCCGCAAAAGGGCTGCTGCGGCTCCGTGTATGATCTGCCGGACGATCCTGCCCTCGGCAGTCAAACCCAGTGGGAAGGCGGCATCATGGCAGACGCCTGTCAGGAAGTACTAGACGCATTCTTCGCCCGGCGCAGAAAAGGTGATTGACGCAATAACCGCATACGGCATATTTTCAGGCAGACGACAGACCTTTGTCATCTGCCTTTTTCGATGCAATGACAGGCAGTTCATCACCTGTCAAAGGCAATCGTTTGGTATCCCCTTGTTGCGCTTTTTCGGCAACTTTTTTCTGTTCACATTCTTGACATATTTAATATGAAGAGATAGAATAGCTCGGTGCCTCGGAAAAGGGTATGGCGGTCCTTTCCGCGGCATTTCCGGAAAGGGATTGTGCTGCTTACAAACGCGCTGTCCTGCCGCGTTGCAGGGTCTCTTTTCATCAAAGATAAGGGAGGTTCATCCATGTTCTTCATTCTCTTTGCGTTCTGGGTCATCCTGAACGGTCAATGGACGGGTGAGATTGCCATTGTGGGACTGGTTCTCTCGGCACTGCTGTACCTGCTCATGTGGAAGTTCATGAACTACTCGCCAAAGCGTGAGTGGGCTGTTGTGAAACGGCTGCCCAGACTAATCGCATATTTCTTCTACCTGGTAGGAGAAATCTTCAAGGCCGCTTGGGGCACCATTCAGTTCATCTGGTCCCCATCTCAGGTGGTAGAACCTGAAGTCAAGTCCTTCCGCACCAAGCTGAAAACCGGTTGGGGCAAAGTTGTACTGGCCAACTCCATCACCCTGACCCCTGGTACCATTACCGTAGACGTGCGGGACGACGTTATGCTGGTACACTGCATCGACCACTCCTTCGGTGAAGGGCTGGAAGACAGTGATATGGAACATCGTATTCAGAAAATCGAGGAAGGAGGGCACAAGGCATGACGGAAGCTTACAACCTGATGTACAACATCGTCCTAGGCATTCTGGGCGGCATGCTGTGTGCCTGCCTGATTCGTGCCGTTATCGGTCCCCGCATTGCCGACCGAATCATCGCCGTCAACATGATGGGCACGCTGGTGGTCATCATCATTTGCGTGCTGGCCTTCGTGATGGATGAAGGCTACCTGGCTGATATTGCCATGATCTACACCATGCTGTCCTTCCTGTCTGTGGTGTTGCTGACCAAGGTGTACATGGGCATCTATCGTGAAAAGCGCCGCCGTGCTGAAGCGGCAAAGGCGGAGAAGGAGGGACAGGAACATGCTTGATACCGTTCGTTTTGTGATCAGCCTGATCATGACCCTGGGCGGCCTGTTCGCTCTGCTCTCCGGCATTGTGGGCGTTTTTCGCTTCAAGTACGCTTTGACCCGCATTCATGCAGCAGCCCTGTTTGACACAGTGGGCATTCTGCTGATGGTGGGCGGCGTTATCGTGGGACAAGGCTTTACCATTGCATCCCTGAAGATGCTGCTGGTGATTGCCATTCTGTGGATGTCCAGCCCCGTATCCAGCCACCTGATCGGCCGCTTGGAAGTGACCATCAACGACGCACTGGATAAGGACATGACCGTTGCTGATCAGGCTATGGTTGATCATGAAAAGGAGGGTGACTGATCATGCAGGCATTGAACATCATTCTGCTGATTTTCATTCTCGGCTGCGCTCTGGCTGCTGCCCTGAGCAAGAACCTGCTGCAGGCCATTGTCATCTTCATGGGGCAAAGTACGGCTATGTGCGTCATTTGGATTCTGCTGGAATCCCCTGACTTGGCCATTACGGAAGCCGCTGTAGGCGCCGGTATTACCAGTTTGCTGCTTTTCGTTACGTTGAAGAAGATTCACGCCATTGATGTAAGCAATGAGCGTGAAGAGGGTGCTCCCGTTTCTACCCGTACCGAAAAGAGCTTGATTAACCAAGAGGAGGGAAACGGCGATGGCACACATCAGAAATGATTATGAAAACAGCTGGTGGCCTCGCCTGAAACGCTGGCTACAAGGCGGCTCCACCAAGCTGGATGAAGCCATGACCAAGGAATACGATGAAAGCCGTGAAGGTCACCTGGTGGGCACCATTGAAGAAGCCCAAGCCCGAGAAGATGCACGGGAAGAAAGAGTGCGCCGTCAGCTGGCGGAAGAACAGACCATGTATACCCAAGCCCATCAGTGGGCTGCCACCCACGGTCAGAAGACTGCCCGTGTGCTGTACGGTCTGTTTGCGGTAATTATCTGCGTTTCCATCATTGCGCTGCTGCTTTCCACGGCTACTCATCTGCCACCCTTCGGCAATGCTGATAACCCGGTCAATAACGAGGTCAGTCAGCGGTACATTGAAAAGGGTCAGGAAGAAACCGGCATTGTGAACATTGTGGCCGGCATGATCCTTGACTACCGTGCCTTCGATACCCTGGGTGAAAGCAACGTGCTGTTCATTGCCGCCTGCTCAGTGTTGATTCTGCTGCGAATCAGCCGTGACCCCAACGGCGGCGTCAGTGCGGAACAGTTGGCTGTGGAAGCCAATGACCGTATGTATGAGCCCAAGAACGACATCATCCTTCAGCATATTGCCAAGGTGCTGGTGCCGATTATCCTCATGTTTGGCATGTACGTCATCATGAACGGTCACATCTCCCCCGGCGGCGGCTTCTCCGGTGGTGCGATCATGGGTGCAGGCCTGATCCTGTATCTGAACGCCTTCGGCTTCAAGAAGACGGAGCAGTTCTTCACCTTCAAAACCTTCCAGATCGTCAGCCTGTGTGCACTGAGCTTCTATGCCTTGTCCAAAGCCTACAGCTTCTTCACCGGTGCCAACCATCTGGAGTCCATTATCACCACAGGTACCCCCGGTGCCTTGTTCTCTGCCGGCCTTATTCCCTACCTGAATCTGGCTGTCGGTCTGGTGGTATGCTGCACCATGTACGCCTTCTATACCCTGTTCAGAAAGGGGGATATGTAACCGATGAATTTCACCAATTACGAAGAAATGGCGGCCATGATCCTCTTCGGCATCGGCTTTACCACCTTGCTGCTGGATCGGAACATGATTAAGAAGATCATCGGCTTCTCCATGATGGACAGTGCCATTTATCTGTTTCTGGCCGCAAAGGGCTACATCACCGGCCGGAAGGCACCTATCATTGTTAACGGCGTGCAGAGCATGGAAGCCTACATCAACCCCATTCCTGCCGGTCTGGTACTGACAGGCATTGTGGTCAGCGTGTCCGTTTCCGCCCTGATGCTGGCCTTGACGGTACGCCTCTACCGCCGGTATCACACCTTGGATATCGATGAGATTACGGCACTGAGCCGAAAGGAGGAAATGTAAGCATGGAGCTTTGGAAATCCATCCCCTTTGCCTGCATTCTGCTCCCTCTGGGCTCTGCTGCCATGACCAGCGTGCTCAAGGGCAAGTTTGCACGCCGGTGGGTTTGCATTGTTCTGACCATTGTGACTGTGCTCAATGCAATCCTGACGGTCATCATGTCCCGAACTGGCGGCTACTACACCTACATGATGGGTCATTTCCCCGCTCCTTGGGGCAATGAGCTGCGTGCCGGTCAACTGGAAGCGATCACAGGCTTCTTCTTTGCGCTGATCATGCTGCTGTCCTTCATCGGCGGCCTGAAAAAGATTGAGGAGCATATCCTCCACGACAAGCAGAGCCTGTACTGCGTCATGATTCTGCTGCTCACCGCAGCCCTGATGGCGCAGGTATACACCAATGATATTTTCACCGCCTACGTTTTCCTGGAAATCATGACCATTTCCGCCTGCTCCCTCATCACCGCCCGCACCAAAGGACGGACGCTGGTGGCTGCAACCCGGTACATGATCATGAACCTAGTTGGTTCCGGCCTATTCCTGCTGGGCATCATCCTGCTGTATGACCTGACCGGTCACCTGCTGATGAGCAATGCTAAGGAAGCCGTTGCCGCCCTTCACGCCAGCGGCGCCTATCATCAGCCCCTGACGGTGGTTGTGGCTGTGATTACCATCGGCCTTGCCATCAAGAGTGCTCTGTTCCCCTTCCACACCTGGGTGCCGGATGCTTACAGCTACTCCACCCCCACCTCTTCCGCAGTGCTGTCCTCCTTGGTCAGCAAGGGCTATATCTTCCTGCTGCTGAAGATTTACTACCGGGTCATCGGTCTGGATGTGATTGCAGACACGGGCGTGCTGAATGTGCTGTTCGTCTTCGCTCTGGTAGGCATGATCATGGGCTCTATCTCTGCCATTCGGCAGAGCGACATTCGCCGCATGATCGCCTTCTCCTCCGTGGCGCAGATCGGCTATATCTACATGGGCATGGGTCTGGGCACGGACGAAGGCATGATGGCCGCCGTGTTCCACATCTTCGCCCACTCTGTGTGCAAGTCCATGCTGTTCCTTGCGGCAGGCGGCTTGGCGGATGCTTCCGGCAACTCCAAGCAGTTCCGTGACCTGCGGGGCGCAGGCTACCGCAGCCCCATCGCCGGCGTAGCCTTCACCATCGGCGCACTGAGCATGGTAGGCTTCCCCTTCCTGGGCGGATTCTCCAGCAAGGTGAACTTTGCCATGGCGGCCATGGGTGCAGGCGACGTGCGCATGACGCTGACGCTGATTGTGCTTGCCATTTCCACGGCACTGAATACCGTCTACTTCATCAAGACGGTGATCACCCTGTACCGCAAGCCGTTGGACAATGTGGTCTACCCTGTGGAACGTGGCAAGCGGGGCTTCTGCTTCAATTGCGCACTGATCTGCTTTTCCGTTGTGAACATCGTGCTGGGTTTGTTCTCTCAGCCCCTTGTTCAGCTCATTACATCCGGTCTTGCCACCTTCGGCTGATAAAAGGAGGAGAACAAAATGATTGGCTCCTGGTATTTGCTTGTGCCTGTACTGCTGCCCATTCTTTCCGGGCTGGCAGTCTGCTTCCTGAAGCCTTTTGAAGAGACAAAGGCTCGCAACCGTTTTACCCTGTGTGTGCTTGTGCTGAACGTACTGGCCGTGCTGCCTGTACTGTTTGCCAAGGACATGACGCTGACCCTCTTCACCTTGTCCGACACCCTGCCTGTCTTCCTGCACACGGACACTGCCGGCAAGATTTTCGCCGCTGTGATGTGCTTTGTATGGGCTGCTGCCGGTGCCTACTCCTTCGAGTACATGGCACATGAAGAGAATCAGCGCCGCTACTATACCTTCTACCTTGTTACCCTGGGCGTGCTGATGGCACTGTGCTTCTCCGGCTCCATCGTCACCTTCTACATGTTCTACGAGGCCATGACCCTGCTGACGGTGCCGCTGGTGATGCACACCATGACCAAGGAAGCCGTTGCCGCTGGTATCAAGTACCTGATCTACTCTGTGGTGGGTGCTTCTCTGGTGCTGCTGGGCGTGTTCCTCCTTTCCCCTTATGTGACCACCTTCTCCTTTGCCGCCGGCGGTGTGCTGGATATGGAGAAGGTTGCCGGTCATGAAAGCTATGTGCTGACCGTTGCCTTCCTGATGCTCATCGGCTTCGGCGCAAAGGCCGGTATGTTCCCCCTCCACGGCTGGCTGCCTACCGCTCACCCGGCCGCCCCCTCCCCTGCCAGTGCCGTGCTGTCCGGTGTTATCACCAAGGCCGGCGTGCTGGGCACCCTGCGGCTGCTGTACAGCTTCATCGGTGCAGATTTCCTCCGGGGCACTTGGGTACAGACGGCCATCATGAGCCTGACCCTGTTCACCGTGTTCATGGGTTCTCTGCTGGCACTGCGGGAAGGCGTGCTGAAGAAGCGCCTTGCTTGGTCCTCCGTCAGCCAGGTCAGCTACATTCTGTTTGGCCTCAGCACCCTGCATCCCCTGGGCTTTGCAGGTGCACTGCTCCACGTGATTGCCCACTCCCTGATTAAGGATACCCTGTTCATGTCTGCCGGTGCCATCATTGAAAAGACCGGCAAGACCAAGGTCAGCGAGCTGGACGGCATCGGCAAGCAGATGCCTGTGGTCATGTGGTGCTTCACCATCGCCAGCATCGGTCTGGTGGGTATTCCCCCGTGCCTGGGCTTCATCAGCAAGTGGTACCTGGCGCAGGGTGCCCTCAGCATGACCGGCGTTGCTCCTTTCTTCAGCTATTTGGCTCCTGCCGTGCTGCTGATCAGCGCCCTGCTGACTGCTGCTTACCTGCTGCCCATCAGCATTCACGGCTTCTTCACCGGCAAGGATGCCAACGGTCAGGTTCGGGTATTCAGCAAGTGCGAGCCTACCTACGTGATGCTGATTCCGCTGGTGCTGCTCACCGCACTGATGGTGCTGCTGGGCATCTTCCCTCAGGGGCTGACCAATCTGTTTACGACCCTTGCCGGGACGCTGATGTAAGAAAGGAGGCGTTCCGATGCTGCTGTATTTGACGCTGTTGCTGCCCCTGATCGGCGGCGCGGTGCTTCCCCTGTTTCGCCTGAAAACGGTGAAAAGCCGGGGGGTGTACGTGGAAGCCATTGTCCTTGCCACCTCTGTGCTGGTATGGATCATGCTGCTGAACCGTACGGATGAAACCTTTGTGCTCTACCACATGACGGACGCTTTGGCACTGTCCTTCAAGGTAGACGGCATGAGCTGCGTGTTTGCCGGACTTGTTTCCTTCTTGTGGCCTCTCGCTTCCCTGTACGGATTCGAGTACATGACCCACGAAGAGCGCCCCAACACCTTCTTTGCCTACTACACCATGACCTATGGCGTTACGCTGGCTATTGCCACTGCCGCCAACCTGTTCACCCTGTATGTATTCTATGAGTGCCTGACCATGATTACCCTGCCGCTGGTCATGCACAAGAAGGATGCTCGCAGCATTCACGCCGGACGGAAGTACGTGTACTATTCCATTGGCGGTGCTGCACTGGCCTTCATCGGCCTGATTTTCTCCGTTTACTATGGGCTGAACCCCAACTTCACCCTGGGCGGCATTCTGGATCCTGCCATGATTGCAGGCAAGGAAGACCTGCTCCGTGCGGTATTCCTGCTGGCCTTCATTGGCTTCGGCACCAAGGCAGCCCTCTTCCCCATGCATGCATGGCTGCCTGCCGCCTCCGTTGCTCCTACCCCCGTAACGGCACTGCTCCATGCTGTGGCTGTGGTAAACGCCGGCGCCTACGCGGTGCTGCGCATCACCTACTATGTATTCGGCACGGAGCTACTGTACGGCACCTGGGTGCAGACCGTGGTGCTGTGCCTGAGCTGCTTTACCATCCTGTATGGCTCTGCTATGGCTGTAAAGGAACAGCACTTTAAGCGCCGCCTGGCTTACTCCACCATCAGCAACCTGAGCTACATGCTGATGGGCGCAGCCCTCATGACCCCTGACGGCATGGTAGGCAGCCTGAGCCACCTGGTGCTCCACGGTCTGATGAAAATCACCTTGTTCTACTGTGCTGGTGCCATTCTGGTGAAGACGGAACAGGAGTATGTGCAGGATATTCGTGGCTTCGGCAAGATCATGCCTTTCACCTGCGCCGTGTTCACCATCGGCTCTGTGGCCATGGTGGGCATTCCGCCCCTGTGCGGCTTTGTCAGCAAGTGGAACCTGTTGACCGCTGCCGCCGGAACCGGCCTGCCCATGGGCGTTGTCGCCGTGGCCGTGCTGATTGTTTCCGCCATCCTGACAGCCATCTATCTTTTCGGTGTAGCCGGTCCCATGTACTTCCGTCCCGTGAACCCGGAGCTTTCCGCACTGACCCATGAAAAGCATGATCCCACCTGGATGATGAAGCTGCCCCTGACGGTGCTGACCCTTGCCATCATTCTGCTGGGCATCTACAGCCAGCCCCTGGTTACCTTCCTGCGGAACATTGCTTCCGGATTGATTTTCTGACGGAACCTCAACTCCCTTGAAAGGAGATATTCCCATGGCTCTATTGCCTATTCTTTGCTTCGGACCCATGGTGATGGCACTGGTGTGCTACATCGTCGGTCGCTTTTCGAAGCCTGTGCGGGACGAGCTGGTTGCCGCAGTCGGCATTGTGACCTGCTTCGCCTGCGCCTTTCTGTGGAACCAGACAGGCAGCTTTACGCTGAGCGGATTCTGCGGTTTAGGGCTTCACCTGAGCGTAGACGGCTTCCGCAGCCTGTATGCGCTGGTTGCTTCCTTCATGTGGATGATGACGGGCATTTTCTCCAAGGAGTACTTTGCCCACTATCATAACCGCAACCGCTACTACTTCTTCAACCTGATGACCTTGGGTGCAACCTTGGGCGTATTCCTGTCCGATGATTTGTACTCCACCTTCATCTTCTTCGAAATCATGTCCCTGACCAGCTATGTGTGGGTAGCCCATGAAGAAACCCCCGGCGCCATGCGTGCCGCCGGTACCTACCTGGCTGTGGCTGTGCTGGGCGGTTTGACCACGCTGATGGGTCTGTTCATGTTGTGGCACGAGCTGGGCACGCTGAGCTTCGACGGCCTTCGTGCCGCCCTGGGCGGACAGCCTGCCTCCACCACCGTAACGGTGGCTGCCTGGCTGGTAGTCTTCGGCTTCGCTGCCAAAGCAGGTCTGTTCCCGCTGCACATCTGGCTGCCCAAGGCACACCCGGTGGCTCCTGCCCCGGCCAGTGCCCTGCTGTCCGGCATTCTGACCAAGTCCGGCGTTTTCGGCCTGATTGTGGTCTGCTCCCGGCTGATGGCCGGTAATGCAGCCTTCGGCAATGCGCTGCTGGTGCTTGCCGTGATCACCATGTTCCTGGGTGCCGTGCTGGCGCTGTTCTCCGTTGACCTGAAGCGCACGCTGGCCTGCTCCTCCATGAGCCAAATCGGCTTCATTACCGTAGGTCTGTCCATGATGGTGCTGCTGGGTGAGGAAGGCTCCCTGGCCGCCTACGGCAGCGTCATGCACATGGTGAATCACTCCCTGATTAAGCTGTGCCTGTTCATGGCAGCCGGTGTGGTCTTCATGAATCTGCATCAGCTGAACCTGAATGATATTCGGGGCTTCGGCCGTGGTAAGCCGGTGCTCCACATTGCTTTTCTGCTGGGTGCGCTGTCCATCGGCTGTATTCCCCCCATCGGCAGCGGATACGTCAGCAAGAGCCTGCTGCATGAAAGCATTCTGGAGTACATTCATCTGCTGCAGGAAACCGGGCAAAGTTGGGGCGCCTACAAGTTTGTGGAGATTCTCTTCCTCATCAGCGGCGGTCTGACCATTGCTTACATGACCAAGCTGTATATCTGCCTGTTCTGGGAAAAACATCCCACTCGTCAGGCAGAGTTCGATGCCATGAACAAGAGCTACATCTCCGTTCGCTCTTCCATCGCTTTGCTTGGCAGTGCCATTGTTCTCCCTTTCCTGGGTGCGCTGCCTCAGGTACTGATGAGCCCTGTCGGTGCCCGCAGTGCTGCCTTCTTCGGACAAGAGGCGCTGAAGGAATCCATTGCCTACTTCTCCGGCGAAAACCTGCTGGGTGCGGCTGAGAGCATTGCCATCGGCGCAGCGGCCTATCTGCTGATCGTCCGTCCTCTGCTGATGCGCAAGGAAGGCAAGGTACTGGTCTATGCCGACCGCTGGCCCAAGTGGCTGGATCTGGAGAACAGCGTGTACCGTCCCGTGTTCACCAAGTTCCTGCCCAATGTGGCCGGTGCTGTCACTGCCTTCATCGCCAACATTCCCGAAAGCCTGCTGGTGCAGAAGATCATCCCCGAAATCATTACCGGCGTGGTACGCTTCCTTTGCGAGCTGCCGGAAAACATGGTGCTCCTCCTCAAGAACACAGTGCTGCGCAAGCGTCGCCGGAAGGAAGCCGTTCCCATCGGCAATCGCTTCACCTATGGCTTTGGCCGCTTCATGGACGCCATTGCCCGTGGGCTGAACGCCACCGTTTGCCGCCGTCATCCTGTGCGGACGGACTTTGAGTTCGTGCTGGATGCCAGCAGCAAGGAAATCACTCGCGGCACCATCCGCATCACCAGAAGCATCTCCTTTGGTCTGCTGCTGCTGTGCATCGGATTGTTTGCCACCTGCCTGTATCTGATGATTCACTAAACCAATGAAAAAAGGGTCTGCTGCAGTTCATTCACTCCGCAGCAGACCCTTTTGTTATGCCCTGCTTTACGCCTTTTTTGCTTTCATTCCGTGGATCACAAGGCCGATGACCAGCCCCAAGGCCGCCGGACAAATCCACGCCAACCCCAGATCTGCGAAAGGCAGAGCACCGCCCACGGTATCAATGATGCCGTTCAGATGCCAAGCCGTGCGGATCCCCTCCGGCAGGGTTTTCATCAGGTCATACAGGGAGGCGACAAGCGTTAAAGCCGTCACGCTGATGTACACCACCCGGTCATGGTTGAAGAATCGCCCCAGAAGGGTCAGCAAAATCAAGGTAATGGCCAAGGGGTACAGGAACATCAGGATAGGCAGCGACCACTGGGTAATGGCCGTCAGTCCCATGGTGGCAATCAGGAACGCCACCACCACGAAGAGAATGGCCCATACACGGTACTTCGGTCCCTTGGGGAAAATCACGGTGAAGGCTTCCGAACAGCTGGTGACCAATCCTACAGCCGTCTTCAGGCAGGCAACCGTCACCGTAACTGCCAGCACCCAATAGCCCACCGAGCCCAAATAATGTTCTGCAATTTGTGCCAGGGCAATGCCGCCGTTGGCACTGGTGGCAAACAGGCCTCTGCTCTGCGTGCCCACAACGGTGACCGCAATGTAGATCAGTGCCATCAGGATGCAGCTGAAGAGCCCGGCCAGCATGGTAGACTTGGCCACTTGCTCCGGCTCCTGCACGCCACGATCCCGAATTACCTGCACCACCACAATGCCGAAGGCCAACCCGGCCAGCACATCCATGGTATTATAGCCTTCCAGAAAGCCTGTGAAGAAGGCTTGGGACACATAATCTCCTTCCGGCGCAACCTCCCAGATCTGTGCAGCCGGGTGAATCGCCGCAACCACCACCAGAATACCGAGGAACAAAAGAAAGACAGGATTCAGAATCAGCCCAACCCAGGTCAAGATCTTGCCGGGTCGCAGCGATAAGACCAATGTCACCGCAAAGAAAGCCAAAGAAAAAATCCATAATGCAGTCTGCCCGTTTTCCGGGAAAAACCGCTCAATGCCCACCGTAAAAGAAGTAGCCGCCAGACGAGGAATGGCGAAGAACGGTCCGATGGTCAGGTACAGAAGACAGGAAAAGAACGCACCGTACTTTTTGCTGACGGTACTGCTCAGCTGATACACACCGCTGCTGCGGCTCATCCCCAAAGCTGTTACCGCCAAAAGCGGCATGCCCACGCCGGTAATCAGCAGGCCAATCACGGCAGGGATGACATTGCTGCCTGCCATCTGTCCCATATGCACCGGGAAGATTAAATTTCCTGCACCAAAGAACAGGCCGAAAAGCATGCTGGCAATGGACGCATACTCCCTGCGTGTCAGTTTTCCTTTCATAGAGCATCTTCCTTTCTTTTCTCATTTGGGTTGAATTTTGACCATTGTAACCTATCCATTACAAAAATGCAAGATGGGGACTTCCCTTTTGTAAAACTTCCGCCGTCTGCTTTTCATCCCTTGCCCTCTCCTTCCCTTCTATGGTATGATGATACCCGAAAGGCGGTACGAACATGATGAAGAAATGGAAAGCCTTCGGCTTTGTGATGCTTTTTGCCCTTTGCACAGCTTGCAGCGCTCTGGGAGAGACGTTTACTTTCTCCCTGGTAGGCGACTGCACGGTAGGGGATCAGTGGAAATACCACGGCTACGGCGCATCCTTTACCTATAAGATTACCCAAGCCGGTCTGGATTATCCCTTCAGCCTGGTGGCGGATCTGTTTGCCGCCGACGACCTGACCATTGCCAACTGCGAAGGCGTGTTGACCGACCGTCGCCCCGGCAGCAATGCCAAGTTTATGACACTAGGTGCGGAAACCAAGTTCGGCGAGGTTTTCAAGCTGGGCAACGTGGATGTATGCAACATTGCCAACAACCATGCCCGTGACTTCGGCACCAACGGTCGGCAGGACACCATCGATACCCTGACGGCACTGGGCATTGGGGTCTTCGGAGACGATGTGCTCTACGAAACCGAACTGAAAGGCGTCAAAATTGGCATCGTAGGCTACACCTATCCCATTAACAAATCCAAGATGGAACGCTATGCCGCCTCCATCCAGCAGCTGAAGGATGACGGCTGCACCTTCATTATTGCCAGTGCTCACTGGGGCAAAGAGGAAAGCTACAACATCAATCTGGATCAGCGCACCTATGGACCTCAGCTGATTGATCTGGGTGCGGACATGGTTTACGGCCATGGTTCCCACACCTTGCAGCCCATTCAGATCTACAACGGCAAGGCCATTTTCTACAGCCTGTCCAACTTCACCTTCGGTGCCAACGCCGCCCCCAAGGACGATGACACCGCCGTGATTCAGGTTACCTACAATGTGCAGGACGACGGCACCATGGAGCTGCAGCAGATTACGGCACTGCCCTTCAAAATGCACAACAACAAGGACTTCCGCCCCTATCCCATTGAGGATGAGGAAGGCAAGCTGCAGGTGTGGAAAAAGCTTGTGTTCTACAAGGACAAGGATCCTGACTCCGGGCTGCCGGAAAGCTTCCTGACCACCGGCGTTGCCGTCTTCGCTGACCCCGCCACGTCCACGGATCTTCCCCTGCCTGCCACTGAAACAGACCTGGCCACTGCCACCAATCTTCCCGAAGGAGAATGACCTGTGAACATTCTGCTTGTTAATGACGATGGTATTTCCAGCCCCCATTTGCACATGCTTTGCCGGGCGGCCGCCGCACGGAGACATCACGTGCTTGTGTGCGCCCCCTCCACCCAGCAAAGCGGCAAAAGCTACAGTCTTACGATTTCCACGCCTTTAATGGTGACGCCTTATACCATGGAAGGAGCCGACGCCGCATGGGCAGTAGACGGCACACCGGCAGACTGTGCGCACTTGGCAGTGACTTCCTTGGCAGACGCGCCCATTGACCTGTGCATCAGCGGCATCAATCACGGGTACAATGCCGGTCTGTCCATTTACGCTTCTGGCACAGTCAGCGCAGCCCGGGATGCGGCGTTTCGAGGCATTCCTTCCATGGCACTATCTATGGAAGTTTCCACCCCGGCAGAGACCAGCCATCTCTTCGCCGAATGGGCCATTCAACTGGGTGAACACTTGGTGCACTCCCCTGCTCCCGCCCAGTCTGTGCTGAACGTGAACCTGCCGCCTGTTCCGATATACGAGCTGAAAGCACCCAAATTTTGCCCTCTAAATACCGCCATGTGGCAGGACGGGTATCAGCAATGCGAGAGCCCCAGAGGCAAGACCTATTACTGGCTGAATCTTTATCAGGATGCTGCTCCTGACCCGGGCAGCGACATTGACTTGCTGGCCAAGGGTCACATTACCTGCACCTTCATCGGCCCTACGGAAACGATTTATCAGGGGTATGATGCACTACTGGAAGAATTGTGATTGCTTTTTCCATTTCTCCGCAAAGAAACCTTTCCAACCCCCTTGCGGCCATGGATACGAAGTCGTATAATGAAAAACTGCTGCGTTCTTTGGCGCAAAATATGGAAGGGTTGGAGTGAAAAGCGTGCGGTATGTGCAGCTTCTCAAAAAGGAATTCAAGGGTTACAATGCAAAGAGCCTAACAGCTGATCTGCTCAGCGGCATTACGGTGGCGGCAGTTGCCCTGCCCCTGGCACTGGCCTTCGGCGTGTCCAGCGGTGCGGATGCGGCGGCAGGTCTGATTACGGCCATCATCGCCGGATTGGTCATTTCCCTGCTGTCCGGCGGTTACTACCAAATCAGCGGACCTACCGGGGCTATGGCCGCCATCCTCATGTCCGTGGTGGCGAAGTATTCCCTGCAGGGCGTGTTCATTGCCACGTTCCTGGCCGGTGTCATTCTGGTGCTGTGTGGCGTGCTGAAGCTGGGTCGGCTGACCTCCTTCATCCCCATGCCGGTGATCACGGGCTTCACCAGCGGCATTGCGGTCATCATCGCTTTGGGTCAGGTGGATAATTTCTTTGGCGTAACCAGCCAAGGGGATACTGCCATTGCCAAGCTGCTTAGCTATGGCACACTGGGGTTCTCCCCCAACTGGACGGCGGTGATCATGGGACTTGCAGTCATCCTGTTCATGGTCTTTTTCCCAAAGAAATGGAATGCTGTGGTGCCCTCCAGTCTGATCAGCATCGTTCTTGCCACGGCTGCCGCCATGATTTTTCACCTGGATGTGAAGCCTGTCGGCACGATTCCCACCACCCTGCTGCCGGATAATCGGCTGACCTTTGCAGGGTTGGATCTTGCCACCATTCAAGGACTGATTTCTCCCGCCTTCTCCATTGCTATTCTGGGCATGATTGAAAGCCTGCTGTGCGGCGCCAGTGCCGGACGCATGACCGGCGTTCCGCTGGACAGCGATCAGGAGCTGATTGCTCAGGGTATCGGCAACATGGTGCTGCCCTTCTTCGGCGGCATTCCTGCCACGGCAGCCATTGCACGTACCAGCGTAGCCATCAAGAGCGGCGCAAAGACCCGGCTGACCGGTGTTTTCCACGCTTTGGCACTGCTGGTGTTCATGCTGGCACTGTCCACCGTTATGAGTCAGATTCCCCTCTGTGCCCTGGCCGGTGTGCTGATGGTCACTGCCTGGCGCATGAATGAGTGGCACGCCATCCGCTACATGATGGAGCGGAAGCTGAAGTCCAGCTTGGTCATGTTCTTTGCCACCATGATCGCCACCATCGTTTTCGACCTGACCATTGCCATTCTCGTCGGTGTTGGGTTGGCTGTGATCTTTATGCTGGCACGGCTGAGCCACTTGGACATCCGCTATGACAAGGTGGATTGCGACCGGCTGAACATTCAGGACGTGCACGCTCGGGAGCGTCTTGCCGGTGCCATGGTGTGCTACGTGAATGGTCCCATCATGTTTGCCAATGCCCAGGCCGTGGAGGGTATGGCTGACAAAATGAAGGATCAGCATACGGTGTTCATGTCCCTGCGTGGAGTGAGCGACATGGATATTAGTGGCGCACAGGCTATGATTCACCTGGCGGATGCGCTCCGCGCCCGGGGCACCAAGCTGATCCTGACCGGTATGCCGGAAAAGGCTAAGACCATGGCGGATCGCTGTGGACTGACAGAGGCCATCGGTGAAGAAAACTTCTATTACGGCATGGAGCGAGCCATTCTCGACTACCACGCCGCCGCTCAGCAGCAAGTAACGGATTAAGATTTTCCGCAAGCAGGCAGTCAGGTTTGTGCCGTGGCTGCCTGTTTTTTTTGATTGCAGGCATGAAATTCTTGCTTGACAAGCCCGGATGACGGTGCTATACTCTCGTTTGCTTTGAAGTTCAAAGCAATTTTTCTTGGGTAGATACTTTGAATATCAAAGGAATTTCACAAACATGACCACCATGGAAACGAAAATCAATGCGGTACTGGTGCACCTGTTTAACGATGCCCTGCAGCTGGAAGAGGATACCCTGCGAAAAGCCGGTATCACCCTAACCATTCGGGAAGTGCACATTCTGGAAGCCGTATGCTCTGCCGGGGACAACAACACCATGTCCGCCCTTGCAGGCAAGCTGCACATTACCGTAGGCTCCCTGACCGTAGCCATCAACACCTTGGAACGAAAGGGGTATGTCACTCGTCAGCGCTCCCTGCGTGATAAACGGTGCATCCATGTGCTCCCCACGGAAAAAGCACTGGAAACGGAAAAGGTGCATCAGGCTTATCACCTGAACATGACCCGTGCCATGATGACCACCGTACCTCAGGAGCAGCTGGATACGGTGCTTGCGGGATTGGAAGCAACCTGGAGTTATTTTACCGACGCTATCAAGGAGGAACATCCATGATTCATATTGTTACGGACAGCATGTCCGATATATCCCAACAGGAGGCGGAAGCCTGGGGCATTACTGTCGTCCCCCTGTCCGTACGCTTCGGCGAGGAAGAGTATCTGGACGGCGTGGAAATGGACAATGTGACCTTTTTCCACCGTCTCAGTCAGGTGGCGGAACTGCCGAAAACCAGTCAGGTTCCCCCGGAGCGGTTTCAGACGGCATTCCGCCGTGTATTAGCGAACAGTGATGACGAAATTCTCTGCATTGCCGGCTCTTCCGGACTTTCCGGCACGTATCAGTCGGCTGTGCTGGCTCGTGAGATGTCCCATCAGAAAGAAAAAATCGTGATCGTAGATTCCCTCAGTGCAGCCGTGGGCGAAGCCATGCTGGTATGGGAAGCCATCCGCTGCCTGCCGCAGGCCGAAAGTGCAGCACAGCTGGCAGCCCATTTGGAAAAGTTGGTGGAACGGAATCACCTGATCGGCTGTTTCGAAGAGCTGAAATACTTGGTCATGGGCGGACGACTCCATGCCGCCCTGGGCAAAGTGGGCACGTCCCTGCACATCAAGCCGCTGCTTCGCATGACGGACGGAAAGCTGCATCAGGTTGGTTTTGTCCGCAGCCTGCCCAAAGGACGGCAATGGTACCTTGAGCGCATGAAGGAATGTCCGCCGGATCCGTCCTTCCCCATCATGATTGCCGGAGCCATGTGCGATGAGGAAGTAGCCTTGGTGAAGGAAGCCATTGAGGCTAGCTGCATTGCTCCGGGGGCAGAAATTCTCTGCCGGCACATTGGTGCTGTGATCGGCACCTATGTAGGTCCCAACATGACCACCCTGGCATGGGTAGCAAAGGAATAACAAACAAGACCGATTGTGCAGCATCAAACTGTGCAATCGGTCTTGTCATTTTCTCTATGTCGTTTATCGTTTTTTGCTTCCGCCAAGCATGCTGGTAATGCTGCCCATGATGCCCCGAGTGATGCTCCGGGTTACCTCTCTGCTGGCTGTGGAAATGGCCGTATTCTTGACCCGGCCAAGGACGGAATCATTGCGGCGGGCACGTTCGGCACGCTCCTCCCGCAATTCGTCTGCACGCTTGCGGCGTTCTTCTGCCAGACGTTCCTTCTCCGCCTTTTCCGCTGCCTTCCGCTGCTTTTCAGCTTCCTTGGCATCGACCGCGGATACAGCCTGCTGAGGCTGCACGGCAATGTAGTTGCCGGTAGTGGGATCAAGCTGCATGGTCATCATCCGCTGAACGTACTGCCCGGTGGTGGGGTCAAACATCATCACCGGCATCTGCTGCACCTGAGGCTGTGCCGTCTGCTGCACAGGCACCTGCAAGGTGGGCACTTGAGGCTGCTGCGCCGCATGCATTCCCGGAAGCTGACGCTGCACATAGGTGCCTGTAGCCGGGTCATACACCATGAATCCCTGAGGCTTGGTAACACTGGGTTCCTGGGTGGAAATCTGCACGGGCTGATTCATGACCGGCGCAGCCTGTGCCTTTTGGAAAGAACCGCACAGCACCTCATAGGCGCTTTCCCGATCCACCACTTCATCATACACCCCCGCAAAGGGGCTGGTTTCGATGAAGGTCTGCCGTGTCTGCGGGTCAATGGCCTTCATATAGGACTGGGGTGGCAGAATCGTGGCCCGATCCACCACACAAGGCGCACCATGCTCATCCAGGAAGGACACCAAGGCTTCCCCTGTCTTCAGGGTGCTGATGGCTTCTTCCGTGTCAAAGGCTGGGTTGGTACGGAAAGTTTGAGCAGCCACCTTCACCGCCTTCTGATCCAAAGGGGTATAAGCACGCAGAGCATGCTGGATACGGTTGCCCAGCTGTCCCAGAACCGTCATGGGAATATCCGCCGGGGACTGGGTGACAAAATAAACCCCCACGCCCTTGGAGCGGATCAGCCGAACCACCTGCTCCACCTTTTCCAGCATGGTTTTGCTGCAATTGTTAAAGAGCAGATGTGCTTCGTCAAAGAAGAACACCATGCGAGGCTTTTCCGCATCCCCCTGCTCCGGCAGCAGCTCGTACAGCTCCGTCAGCATCCACAGCAGGAAGGTGGAATACATGGTGGGGTTATTGAATAGCTTATCTGCTGCAAGAACGTTAATGACACCCCGGCCATCCTCATCCAGCTGCATCCAATCTGCAATGTTCAGGGCAGGCTCGCCGAAGAAAAGGTTGCCGCCCTGATCCTCCAGCACGGCCACGGCACGCTGAATGGCACCGATGGAAGCCACGGACACATTGCCGTATTGCAGGGTATAGTCTCTGGCGTGCTCGCCCAGATAAGCAAGCATAGCCTTCAAGTCCTTCAGATCCAGCAGGAGCATGCCTTCATCATCCGCCACCCGGAAGAGGATGTTCATCACGCCGGACTGGGTATCATTCAAGCCAAGCATACGGCTCAGGAGCAGCGGTCCCATTTCCTGCACGGTAGCACGGACAGGATGCCCCTGCTCACCGTACACATCCCAAAACACGGTTGGGAATGCCTTGTACTGGAAGCTGGGCACACCGCAGGATGTCAGCCGCTGCGCCAGTCCGTCACTGTGTTCACCGGGGCGAACCATACCGCTTAAATCGCCCTTCACGTCGCTCAGGAACACAGGAACACCCATGTCCGAAAAACCTTCTGCCAGCACCTTCAGGGATACGGTTTTTCCCGTGCCCGTGGCTCCGGCAATCAGGCCATGACGGTTGGCCATTTGCGGCAGCAGACAAACCGCTTTTTCTCCCGTGCCAACCCAGATTTTCCCCTCATAAAGCATCCGTGTATCATTCCTTTCTCCCGAATCTCCATGGTTTTATTGTACTATGTACGTCCTATCCCGTCAAGGAAAATTCTGTGCAAAGGAATCCATGCATACCTTACGGCACATCCAGAAAGATGGGGACTTTGCCTAGGGTAGGCACCACCTGCTGCCAGAACACATCCTGATCAAAGACCACCGTAGCCGTGTTGTCACAGGGGTGGAAGGCAATCCGCTTCGTCTGCTGCACCGCACGATCCACAACAAAAGTAATGCGGTGCTCCTCATCGTACCAAAGCCCCATGGGATTCAGGCTGCCGCTGCGAAGCTGCAGCATATCCATCAGGCATTCTTCCGGAGCAAAGGACAGCCGGGATACCCCCAGCATCTTGCTCACATCCGCCGTGCGGAAATGCTTGCCCGCCAAGGTCAGGTAAAGGTAAAAATCCGTCTGCTGACGATTGCATAGCAAAATGTTTTTGCAAATGGTCACGTCCGGCGCGGCAAAAGGGAGCGCAAGGCAATCCTCCATGGTGAAGGCTGCCTGATGTTCCCACACGTCATGAGGAACGCCCAGTTCATTCAGCTTGGCCAACACTGCGGCTTTGTTGGACACGGAGACTCCTTCTTTCTTGGGGAGGAATGGCATTTCGGTGGCATATAAGCACAAAAAATCCATTCTTCTCTTTTCAATTATGTTCCCGCATGCTATAATAAAACTGCTGGGTGCTTGAATCAAGTGGAGGAGGCGTTTTTTTGTGAAAAAAAGAATCGGTATTCTGACCAGCGGCGGAGACTGTCCCGGCCTGAATGCGGCCATTCGAGGCGTAACCCGTGCCGCTTATGAAATGTTTGATGCCGAGATCATCGGCATTCATGACGGATACCGAGGGTTGATCGAAGGCGACTATCAGGTCATGACCCGGGATCAGTTTTCCGGCATTCTGACCCTGGGCGGTACCATTCTCGGCACAGCCCGCACGCCCTTCCGCAACATGCGCGTCATCGGCGATGATAATGTGGACAAAGTCGCCGCTATGAAGAAAACCTACAAGGATCTGAAGCTGGACTGCCTGGTCACCCTGGGCGGCAACGGCACGCACAAGACAGCCAACCTTCTTTCGGAAGAGGGGCTGAATGTGATCGGCCTGCCGAAGACCATTGACAACGACCTGTACGGCACAGACTTTACCTTTGGCTTCCACACAGCCATGGACATTGCAACCGATGTAATTGACCGCATCCACACCACGGCAGCAAGCCACGGTCGGTGCATGGTCATTGAAGTCATGGGCAACAAAGCCGGCTGGCTGACCCTGTATTCCGGCGTTGCCGGCGGTGCCGATGTGATTCTGATTCCTGAAGTGCCTTACGACATTAAGAAGGTTGCCAAGGTGGTGGAGGCACGGGCAAAGTCCAACAAGGGCTTCACCATCATTGCCGTGGCAGAAGGCGCCATGGACAAGGAAGAAGCCAAGATGAAGAAGAAGGAGCGGGAAGCCAAGCGTGCGGCAGAACATTATTCTTCCAGTGCCGCTGTGGCTCAGCAGCTCCGTGATTTGGTGGGTGTAGAAGCCCGGAATGTGGTGCCCGGCCACATCCAGCGCGGCGGTGCTCCCAGTGCCTATGATCGGGTGCTTTCCACCCAGTTCGGCGTTCATGCGGCAGAGCTGATCCGTGACGGAGTGTATGGGGTAACCGTGGCACTGAAGAACAACACCATTACTCACAACGCCTTGAAGGACATTGCCGGTGTACCGAAGCTGGTACCTGCCGACGACCAGATGGTCGCCACCGCCCGGATGATGGGCATTTCCCTGGGCGACTGAATTCTATACCAATCTTCAAAGGAGAAGAGCCGATGCCCTTCTCCTTTTTGTTATGCGTGAAAATCCTCTTCCGCAAGGAACCTTTCCACTGCCTGCTGATCCTCCTCGCTGAATACGGTTACGCCTGCCTTTTGCAAAGCTCTTGCTGCCACGCCTGCACTGGGAATGACCTTCCCGGTAAAGCTGCCGTCATAGATCATTCTCGACCCACAGGAAGGGCTTCGCTGTTTGAGGATGGCAAGGGCGCAGTGATTGATTCCCGCCACACGAACCGCACAGACTGCCCCTCTTTCGTAAGCTTCCGTCCGGTCAATACCGTTTTGATCTGTAACGGATACCCCTCGGCACTCGGATGGTGTACGAGGGGTAGGCAAGCCTCCCATTTGTTCAGGGCAGACAGGAATCAGCGTATGCTTCTCCCCCAGCTGAAGCACCCAGGGGCAAGATTTTTCCTTGCCGTCATAGCGTGCAGGCAAACCCAGCAAGCAGGCACTGACCAGAATGTTCATTGTGCGTCATCCTCCTTATGTGCCTAGTATAGCAGTTTTTCCAGCGGAAGCAAATGGCTTTCACGTGCGGAATCTTTCGTATCCTCTCCTTGACAATCAAGCCGGTTTGTTGAATAATATAGCTTGTCTTTTCCCTGATGTGAAATAAATCTCACCGAAAAGAAATGGAAGTGGAACAACTTGCAGCAGCTGAATATCGTGGTCGTCGGCGGCGTGAATGTGGACGTCAGCGGCACGACAGAAACCCGAATGATGCACGGCGATTCCAACCCCGGTCATGTGAAGGTGACCCTGGGCGGTGTCGGGCGAAACATTGCGGAGAACCTTGCCCGGTTAGGCGCACAGGTCAGCATGCTTACCGTATTGGGTGAGGATGCCAATGCCGTCCATGCCCGGCAGGAATGCGCCGTCATGGGCATTAACCTGAAGCATGCGAAGATCGTGCCCGGCGGACGCACCAGCACCTATCTGTGCCTGAATGACATGGATGGTGAAATCTATGCAGCCGTTTCCGACATGAGCATTTGCGAGCACATTACGCCGGAATATCTGGCACAGCACATTGATTTGCTGAATGCCGCCGACGTGGTGGTGGTGGATGCCAATATCCCGGAGAGCTCCATCCGCTGGCTGGCAGAAAACTGCAAAGCCCCCATGGCAGCTGATCCCGTGTCTGTCAAAAAGGCCGGCAAGCTTCAGGCCTGCCTTGGCAGCTTTGTTACCCTGAAGCCCAACCGGCCGGAGGCAAGCCTGTTGACCGGCGTTGCCATTGAGGGTACAATGGGACTTGAGGAGGCCGGGCAGAAGATGCTCCGGGAAGGTGTGGAGAAGGTCTTCATCTCCCTGGGCGGTCAAGGTGTTTACTACACCGATGGCACCACCGCCGGCATTCAGCCCTGCTGCCCTGCTCACATTGTCAACACCACCGGCTGCGGCGATGCCTTCATTGCAGCGGCTGTCATTGCCTACGCCATGGGGAAGGATATCCGCACCATGGCGCACATGGGTCAGGCCGCCTCTGCCATTTGTGCCGAGGCAGAAAGTGCCGTCAGCCCCACGGTAACCTTGGAGCAGGTCTTGAACCTTATGAAAAAAACGGAGGAATAAACCATGAATTTGAACAAGTATCTTGCTGTATCTCCCGAAGTGCAGGCTGCCCTGGATGCAGGTAAGCCCGTCGTCGCGCTAGAGTCCACCATCATTTCCCACGGCATGCCCTATCCCAAGAATGTGGAAACCGCACTGAACGTGGAGAAGATTATCCGCGAAAACGGTGCCGTGCCTGCCACCATCGCCATCATCAAGGGCAAGCTGACCGTGGGCTGCACCCCCGAGCAGATTGAGTACCTTGGCAAGCGTGGTCTGGATGTGCCTAAGGCAAGCCGCCGTGACCTGCCTGTGCTGCTGGCCAAGGGTGAAGACGGTGCTACCACCGTGACCACCACCATGATCGCCGCTGCTATGGCCGGCGTGAAGGTCTTTGCTACCGGCGGCATCGGCGGCGTACACCGTGGTGCCGAAACCACCATGGACATTTCTGCCGACCTGGAAGAGCTGGCCATGACCCCTGTGATGGTCATTTGTGCCGGTGCCAAGTCCATCCTGGATCTGGGTCTGACCCTGGAATACCTGGAAACCAAGGGTGTGCCTGTGATTGGCTACCGCACCAAGGAGCTGCCTGCCTTCTACACCGCTCACTCCGGATTCTCCGTAGACTATCGGCTGGATACCCCTGAAGAAATTGCCGATGCCTTCAAGGTGAAGCTGGACTGCGGCCTGCAGGGCGGCATGCTGGTGACCAATCCTATCCCGGACGAGTACTCCATGGATGCTGACTACATCAATGAAAACATCGATGCCGCCATCCGTGAGTGCGAGGAGAAGGGCATCCACGGCAAGGCCACCACGCCTTTCCTGCTGGATAAGATTCAGAAGCTGACTGCAGGCAAGAGCCTGGAGGCCAACATTCAGCTGGTATACAACAATGTACGGCTGGGTGCTCAGGTTGCCAAGGCCATGTGCCGGTAAGATCAAAAACCCTGCGGGGGAGACGACTGCTGTCGTTTCCCCCATTTCTTTTATGTCGAGTGATGTTATGCTTCTACAAAGATTGCAATAGATAGACTGTTTTGGTAATTTTCTTCTCTCTTTTTTTCTTGCCTCACTTTCTTGGATGTGGTATAATTGTTGATCACCGGGGGAGGTGCAATCATGCGCAGTATGACAGGGTGCGGTCGCAGTCAATTATCCGATGGACGGGCGGAAATGACGCTGGAGCTCAAGTGCGTTAACCACCGTTTCTTAGATGTGTCCTGCCGCCTGCCTCGTTCCATTTCCTTTCTGGAGGAAACCCTGCGCACGGGCATTGGTACTCAGCTGAAACGGGGACATGTGGACGTTTTTCTTGCGGTCAAGTCCGTACAGGAAAGCGACAAGCAAGTCACCGTGAACGAAGGGCTTGCCAAAGCCTATGTTGCCGCCGGAGAAAGGCTTACTGCCCTGACCGGCTGCAAGAACGATCTGTCCCTGTCCCAGTTAATGGCCTTGGAAGGCGTGCTGGACGTGGGCGAAAACGTGCCCGATGAGGAAGCGTTAACTTCCCTGTGCCGTCAGGTAACGGCGCAGGCGGTGGAACAAGTCGTTGCCATGCGAGACCGGGAGGGTGCTGCCTTGCAGGCAGATCTTTCTGCCCATCTGGCCGCCGCAGAGGCACTTCGGGAAAAAATTCTCGTCCGTGCGCCCCAGGTTCCTGAGGAATATCGGCAGCGGTTACAGGAGCGGTTAAGCAAGCTGCCCATTGAACCGGTCGATCCGGCACGGCTGGCGCAGGAGGTTGCCCTGATGGCCGACCGTTGTGCCATTGACGAGGAGCTGTCCCGGCTGGAAAGCCACATCGGTCAGCTTCACGGATACCTAAGCCGCAGCGGAGAAATCGGCAAGAAGATGGATTTCCTGATTCAGGAAATGAACCGAGAGGCCAACACCATCGGTTCCAAAGCCAACGATGCCGCCATTGCCCAGATGGTTGTGGATTTGAAGAGCGAAATTGAAAAGCTTCGCGAACAGATCCAGAATGTGGAGTAAGGGCATCCAAGCTCAAGGATACATCAGAGGAGGACAAGGCATGAGAGAAACACGCAAGGGAATGCTGATGGTGATCTCCGGGCCTTCCGGCACAGGCAAGGGAACACTGGCAGCCCGCCTGCTGCAGGAAGATCCAAGCTTTACGTTTTCGGTAAGTGTAACCACCAGAGCACGGCGCTCCAATGAGATTGACGATGTGCACTATCACTTCATTTCGGAAGAAGAGTATGATCGTCTGCTGGCAGAGGATGCCTTTCTGGAGCACGCCACTGTGCACGGTCACCGGTACGGAACGTTAAAGAGTGAGGTTTACGAGCGGATCGAGCGTGGACAGAACGTGCTGCTGGACATTGATCCCCAGGGGGCACGAAACGTCATGGCACAAGAGCCTACCTGCGTGAGCGTGTTCATTCTCCCGCCCAGCTATGAAACGCTGCGCGTCCGCCTGCATACCCGCAACACGGATGACCCGGTTGAAATCGAGCGTCGGCTGCGGAATGCTCATGGCGAGTTGGAGCAGGTAAATCGCTACCAATACGCCGTGGTCAATGATGATCTTGACCTTGCCTATGCCCAGCTGCTTGCCATTGCCCGGGCAGAAAAGCAGCGCACCATTCGTTATTTCCCGGTGGTGGAGGATTAAACGCCTTCCCTGCCGAATGAACCCATTGATATAAGGAGGAAATCACTCATGTCTATTGTTGATCCTTGCGTTCTGGAGCTGCTGAAGCACGCCGATTCCCGTTACACCCTGGTTGTGGAGGCTTCCAAGCGTGGCCGGCAGATCGTCGGCGGCAGCCAGCCTTACTTTGATGCCAAGGACATGAAGCCCCTGAAGGTGGCTGTAGAAGAAATCAATCGTGATCTGGTCACCTACGACCGCCCTGTGGATGAAGAGGAGCAGGTTGAAGCATGAGCCTTAAGGGCCGTGAAGTCGTCTTGGGCGTAACCGGCGGCATTGCCGTGTACAAAAGTGTGGAGCTTGTTTCTCGTCTGGTGAAAGCAGGGGCAAACGTCCATGTGATTATGACGAAAAACGCCACGGAATTTGTGACACTCCTGACCTTCGAAACCATGAGCCGCAATCCGGTGGTGGTGGATACCTTCGCCCGGCCTGAAAAATGGGAAGTGGAACACATTTCCTTGGCACACCGGGCAGAGATTTTCGTGATCGCTCCAGCTACGGCCAATGTAATGGCCAAAATGGCCGCCGGCATTGCGGATGACATGCTGACCACCACAGTGCTGGCTACCAAGGCACCCATCCTCCTGGCTCCTGCCATGAATACCGGCATGTGGACAGCCGCCGCAACCGAGGCCAACGTTGCAACCCTTGCAAGCAGGGGTGTGCATTTTGTGGGCCCTGCAGGCGGCCGTTTGGCGTGCGGCGATGTGGGTGCCGGGCGCATGAGTGAACCGGAGGAAATCGTGTCTGCCATTGATGCTCTGCTGAATCCTTTGCAGGATTTTGCCGGGCTGAAGGTCATGGTGACGGCCGGCGCTACTCGGGAACGGTTAGACCCCGTCCGCTACCTGACCAACGACTCCTCCGGCAAGATGGGGTTCGCTTTGGCGGAAGCCGCCGCCAAGCGTGGAGCGGAAGTCACGCTGGTGTGCGGTGCGGTAACAGCCCATGCGCCTGACGG
Organism: Phocaeicola dorei; assembly: GCA_963627465.1. Taxonomy (GTDB): domain Bacteria; phylum Bacillota; class Clostridia; order Christensenellales; family Aristaeellaceae; genus CAKUFA01. The sequence continues at coordinate 74,143 of CAVGBO010000016.1, forward strand.
TATTCCCGTGGTGAAGGTGGAATCCACGCAGGATCTTTATGATGCGGTAACACAACGTGCACCCCAAATGGACGTGGTGATTCAGGCCGCTGCTCCGGCAGATTATCGCTTTGAGCAGACTTGGCCCCAGAAGCTGAAGAAAGCAGACGGTGAGCCGTTGATCTTGACTCTGGTGGAAAACCCCGACATTGCGGCAGCAGTTGGGCAGATGAAGCGTCCCGGACAGATTCTGGTGGGCTTTGCCGCCGAAACCCAGAACTTGCTGGAGAACGCTCAGAAGAAGCTAATGAAAAAGCATCTTGACCTGATTGTGGCCAATGATGTGTCCCAGCCCGGTGCCGGATTCAATGTGGATACCAACATTGCCACCCTGATTACTTCCAGCGGTGCAGTGGCTTATCCCCTGCGCACCAAGCGGCAGCTGGCAGATGACATTCTGGATACAGTAACCAAGCTCCGTGAGGAATCGAAAATCTAATCCCGTCATAGACAAAAGGCATGTCTTGCGAATCACCGCAAAACATGCCTTTTGATTTTCTATGCTTTCAGTTTCTCATGGCTCGGGTTGCGTTCAGGATGGCCAGCACACACACGCCTACATCTGCGAAGACAGCCAGCCACATGTTGGCAATGCCCAGGGCACCCAGCAGAAGCACCACAGCCTTCACTGCCAGAGCGAAGATAATGTTCTGATAAGCAATCTTGGTGGTCTTCCGGGCAATGCGCATGCCGACAGCCAACTTCTGAGGATCATCATCCATGAGCACCACATCCGCTGCTTCAATGGCTGCATCGGAACCCAGTGCACCCATGGCAATGCCCAAGTCAGCACGTGCCAGCACAGGCGCATCGTTAATGCCGTCACCAACGAAGGCCAAGGTACCTTCTGCCGTCTCCAGCAGCTTTTCCACCCAAGAAACTTTATCCTGAGGCAGCAGCTCCGCATGTACCTCCGTCAGGGACAAGCGGGCAGCAATGTCCTCGCCTACTGCCTTTCGGTCGCCGGTCAGCATGACCAGACGCCGTGTGCCCAGTTCCTTCAAATCCTTGATTGCGGCAGGCGCAGTTTCCTTCACCACATCGGAAATCACAATGTGACCCATGTACACGCCATCCTGCGCCACATGCACGATGGTTCCCTGCTTCTCGCAAGGCTTCCACTGAATGTTCATCTGCGCCATCAGCTTATCATTGCCGGCGTATACGGTATGGCCATCCACGGTGGCCTTGATGCCGTGACCTGCCACTTCCTCCACCTGACTGACCCGGCTGGAATCAAGTGCCTTGTTCCAGGCCGTCTTCAGGGACTTGGAAATAGGATGATCGGAATAAACCTCCGCCAAGGCTGCCATTTCCAGCAAGGTATCTTCGCTGACCTTTTCCGGGTGAATGGCCGTGACGGTGAAGACGCCCTTGGTCAGCGTGCCGGTTTTGTCAAACACCACCGTATCCAACTTCGCCAACAGCTCCATATAGTTGGCACCCTTCACCAGCACGCCCTGCTTGGATGCACCGCCAATGCCGCTGAAAAAGGTCAGGGGCACGGAAATCACCAAGGCGCAGGGGCAGGAGATAACCAGGAAGGTCAAGGCACGATGAAGCCACTGCACCCAGTTACCATCAATCAGAGAAGGAACGACCGCCAACAGCAGCGCTGCACCGCACACCGCCGGGGTATACACACGGGCAAACCGGGTAATGAACCGCTCCGTCTTTGCCTTGTTTTCCCCGGAGGATTCCACCAAGTCCAGAATACGACTGACGGCAGATTCGCCATAGCTGCTGGTGACACGCACCGTCAACAGGCCGGACAGGTTGACGCAGCCGCTAATCACGCTGTCCCCTTCGCCCACGTCACGGGGCAGGGATTCGCCGGTCAGCGCCGTGGTATTCAGGCTGCTGGTACCGGAAAGCACCACACCATCCAGCGGCACACGCTCACCGGGATGAATGCGAATCGTATCGCCTACGCTTACTTCATCCGGGGAAACCTTCGTTTCCTTGCCATCCTTCACAAGAATAGCAAACTCGGGACGAATATCCATCAAGGCGGAAATGGACGTCCGGCTCTTGTCCACTGCTCGATCCTGGAACCATTCGCCCACCTGATAGAAGGCCATCACCGCCACGCCCTCGGCAAATTCGCCGATGCACATGGCGCCGATGGAGGCCACAGCCATCAGGAAGTTTTCATCAAAAATCTGACCGTGAGAAATATTACGAAGGGCACGAAGCACCACATCGTAACCGGCAACCAAATAACCAATGATGAACAGTACAATGCTCAGCCATCCGCTGGTAAGGGAACCACCGATGAGCAGAGCAACCGCCACAGCCGCACGGATGAGGATGACCTTGCCCTCGCTCTCCTCTTCCTCATGCTCCTCCACATGCTCATGAACATGATGATGCTTGTGGTCGTGACCGCAATGGCAATGGTCGTGATCGTGATCATCGTCATCATCGTCGTCGTCATCATCGTGGTGATGATGGTCATGACCGCAGCAGCAGCCATCTTCATGCTCGTGTTCGTGAGCATGATGATGTTCATGATGTTCATGATGCTCTCCTGCCTTGCTCTTGCTGCCGTCAGTGATGATCCGGCAATCCGGCTCCACCTTCTTGCCGCAGGCCACCACCTGCGCCAGCACCTCGTTATACATTTCATCAGGAGCTTCCAAGGTCAACGTCTGGTGAAAGAAGTCCACACGTACCTTCGTCACGCCGGGAAGCTTCGCCATGGCGTCTTCCATCTTGGCAGCGCAGTTGGCACAGTCCAAATCTTCCAAGGGCCAGGATTTCTTCATGAGATCCAACCTCCAAACATTTGAGCATTTGTTCACATGTTATTATACACCTTTTCATGCCCCTGTCAATCACCCTTTCTATTTTTCTTCAGCTTTTTGCAGAAAAAACCCGGACAGGATGTTCCTGCCCGGGCAAAGGTTCATCAACTTTCTTATTGTGTGGAGACGGTCATCAGCTTCACCGTAATGTTGCTCATCACGTAGGTATAGTAGGCAAGGTCGCCGTTGCTCATTTCGCTTTCCTCTTCCTCCAGATTGCTCAGAGCCGCCATAGTTTCCGCATACTGGGTCATGAAGGAGGCGTACTTCATCATGTCTGTAGGATTTTGCATGAAGGCAATGTACTCATCGAAGAAGGCTTCGTACTCGTCCATCACCTGCTTAAACTTGACATGCACCTCCACCTTGGTGCCATTGATGTCAGCCGTCACCGTATCCCCGGTAAAGTATTCCCCATCCGTTTCCGTCGTTTCGGTTTTGCCGCCGCCAAAGATGCCGCCGAGGAAATCCCCAAGACCGTCTGCCGAGGCAGGGACGGTCAAGGCCAACATCATCACCGCACACACCAGTGCAAAAAATCTCTTCATTGATAAGCTACCTCCTTTGCTTCCTTCTTGACCCCCAGCAGGCCAAAGAACATGCCGAACCCATACAGAATCTCCGCTGCCACCGGCAAGGCCGTCAAAAGATCCCGAATATTTCTGAAGGATGCCGTGGTGTACCCTTGCCCGTACGCCTTGATGATGGTGCTGATTTGTGTTGCGCCGGATGCATTGGCAAGCATAGCCAACAAGGAAGCAATGGCTGCAATGATTGCCAGCGGACGATTGCTCCGCAAAATAGACAGAATCGCCAACAGGGGTACGACCAGATCCGCCAAGAAAGTGGTCAGATTACTGCCCCCTGTTGCTCCCTGAAAGACAAGCACTGCCGTATCCTTGTACACATACACCAGCCAAGCTGCCACCAGCAGAGCGCTCATCACCATGCCGCCCATTTTTCCCTTGGCCTGTGCAGAAAACATTTCAACGAAGAACAAAGGCATTGCCGCAGAACCTAACACCATTACTTCCGCCATCAGCAGCTGATTGGACATGTTAAGGGTTTCCCACACATCCGCGGTGGATGTGGCAATCGTCCCAAGTCCAACGAAGATGCACGCCACGAATCCCAGCCATGCCAGAAAGGATACCACCAGCAGAATGTTCCCGGTCTTGGTCAGTTTGCCAAGCTTCTTTTTCACAGGTTGCGCCTCCCACTTTTTCATCGGCTGTGGCCATCAGCCTTTGTCTGTGTTGATCCATGCCTCTATGATAGGATCATTCATTCCCCTTTTTGTCTATCTTCGTATTCTTTTTGTCGTTCCCCTTGACAATTTTGTCAAATGACTTCATACTCCTATCGTACCGATGCGAAAGAGGGTTTGCTATGAGCGAAAAAGTGTTCAACCTGCTGGTGGATTCTTTCGGAAAGATTCTGCTGCCCGGGTTGACCATGACCATTCCGTTAACGATTCTTTCCTTTACCTTCGCCATGATCATCGCCATTGCCGTTGCCCTGGTGCAGTATGCCAAGGTGCCGGTTTTGACCCCGCTGGCAAGGTTTTATATCTGGATCATCCGTGGCACGCCATTACTGGTGCAGCTATTTGTGGTGTTTTACGGCCTGCCGGATGTGGGCATTATCCTGGATCCTTTCCCGGCGGCAGTCATCGTCTTCTCCATTAACGAAGGTGCTTACTGTGCTGAAACTATGCGTGCCGCGCTGGAATCCGTGCCTGTGGGGCAGATTGAAGCAGGGTACTGTGTGGGCATGAGCTATATGCAGATCATGCGGCGCATCGTCCTCCCCCAGGCACTGCGCACCGCCTTCCCGCCTCTGTCCAACTCCCTGATCTCCATGGTGAAGGACACTTCCCTGGCCTCCAACATTACGGTGATGGAAATGTTCATGGCCACCCAGCGGATCGCCGCCCGAACCTACGAAATGCTGCCCCTGTACTGCGAAGTCGGGCTGATCTATCTCCTCTTTTCCACGGTGCTGACACGCCTGCAGCGCATTGGAGAAAAGCGGCTGTCCGCCTATGGACGAAAGGAGTGAGTCCATGCTGGAAGTACGCAACATTCGCAAATCCTTCGGGGATTTGCCGGTGCTCAAGGATGTCAGCCTGAAGGTTGACAAAGGGGACGTGATTGCCATCCTTGGTCCCAGTGGATCAGGGAAGACCACCCTCCTGCGCTGCCTGAACTTTCTGGAGCAGGCCGATGGCGGAGAAATGACCTTTGACGGGGAAACTTTCCACTTTGGGCAGGTCAGCAAAAAGGACATTAACCGCCTGCGGAAAAAAACAGCGTTCGTATTTCAGAACTACAACCTGTTTGCCAACAAAACAGCGTTGCAGAACGTAACGGAAGGACTGATTGTTGCCCGGAAGATGCCCCGTGACAAGGCTGAAAAGCTGGGCATGGATATGCTGGACAAGGTAGGCTTGGCCGACTGGAGCAAGCATTATCCCAATCAACTGTCCGGCGGTCAGCAGCAGCGTGTGGCCATTGCCCGTGCGCTGGCGACCCAGCCGGAAATCATCTACTTTGACGAACCCACCTCCGCCCTAGACCCGGAATTAACAGGCGAGGTGCTTTCGGTTATGCGTGACCTTGCACAGGAAGGCATGACCATGCTGGTGGTAACCCACGAGATGGGCTTTGCCCGGAATGTATCTCAACGAGTGGTGTTCATGGAAAATGGGGTAGTGGTGGAAACAGCCCCTGCTCACAACTTCTTCGATCACCCTCAGCAGGAGCGAACCCGTGCCTTTCTACGTATGCTGGATCACCAAGAAATCAAGGAGGAAAAGGAAAAATGAAGAAATTACTTTGCCTGACCATGGCACTGTTCCTGGCACTGGCCGCACTGCCTGCCTTTGCGGAGGATGGTGACCTGCTGAGCCGCATTCAGCAGAAGGGCGAAATCATTATCGCCACTGAAGGCGCATGGGCTCCCTGGACCTATCACGATGAAAATGACACCCTGGTCGGCTTTGACGTGGAAGTAGCCCAGGCCATTGCCGCCAAGCTGGGTGTCACCGCCACCTTTGTGGAAACCGAGTGGGACGGCATCTTCGCCGGACTGGATGCACAGCGTTACGACATTGCCGCCAACGGTGTGGAAATCACTGATGAACGGAGTGAAAAGTACGACTTCTCCACTCCTTATGGCTACATCCGCACGGCATTGGTGGTGCGTGGCGACAATGACACCATCACGTCCTTTGAGGATCTGAGCGGCAAGAAGACCGCCAACTCCATCGCCAGCACCTACATGATTCTGGCGGAAAGCTATGGTGCCACCGCCGTTGGTGTGGATACGCTGGATCAGACCATTCAGATGGTGCTGTCCGGCCGGGCTGACGCAACGCTGAATGCGGAAGTATCCGTGTACGACTACCTGAGCGTCCATCCCGATGCCAACATCAAGATTGTTGCCCTGACAGAGGAAGCCTCCCAGGTGGCATTGCCTGTCCGTAAGGGTGAGGATTCCGCTACCCTGCTGGCAGCTATCAATCAGGCGATCGAGGAGCTGGCCAACGAGGGCGAGTTGACCCGCATTTCCGAAAAGTACTTCGGCAAGGACATTACGCAGAAGTAATCAAGGCATGAGGCGCTGTCTAGACAGCCTCCGCAGGAGGCTGTCCTTTTTTTGCATATTCTGGAACAGCACCCTACGCTTGCATTTCATTGTTGGTTGTGTGCATGGCACATCATTTACAAAGCAAAGGAGTGTTGGTTCCCATGAAAGATTCTCTGGCAAAGATGTGGGCTTCTTTGAAGTCTGGCTTCCGCAAGCTTTTCACCCTTGCCCACACCCATCAAAAGGTGACAGGCTATGTGATTGTTGCTGTGGTGCTGGTCGTGATCGGGCTCTGCGTCTATAGCACGTTCTTCCAGAGTCAAGGCATTTCTTCCAAGGCCGTGGAGCAGCGGATGCAGGACATTGGTGAGCTGGCTACCCAGGAAGCATACGTAACCATTGTCAACAAAGATGCGTCGAAGGCCAAGCTGTTTGGCATTGATGTTCCCTTGACGGACTCCAAGTACATCTTCAGCTATGATGTAACGATCAAGGCAGGGCTGAATTTCGCCGATATTTCTCTGACTGTGGATGAGCAGCACAAAATTGTTACCGTGTCACTCCCGGAAGTGACGATTTTAGAAACATCCCTTGACCTGGACTCTTTGGAAGTGTACGACGAATCCAGCAACATTTTTAACCCGCTGAAGATTTCCCAGATGAATGCCAATCAGCAACTGATGGAAGAGCAGGGCAAGGAAAAGGCACTGAACATGGGCATTCTGGAGGCAG
>CAVGBO010000017.1:0-9209 GCA_963627465.1 Phocaeicola dorei
CCCCATTGTCAAGATCGGCAAGCAAATCACGGAAGCAACCCTGCTGAAGAACAAGTCTAACCGGCGGGAAGCCAAGGCAGAACTGAAGCGGCTGATGAATGCGCTGAAGAGCAGCGTCATTGCCTCTGGCAAGTATGATGCGGCCAAGGTCAACGAAATGTTTGCCATCTTCCATAAGTTCTGCATGGAAAGCAATCGGCTGGAGAACGAGTTCAACATTGCCTTCACCAGCACGGCTGACCTTCGGGCAGATGCGGAGGACACCGTATTCAAGCTGGGCAAGGATCAGAAGCTGGACGTCAAGGCACTCCTGCGTGAGTACGAAAGCAAGCTGAAGCGTATCAACCAGAGCATCCTGACCCGTGACTTCCACAAAGAAATTGATGCCCTGCTGAACCAGCTTCATGCCGCTGAAAAGTCCTATCAGGACACGAAGGAAGGCAAGGCGGCTGTCTCTGCAGTGTTGGAAAAGCTGGAAGAGCTGATGCGCCGGGTGGAAAACCAGACCAAGCCGGACTTCTTCTCCTGGGGCTATTACAAGCTGTATTGTCAGAATGCCGACATAAATCAGGAAGTGGAAACCCTGAATGCCGTGTCCAGCAAATACCTGAAGGAAAACTTCATGGATCACTTTGTGGAAATGGCACAGAGCGGCGTAGCTTATTCCTACAACACGGCTCGGAAGAACAAGGAAGCCGTGCTGCCCAAGCTGGCGGAAGCACGGAAGTTCTTTGCGGTAGATTTTGATAAAGCCGCTGCCAAGAAGCTGTGCGGCGAGCTGTCCGATGCGGTGGATGCCTCCATTGATCATCTGGAGTACCTGAAGGACAGCGCAGCCTATACCTTCCGTTCTGCCCTGACCAACGCCATCAACCGTTACTTCTATTTCCTGACCAACAATCCCAAGGAAGAAGCCCGGTTTGAGCGTCAGTCCAAAAAGCGGGAAGCCCTGATTGCCAAGGGCAAGAACGTAACCTGGAAGGTTGTGCCCAAGGTAGTGTATGCGCCGGAAGAGCTGCGTGGGAATATTCTCACCATCATTGACCGGCTTGACCAGCGTTATCAGGAAGCATTGGCACAGGATGTTGACATTGCTGACCGCACGGATAAGCTGATTGCCCACTTCAAGGAAGAGGGTTCTCTGGCTGTTCACCGCATTACCAAGACCATGGCCAAGGAAATGGCTGTGAAGCTGATGGAAGAGGTAGGCATTCACGAGCCTCGCCTGCGGTACAACCAGTATCCCTTCGAATTCTCCGGCGGCATGCGGCAGAGAATCGTGATTGCCATTGCCCTGGCAGCCAACCCGGATATTCTGATCTGCGACGAGCCTACCACAGCACTGGACGTGACCATTCAGGCGCAAATTCTTGAGCTGATCAACAAGCTGAAGAAGGAGCGGAATTTGTCCATCGTCTTCATTACCCATGACCTGGGCGTGGTGGCCAACATGGCAGATAACATCGCCGTGATGTACGCAGGCAAGATTGTGGAGTACGGCACGGCAGAGGATATTTTCTATGATCCTCGCCATCCCTACACCTGGGCACTGCTATCCTCCATGCCTGACCTGGATACCAAGGAGAAGCTGGACGCTATCCCCGGTACGCCGCCGAACATGATCTATCCGCCTCAGGGCGATGCTTTCGCTGCTCGGAACAAGTACGCTATGCAGATTGACTTTGAGGAGTGCCCGCCTTTCTTTAAGATTTCCGACACCCATCAGGCGGCAACCTGGCTGCTGCATCCCGATGCACCGAAGGTGGAAATTCCTAAGACGATTACCGATCGCATCGCACGCATGAATGCAAAGCGGATGGGAGGTGCAAGCCATGCCTAATCGCAATGATGAACCCTTGCTGCGGGTTGAACACCTTTGCCAGTACTTTGGCAATACCAAAGCGGTGGATGACGTCAGCTTTGATATCAAGAAGGGCGAAGTGTTCGGCTTGGTAGGCGAGTCCGGCTGCGGTAAAACCACCACCGGACGTTCCATCATCAAGATTTACAACATCACCTCCGGTAACATTTACTTTGAAGGTCAGCGCATCGGTGCAGGCACGCTTTCCTACCGCAATGCCATGGAAGAGGCCAAGAAGAGCACCAAGGAAGAGATTGCGGCACTTCAGGCAGACTCTGCAGCCAATGCCGGTCACAAGGCTGACAATGACGCAAAGATTGCGGAAGCGAAGAAGAAGCTTGCTGACTGCTTGGCGGAAAACAAGAAGGCTATTGCCTCGGCCAAGTATGACCAGAAGCATTCCGACAAGGAATATGCGGCTAAGATGGCTGCCAAGGTAACAGCGGAATACGAGGAGAAGCTGAAGCACGTCTCCGGCGAAGAGGCGGACAAGCTTCGCAAGAAGTACAAGCACGACCTGAATGTAGCCAAGCATACCAAGCTTATTACCCAGATTCAGATGATTTTCCAGGATCCAGTGGCTTCCCTCGACCCCCGCATGACCGTGAAGGAAATCATTGCGGAAGGTCTTGTGATTCAGGGCGTGAAGGATCAGGAATACATCGATAACAAGGTGTATGAGATGCTGGAGTTGGTTGGTCTTGTGCGGGAACATGCGGGACGGTATCCCCATGAATTCTCCGGCGGCCAGCGTCAGCGTATCGGCATTGCTCGTGCTATTGTGATGAACCCGGAACTGCTCATTGCCGATGAACCTGTATCCGCCTTGGACGTGTCCATTCAGGCGCAGGTGATTAACCTGCTGAATGAGCTCCGTGAGCGGTTGGGGTTGACCATCCTGTTCATTGCTCATGACCTTTCCGTTGTGAAGTATTTCTCCAACAGAATTGGTGTCATGTACTATGGCAAGATGGTGGAGCTGGCGGAAACGGACGAGCTGTTCGCTCACCCTATGCATCCCTATACCCGGTCTCTGCTTTCTGCTATTCCTCTGCCTGACCCGTACAGTGAGCGTGAGCGGACGAGAATCATCTACAATGCCCTCAAGGATCACGACTACAGCGTGGAGCAGCCTACCCTTCGGGAAGTCTGCCCGGGACACTTTGTCTACTGCAGCGACTCGGAGGAGCGTAAGTACAAAGAGGAGTTCGGACTTTGAACGAGGACAGAAGAAGCACCGTCATCAAGATCATCACAGGCTATGCAGTCAGCCTTTGCATGGGCATCGGACTGCTGCTGATCATTCTCCGCAACTACGGCTATGCGGATGCGGAAACGGAGGCGGAGAAGTATCGCATTCTGTGCGATGCCTTCACCATCCCCGGGTTCACCCTGATGCTGTGCGCCGGCCTTGTGGCTGTGTACAATCGGGGAGCCTTCACCGGCGTGACCTATGGCCTGCGCCGCACGAGGGATATTCTTCTGCCTTTCCTGCATACGGAGTACATGAAGTACGGAGAGTACAAGCAGCGGAAGGAAAAGAAAAAGATCAAGCATTATTCCTTCCTGTTCTTTTCGGGACTGCTGTTGGCACTGCCTGCGGTGTACTTCATGATCCGCTTCTACCTGCTTCGTGGATAAAATCAAACTTCATCAGGGGCTGCTGCGAAATGCGAGTTTTGCAGCGGTCCCTTTTTCTGCATCAGTGGCGATATTGCCTTTTTCCACCTGCTATGATAAACTTCAGAACGATGGCCTTGCTATGCTGAAAAAGGAGTGTGGCTGAAATGCTGCGAAAACGGTTGCTGGCTTTATCCATGCTTGTGATGATGCTGCTGGGGATGCAGCAGACGGCGTTTGCGGAAAAGAAGCCGTCGCCGACTATGACGCCGGCACCTATTCAGGTGGCCGAAAGCGTGCTCACACCGCCGGAGCAGATTCAGCAGGTATTGAACATTGCCTATAATGAGTGGCAGACGCTGAATGGCAAGACCCTGTCCAAATGCAACAAGTACACCGAGTGGCGGGGCAAGGGTGTCAGCTTTGGCTGGTGCGGTGGATTCATCACCTGGTGCATGATGGAAGCCGACATTCCCATGGAAACGCTGGAAAACGTGGAAGAAGCCCCGGTGGAAGGACTGTACCACGTGAAGGAAGCAAGCGTGGGGAAGCTTCTTCGAGGCTACCTGCGAAAGGATCGAATGACCCTGGTGCCGCAAAAAGGCTATCTGCTGGTGTATGGCGTGCGGAAGAGTGCCAACAAAACGGTGCACATTGGTCTGGTGTATGATGTTGAGCCGCTGGGGAATGGCAAGTACCGCATTACCACCATTGAGGGCAACATGTCCAACCGGGTGAAAATGTACATTCATGACTATGACATGAATGCGGAAGACCGGGGACTGAACCTGTCCGTGGTGCCGGAGGATGAACGTACGCTTGAGGCAAGCAACTGCCTGGATTACAAAATTCCCAAGAGCGATGGCAAGCCATTTTATGTGAATTGCTTCCTGATGCCCTGGCTGCCGGAAGACGCACAGTAAGGAGAACATTATGCAGCACTTATATACGGAACATGCTTTGCGGAAAGTTTGCGAACCTGCTCCTCTTTGGCAGATCACAGCACCGGAAAAGACGTTGGGGCTTGTGCCAGGCAGTGTGCCGGCGGGGGACACACCAACGGTGTATGAAAAGCCCGTGACCTGCGCCGGTACGGTACGGTTCGTGTTTGGCGGCAGTGACGGGAGTATCCGGGCTTGGCTGGATGGAGAATTGCTGGGGAAAAACGAAGCGGGGCATCCCTTCGATGCCTATCGGCAGGATTTGCCCTATCAAACTCATTTGCTGAAAATGGAGCTTGGGCTAGGGGCAAAAACCGTTGCGCCGGTTACTTTGGAACAGTTGGGCAGTGCACTGATTTCCGATATGAAAACGGAAGTCACAAGACAAGGAAAAACTTTCCTTGTCAGGCTGACGGTGAAGGTGCGCAGCCTTGCGGATGTGGAACAAACGGTGCAGGTGGAAGCCAAAGTGGGGGATGCTGCCATGCACTGGAAGAAACGAGTACTGACACCCGGGGAAGAAATCCTTCTAACAGGCACACTGCCCCTGCCGGGGAGCAAAGCTTGGACAACCGATCATCCTGAGCAGGTTACAGCGGAAACGGTGCTGTGGTGTGATGGAGAGCCTATTGACGATCTTCGCACACGGCTTTGTCTGCGCACGGTGGAAACAGTGGAAAACAACTTAGTAGTGAACGGCGCTGAACAGCCCCTGCATGCAGTGACCATGGAGCAGGGACTCACCCTTGATGCTGCTTGTTCCCTGCTGCGGAATGCAAAACAGCAGGGATGCAACGGGGTGCATGGCGTTGGTCATGATCTGCGGTGCAGAGATCTTTGCGACCAAATGGGATTCGTTGTCCTTGATTGAGAATTTCCACTCAAAGGGACATTCGACGAGGAAAGGAAAAACACAGCAGGTGAAGCGACCAATTTATGAAATGCTGGAGGCGGCTGCCAAGGCACAGAGTGCACACATGCCGGGGCATAAGGGGCATGCGCCCTTCGGCATGACGGATTTGTACCGCTTGGACACCACGGAGCTGCCGTCCACAGACGATTTATATGTGCCGGAACGAGGCATCGCGGAGGCGGAGCGTCTCTATGCCAAGGCTGCCGGAGCAGGAGCAACCTTGCTGCTGCACAACGGCTCCACGGTTGGCATTCATGTAATGCTTCAGCTATGGGCAAAGGAAGGGGACACGGTACTGCTGCCACGGAATGCCCATTTGTCCGCCATGAATGCCTGCATTATCGGTGGCCTGCGGCCAGCGTGGATTCAAGTAACTCGCCGTCAGGATGGATACTGCTATCTTCGCCCGGAGGATGTGCTGCAGGCCATGCATCAGCATCCTGAGGCGAAAACGCTGCTGTTGACTCGGCCGGACTATTACGGCGGATGTATGCCACTGGAGGAAATCATCGCAGCGGCGCACGCAGCAGGCATACGGGTAGCAGTGGATGAAGCTCACGGTGCCCACCTGCCGTGGATGGAAGGCGGATTGCAATCTGCCGGTGCCTACGGGGCAGATGCCTGGGTACAGTCTGTTCATAAAACCTTGCCGGGGCTAACCAGTTCGGCAGTGCTTCACCTGAAAGATCCGAAAGATGGAGAAAGAGCTCTCCATCTGCTGCGAAGGGAGCAAACTTCCTCTCCGAACTTTTTGCTGATGATGTCCATAGACGATGCCAGAGCCTTCATGGAACAGGAAGGAAAAACACGGCTTGCATCGACCATTGAGGCGGCCAATGCTGTGCGGACACAACTTCAGGGAACGGCTTACCGGGACGCTCATGCCCTGTGGCAGGCAACCGGGATGCCGTTTGATCCTACCCGACTGGTGATTGATGCGCCGGAAGGCGGCGAGCGACTGGCACAGCGGCTGCGCATGCAGGGTATTGAAGTGGAAATGCATGATCCTTGGCGTGTGGTAATGATTCTGACCTGCATGGACAGTCCTGAAGAAATCCGGCACATCGGGGAGGTACTCACCCGATTGGCGGAAGAACCGCCTGTCCATCATCCGCCCATGGAAGAAAACACAGCACTGCCCCAGCAGGTGATGACACCGAGAGAAGCAGTGATGAGGGAAGCGAAGCGGATGCCCATTCGGCAGGCTGTGGGGAAAATTGCAGCGGTGTCCGCAGGCCTGTATCCGCCGGGGATTCCGCTGGTGTGTCCTGGGGAAAAGATTACCGGCGAAACGGCGGAACGGCTTGCAACGGCGGCAAACCAACAGCGCTTCGGCACAGAAGGAGATACGATTTTATGTGTGAAATAAAGTGTGCAGTCTTTGATCTGGACGGCACGTTGACCCAATCGGAAGAGGGTATTTTTAAGTGCACCCAGTATGCCCTTCAGGAAATGCATCTGCCGCCTTTGGACGAGGCGACTTTGCGGAAGTTTATTGGCCCGCCCCTCGGCTGGTCCTTTAAGGAATACTGCGGTATGTCCGAGGAGGAAGCGGAGGAAGCTCTGCGGCTTTACCGGGTGCGGTATAATGACGTGGGATTGTTTGAAAACTGCGTTTATCCCGGTGTTCGCCGCTTGCTTCGGACACTGAAGCAGCAGGGTTGGTACGTGGCCATGGCGACAGGCAAACCGGAAATTCCCGCCAAGCGGATTATGAAGTATTTCCGGCTTGATAAGTATTTTGACCGAATGGTAGGCACCGGGGAACACATGGGTGCGGACAAGGAACAGCTGATCCGCACCGCCTTGCCGGAAAAATGGGATACAGCATGGATGATCGGCGACCGGAAATTCGACGTGGAGGGCGGCCGTGCTGTCGGCATTCACACCATCGGGGTGGGCTACGGCTATGGCACGGAAGCAGAACTAAGGGAAGCCGGGTGCGAAGCTTATGCGGAAACGGTGCAGGATGTGATCGACACCCTTTGCCCCGGTGCACCTGTGCCGGAGGGTTATTTCGTATCCATGGAAGGACTGGATGGTTCCGGTAAAACTACCCAAATTGATCTGCTGACGGAAGGGCTGACTCGCTTCGGCTTCGAGGTGCAGCACAGCCGTGAACCTGGTGGCTGTCCTGTGGCAGAGGAAATCCGCAAGGTTATCCTTGACCGCAACAACAAGGACATGGAAGCTGTGGCGGAGGCTTATCTGTATGCGGCATCCCGTGCCCAGCATGTGCGTCAGGTGATCCGACCGGCACTATCCGCAGGCAAGTTGTTGCTGTGCGATCGGTTCGTGGATTCCTCCGTAGCCTATCAGGGCGGAGGGAGAAAGCTGGGGGTGGATCAGGTGCTGAACATCAATGCATCAGCAGTGGATGGCACGCTGCCCACGGCCACAGTCTATCTGGAATTGGATCACGTAACGGCACTGATGCGACGGTGCAAGGCAACAGAGCCGGATCGCATTGAAATGGAGACGGAGCAGTTCCATGCCCGGGTGGAAAAGGCATATCATGAATTGATTGATCGAGATCCTGCAAGGTTTGTGGTGGTAGACGCTGCACAGGACAAGGAAACCATCGCAGCTGACGTGCTGGCCGGTGTGCTGGATAAGCTGACGGAGGCAGAAGCATGAGGGAACGGGTTGTAGTCGGCATGTCCGGCGGCGTGGATTCCTCCGTGACCGCTTTGCTGCTGAAGGAACAGGGCTACGATGTGGTCGGTGTGTTCATGAAAAACTGGGAGGAAGAAGAAGGCGGCGCCTGCACGGCAGAAACGGATTGGCGGGACGTGCGGGATGTGTGCGACCTTATCGGCATTCCCTACTATTCGGTGAATTTCGCTAAGGAGTACTGGGATCGGGTCTTTAGTTACTTTCTGAATGAATATAAGGCAGGACGTACCCCGAACCCGGATGTGCTGTGCAATCGAGAAATCAAGTTCCGTGCTTTTCTTGATTTTGCCATGGAGCTGGGCGCATCTCGGATGGCAACGGGGCACTTCGTCCGCACGGATGAGGAAGGACGGTTGCTTCGTGGCGTTGACCCGGGGAAAGATCAGAGCTATTTTCTCTACATGCTGAAGCGTGCACAGCTGAAGAAGGCGATTTTCCCTGTGGGCGGCATGACCAAGGCGGAAGTGCGAGCCTATGCGGAAGCAAAAGGATTGCCGGTAAGCAAAAAGAAGGACTCCACAGGAGTTTGCTTCATTGGCGAACGAAATTTCAAGAAGTTTTTGTCCGAATATCTGCCTGCCCAGCCGGGAGCCATGGTGGATCCGGAAGGTCATGAAGTGGGTCGGCATGACGGACTCATGTACTACACCCTTGGCCAGCGGCGGGGACTTGGCATAGGAGGATGCGGCGATGGCCGCTCCTGGTTTGTCATTGGAAAGGATTTAGAGAAGAATCAGCTGCTGGTGGCACAAGGTGAAGATCATCCCATGCTATACTCTACGCTGTGCCTGGGCACAGATGTGACCTGGATTGGGGATGCTCCCATTCAGGAAGGGGAAACCCTGTGCTGCACCTGCAAGTATCGCTATCGGCAGGCAGATCAGGAAGTGGAAGCCACTTTGCAGGGCGATAAGCTGCTGATTCATGCTCTTACGCCCCAACGAGCAGTGACACCGGGGCAGTCTGCAGTGCTTTACCGGGGCGAGGAATGCCTTGGAGGTGTCATTGTGGAAAGCATTTTGGATGCCGGACAAGTGGAAATGACGGAAAAATGATGACCTATGCGCACGCAGACAGAGTAACTGCGTGCGCTTTTTGTATATCACGCCATAAAATTCCGAACGATGCAGAATATGAATGCTCTGTAAACACCATGTAAACCCGAACGAAACACGCAGTACCTTCATTATACAATCGT
>CAVGBO010000018.1:0-37753 GCA_963627465.1 Phocaeicola dorei
ATCCTGCCTCTATTTTCCCCCTGCCCACGCCAAAAGTCACGTGCAAATCGTGCACATTTCCCGTGCACAATGTGCAAATTACGCACATTTTGGCCTGCATCGACTAATATCTTGTGCACATGGAGAAAAAAGTAAGCAAAATATGTTCTTCAGGACGTTTTCGTCGATGCTGTCAAGTCTTCCATATTGCCCATTGCGTCCGCTAGAAAATTCCCCTATAATAGAACCATTACCCTCGAAAGGACGATGTTATGGATATCGATGTCCTGCTTTTTATGCAGGAGCTGCGGCAAAGCGCAGCACCCTGGGTGACGGATGTACTCGCTTTTCTCTCCGATGCGCTGACCAGCATGCTGCCGGTGATCCTCTGCGCCATGATTTACTGGTGCATCAACAAGAAGGCCGGAGCAAAAATGCTCATGATCTTCAACTGCGGCAACGTGGTCAATGAGCTGACCAAGGACATTGCCTGCGTCTATCGCCCCTGGATTAAGGACAGCCGGGTGCAGGTAGCGTCCCAGGCTGCTTCTACCGCCACGGGGTACTCTTTCCCCAGCGGCCACACCACGGCGGCCACCTCCTTCTTCTGCGGGGCGGCTCAGTGGTTGCAGGAAAAGCACCGCTGGGTGTGGATTCCCGGCATTCTGATTCCCCTGTTTGTGGCCTTTACCCGGCTGTGGCTGTGCGCCCACACCCCGCAAGATGTGCTGGTGGGCTTCCTGCTGACTCTGCTGGTGGTGCTTCTGGTAGGTCCTCTCATGGATTGGACGGAAAAACAAGCAGGTCGTGACCTGAAGGTCATGATTGCCGGGCTGGTGATCAGCGCAGCGGTGCTGATCTTTGTGTCCCTGAAAAGCTATCCCATGGACTACACGGCGGACGGCACTCTGCTGGTAGATCCGGCGGACATGCTGCCGGATTGCTTCCATAAGGTAGGGGGCTTTGTGGGCTTCCTGTGCGGCTGGGTGCTGGAGAAGCGGTGCGTTCGGTTTGAAGTAAGCGGTACCTTCCTGCAAAAGGCACTGCGTCTGGTAATTGGTGTGGTGCTGATGCTGGTGGCGTACCTGCTGGGCAGTCACGTTGTTACGCCTTTGCTGGGGGTGTATGTGGGGAAGTTTACTTCCCTGTTTCTGGTCATGTTTGTGATCGCCGGGGGCTATCCGCTGCTGCTGAAGCTGGTGCACGGAAAGCGTGCACAGAAGTGATTGACAGCGGAAGGTTTCTGTGCTACGATTATTCCATTCATCGGCTGAAGCCGATGACGTGCGCAGAAGCGTGCCTGTTTTCACACCGTCCACGGATGACTGAAGTATGATATCAAGAAGGTATCGAGACCCTATGCATGGGGAGCGATGCCTTCTTTTTTTCTGTGGCGGTACACACTCATATATGAAGGAGATCAAAAAATGACGAGCGTAACGGAAACTTCCGCTTCCCGCAGCAGAACCACTACCAATGTATTGAAGCTTACCTACTCCGCCATGTGCCTGGCACTGGCCATGGTGCTGCCCTCCCTGACCATGCACATTCCCCAAATCGGTACGGCACTGTGCCCCATGCACCTGCCGGCACTGCTGTGCGGCTTCCTGTGCGGTTGGCCGTGGGGCTTGGCGGTGGGGGCTATCTCGCCCATTCTCCGCTCCCTGACGGTAGGAATGCCTCCCATGTTCCCCACAGCCGTATCCATGGCGGTGGAAATGGGGGTGTACGGTGCCATTGCCGGGCTGATGTATGCCAAGCTGCCCAAGAAAACCGTGAACATCTATCTGGCGCTGATCATTGCCATGGTGGTTGGCCGCTTGGCATGGGGATTGACCCGGTACCTGATTGCCGGCCTGCAGCATACTTCCTTCACGTTGGAAGCCTTCTGGGCTGGGGCTGTGGCAGGCTCCGTTCCCGGCATCATTGTGCAGATCATTCTGGTGCCCCTGCTGGTGTTGGCCATGGAAAAGGCCAATCTGGTGCTGAACAAGAAAAAGGCATAAAGAGAGTTTTCTTTGCCCCTGCTTCGGCAGGGGATTTTTGTTTATGTGCCCCCTTTTCTTTGCCGCAAAAAGTGTGTATACTGTTGGCAAAGAAATGAGAACCCGCTGGAAAGGGGATATACCATGAAACCGGAATGGGAAGACAGGCTGAAGCACTGGCTGAACACCCTGAAGAAGGAATTTTATCAGCCCATGGGTACCATTGCCTTGGAAGGATTCAACACGTACGACTTGCTTTCGCCGGAGGAAGCGGAGCAGGAGACCTTTGCGCCCATGCCGGAGGGCACGGCTTGGGGCTGCACCTGGGCATATGCCTGGTTCCGGGGAGATATTGCCCCCGGTGCGGAGCTGCAGGGCAAGCGGCTGGTTATGAGCCTGAATGCCGGGGGCGAGGCAACCCTGTTTGTTAATGGGGAAGCCTTCGGCACTCGCCGTGCGGAATGGGTGAAAGAGCCCCATCATTACATTTGCGATCAGGTGCTGACCAATGATTTTCAGCCGGGGCAGACCTTTCATCTGCTAATGGAGGCCTATGCCGGTCATGATTATCCCAAAAGCGAAACAGGGCTCAGCTGCTCCACCGGACCCATTCGCCCAGACGAAGGGGATTATGCGCCACGGGATGAGCAGGAGCTTCGGCAAACCGTGGGACACAGCACCTGGGGCATTTGGTATGAGGAAGCCTATCAGCTGTGGTTGGACGTCATGACCCTGAACCTTGCAAGGCCTGCCGTGGATCCTTCCTCCCTGCGCCTGTGCCGCTTGGAGGAGGCACTGGAAACCTTCATGCTGGAGACGGATTTTGAGCAGCCCCGGCAGCAGCGTCTGGAAAACTATGCCCGTGTCCGGGAGCTGCTGAAGCCTGCCCTGTCTGCCCATAACGGTTCCACCATGCCTCGGTTCACCGCCATTGGCAATGCCCACCTGGATGTGTGCTGGCTGTGGCCTTATCGGGAAACGGAACGGAAGGTGGCACGCACTTTTGCCCAGCAGCTCCGGCTTATGGACATGTACCCGGAATACAAGTTTTTGCAAAGTACCCCGGAGACCTATCAAATCTGCAAGAGCCTGTATCCCAAGCTGTATGAAAAAGTAAGGGAAAGGATTCGTGCCGGGCAGTGGATTGCTGACGGCAGCATGTGGGTGGAACCGGATACCAACATGACCTCCGGTGAAAGCCTGATTCGTCAGCTGATCCACGGCAAACGGTTCTATCAGGAAGAGTTCGGCATCGATTGCCAAACCCTGTGGCTGCCGGACACCTTCGGCTACAGTGCCGTGCTGCCTCAGCTGCTGAAGGGCTGCGGTGTCAAATATCTGACCACCCAGAAGATTTTCTGGACCTACAACGGGTCGGATCGATTCCCTTATCATTATTTCACCTGGCAGGGCATGGACGGCAGCGAAATTACCTCCTTCCTGCACATGGACTACACATCACGCACAGACCCGGCTACCCTGTCGGATCGGTGGAAGAACCGGGTGCAGAAGCGGGACTTGGATCGGTTCCTGCTGCCCTTCGGCTACGGAGATGGGGGCGGCGGCCCTACCCGGGATGATATTGAGTACCTTCGCCGGGAGGAAGACTTGGAAGGCGTGCCCAAGGCCACCATGGAGGCACCGGAGAAATTCTTCAGCGATTATCTGGCGGAGGAAGGTGCACCCAAGCATCGGTATGTGGGAGAGCTGTACTTCCAGTGCCACCGGGGCACCTATACCGGTCAGGCGGCTATCAAGCGTGGCAACCGAAAGAGCGAAATCATGCTCCGGGAAGCGGAAATGTGGGCAGTGGCGGCCATGGACAAGCGTCCTTATCCCATGGCAGTGCTGGATCAGTGCTGGAAGCATGTGCTGCTGAATCAGTTCCACGACATCCTCCCCGGCAGCTCTATTGCCCGGGTGTATGATGAGGCACGGACGCTGTATGTGGAGATTCTGGCCAACGGGCGAAATGTGGTCAACACCTCCTGCGCCGCACTGACGGAAGGAGCAGGTACCACCTATTTCAACAGCCTTTCCTGGGATCGGAATACATTGGTGAAGACGGAGAAAGGCTATGGCATTGCTCATATTCCTGCCTGTGGCTGGACGTCGGAAGTGGATGAGGATCTGCCGGCTTTCCCGGTCACGGTGCAGCAGGATGAAGATGGGATAACCCTGGATAACGGCGTCCTTTGCGTGAAGCTGAACCATTTGGGCGAAATCGTCGACTGCCGGGATCAGGCAGGGCATCAGCGCATCAGTGGCAAGGGCAATGTGTTGAAGATGTACAAGGATGTGCCCCGGCTGTTTGATGCCTGGGACATTGACAGCATGTATGACCGGCAAGGCGTGCCCATCCCTGAGGAAGCTACCCTGCAAATCCTTGAGGATACGCCGTGGAAAGCCGTGGTGGAGGTTACCCGCATCCTGGATCACTCCCTGTGGGTGCAGCAAATTTCGCTGGAGGCAGGCAGTGCCCGGGTGGACTTTGATACCAAGGTGGACTGGCAGGAATGCCATCGTCTGCTGAAGGTGAGCTTCGCAACGGGCATTTGCACCGAGGAAGGCATCAATGAAATTCAATTTGGCTACGTAAAACGCCCCACCCACCGGAGCCGTCCTTATGATGCAGATCGCTTCGAGGTGTGCAATCACCGCTATACCGCCCTTTGTGATGAAAACCGTGGGGCAGCCGTGCTGAACGACTGCAAGTATGGCGTTAGCATGCTGGGGGACGAAATTGCCCTAACCCTGCTCCGTGCCTCTACCTGCCCGGATCTGACGGCGGATCGGGGAGAGCATCACTTCACCTACAGCTACTATGTGTGGGATGGTCCCTTCGGGGAAAGTGACGTGGTGCGTCAGGGCTATGAGCTGAATGTGCCGGTCACCAAGGTACAGGGCACCAAGGAAACAGGTTCGCTGATGCACGTGGAGGGAAGCAACAGCGTCATCATCGAAACGGTGAAGGCGGCAGAGGATGGCTCCGGGGATGTGATCATCCGCCTGTATGAAAGCAAGCACGCCTCCTGTGATGCGGTGCTGGCCTTGAATCTCCCGGCGGAAAGAATCACCCTGTGCAATATGCTGGAGGAACCGCTGGAGGAGCTGCCGGACGTGAACGGCAGGGTAGCCTTGACCTTCCGACCTTTTGAAATCAAAACGGTGCGCCTGTCCGGCCGCTAAGATGGTCTGCTGATTGCACCTTTTCTCCACCTATGGTATACTGTCCATGCATTTTAGCATAAAGATGTAACGGAGGGATAGCGCATGACCGATGTTCAGCAGCAGGCAACGGAAACTTTCTCCTGTAAGGGCTGCGGCGGAAGACCTGTGTGGGATCCCGAAAGCGGGAATATGAAGTGCCCCTTCTGCGGCTCTATCACCCAGGTGGAGAAGGATCATACGCCGCCTACGGAGTATGCCCTTGGGGACGCACCAACAGCGGCGGCACAGGACTGGGGCGATAAGAAGCGGGTCATCCGCTGCGAAGGCTGCGGTGCGCAAACTGTGCTGGGTCAGAACGAGAGCGCCACCTTCTGCCCTTTCTGCGGCAGTCCTCACGTACTGGAAGACCAAAGCGAGGCCGGCATTCGTCCGGAAAGCGTACTGCCCTTCGCTGTGGCACAGAAGACGGCTGTGACCTCCTTCCGCTCCTGGCTGAAGCACAAGCTTTTTGCCCCCAGCAAGGCCAAGAAAATGGCGCAGCTGGGACAGATCGCAGGCGTGTATCTGCCTCACTGGGCCTATGATGATAAGGCGGACAGCACCTATGTGGGCGAAGCCGGATACCACTACTATGTGGAGGTTCCCCGCACGGTAACCCGGGATGGCAAGCAGGTAACGGAAATGCAGCGGGAGCAGCGCACCCGATGGGAACCGGCGGCAGGTCGGGTGGATGAGGTCTTTGATGATCTGCTGATCCCCGGCAGCAAGCGGCTGGAACAGCACCTTCTGGAACGGGTGCAGCCCTATGACCTGAAGGGACTGTGTCGCTACCGGGCAGAGTATCTCAGCGGCTTTGCAGCGGAAAAACCGGCTGTGTCCATGGAGGACGGCTGGCAGGATGCCAAGAACCGGATTGAGAACCGCATGCGGGAGAAGGCTCGTCAGGACATCCTTTCCCATGCGGATGAAGCTCGGGTATCCGGCATCCGCACCACGCATGCCGATACCAAGTACAAGCTGACCCTGCTGCCCATGTACCTGAGCAGCTTTACCTACAAGGATAAGGTGTATCATGTGCTGGTCAACGGACAAACCGGCAAGTGCAGCGGAGAAGCCCCGGTCAGCCCGGCACGGGTAATGGCTGCTATTGCCATCGGTGCAGCGGTCTGCTACGGCTTGTATATGCTCTTCTCCAGAATGATTTGAACGAAAGACCGATCGAGTGTATGCGCCCGGTCGGTCTTTCATGGGAAACGGTTTTCTACTCGAACGGAATGTAACCAAAGGAGTATTTCATGGAACGGAAATGGATCACCCCGGCACGGATTTTTCTGCTGTGCATGACGGCTGTTTTTCTGGCACTGGGCGTTGTGGGCTATTGCTGCGACCAGCAGACCAGTGAAACTTCGGCTTCCCTGATTGAGAAGCATACCTCCGGCGTGGGGCAGATTACGGACATCGCCGCCAGCCAAACCTTTACCGCAACGGAAAACAACCTGAGCATCGTCAGCGTCATGTTTTCCAACTATGCTAAGAAGGTGAAAAGCGGTACCCTGACCCTGACCCTGACGGATGAGCAAGGCACGGTTGTGGGGGAGGACACCCTGGAGGCAGCCGATATGCGGAACAACGCCTTCGTGTCGCTTTCCTTGGCAGCACCCTTGGCGGATAGCAAGGACAAGGTGTACACCTTGAGCGTTACATCTACCTGCACGGAGGGCAAGGGCGTTACCGTGCGCATGGGGGAAAAGACCGCAGAGGATGCAGCCGCCGTGCTGACCCTGCCGGACGGCACCACGGATGCGGCAAATGCCATGAATCTGCGCCTGACCTACCGGGAAACGGTGGCCGGCCGGATGCCTGCCTTTACTTGTCTGCTGATCGCACTGTGCTTTGCCTGTGCCCTGCCCTTTGGCGGCAGAAAGGAGTCCTACCGTGCGTAAGTCATCGATCATCAAGTGGATTGTGCTGCCTCTGGTCATGGCAGTCGTGATGTTTGGCGTGGAAGTGTGCTGCCAGCTGCCCCTGCTTCGGCTCAAGGCGGAAGAGAAGGGGGACATTGTGCTGGATGTGAGCACCTTCCAGCATGAAACGGCAGCGGAGGAAGAATCCTACGAGGAAGATGCCGAAGAGGAGGAGCCGGAGGAGGATACGGCCATTACCCTTTCCGGCGAGGGAGATCTGCTGACCATTCCTTACACCGGCTATATCCATGAGCTGACCCTGTACGGCACCACCTCCAGCGGACAGTATTACAACGTGACCTGCGTTATGGAGGATGGCAGCACCTATACGGTGCGCTCTGCCTACCTGGAATCCCTGAACGAAGATTCCATCATCCTGGATCGGCAAGTGATCGGTCTGGTAGTGGAATTCAGCATGTGGGACGTGACCCTGACCGGTGCCACAATTCACAACGGCTTCTGCCTGAACTGGAACAGAATGCTGCTGACAGGCTTGTCCACGGCTTGCCTGTATCTGCTGATTGCCTTCCGTAAGGCTTTCGGGAAAAAGCAGGAGCTGGCTTTCCTGACGGTGGCGCTGTGCATGGGGCTGTTCCTGAGCATTGGTCTGCCTACCAACACGAGCCTGACCTTTGACGATCAAACCCATTCCAGCCGGATTTTCCTGCTGAGCACCTGGCCGAATACGGTGACCACCGGGGATGCTTATTTGCTGGACAGCCTGAGTTGGAGCCTGAATGTGGAAAGCACTGCCCTTCATCGGCTGGATACCCAGCGGGATGAGGCGGCTCTGTTCAATGCCATGAGCACGAAATCGGCGAATATTGAGGATGTGCCTACGGAGGTGCATTGGAGCTTCTCTGATGTAGGCTATCTGGCACCTGCTCTGGGCGCAAAGTTTGGCCGGGTGCTGGGGCTGCCTTTCCCGGTGCAGCTGATTCTGGCACGGGTGTTCAACATGCTCTTCTATGTGCTGGTCAGCTATGCCGCTGTGAAGAAGCTGCGCCGGTTTAAGATGACCATGGCCTGCGTTGCCCTGTATCCGGGAGCCATGTACCAGGCCTGCGTCCTGTCCTATGACTCCACGGGAACGGCACTGTGCTTCCTAGGGCTGGCCCTGGTCATGGATGCCATCATGGACAAAAAGACTCGGCTGACTTGGCAGCGGGCATTGGGGATTGCCCTGTGCTTTGTGCTGGGCAGCCTGACGAAGATTGTTTACATTCCCATGCTGCTGCTGACACTGCTGCTGCCTGCAAGCAAGTTTGATACCAAGGGACAGAAAGTCGGCTTCAAGGTCATGATGGTGGTGCTGACCGTGGCTGTGGTGGGCGCTATGGCCATCAGCGTTGCAGGGGGTAGCGTGGCTTTGCAGGATACGAAGAGCGATGTGGCCGATACAGCCGGGCAGTTCGCCTTCATCTTCGGGCATCCGCTGACGTACCTGGGGTATTTCTTCTCCACGGTCTTCGGAAATTTCCAGTTCTACTTTATTGATACCGTGCGTACCCTGTGGGGCTATGCCGGAGAATGCACCGGGTTCCTCAGCTGGCTGCACTTGGGTCTGGCAGCCTTTACGGTCTTTACGGACAATGAGGAAAGCCTGAACCAACAGCTGGACTGGAGGAAGCGGCTGGCCATGCTGATCTTTGCAGGCATGAGCATCGGCATGGTGTTCACCACCCTGTACGTGGCCTTCTCACCTGTGGGTGTCAACGACTTCGGCGGCGTGCAGGCACGGTATTTTCTGCCGGTGATGCCGCTGCTGCTCATGCTCCTGTCCCCGGAGGGCATTAAGAACAGGATGAACCGACAGGGGTGGACGCTGACCTTTAGCATCCTGAATCTGGCAGTGCTGGGCTGGATGAGCTACACCCTGGTGTGCTGTCAGTACTTCCTGTAAGGCGTTGAATTTCAGACACTTTCTGCCGTTCGAGTTAAAAAAATAACGGGGAAAAGGGCTGTACAATTTGGTTTTCCTATGCTATAATACGCTTCGTAACCCAACCAAGCATCATTCCTCCTTTGGTTGTCACGCATATCCTTTGTCGGGACCCCAATAGAAGCAACTGAATGGCAACATGGTATGGGTGCAGAATAAAGGAGGTTTTCCCACTATGTACCAGGACAAGACTCTGACCTGCCGTGACTGCGGCAACGAATTCGTGTTCTCCGCTTCCGAGCAGGCTTTCTTCGCAGAAAAGGGCTTCC
The DNA here is from genome assembly GCA_963627465.1 of Phocaeicola dorei. Lineage (GTDB taxonomy): Bacteria > Bacillota > Clostridia > Christensenellales > Aristaeellaceae > CAKUFA01. The sequence goes on from CAVGBO010000018.1 coordinate 9,311, forward strand.
AGAATGAGCCCAGCCGCTGCCCCGCTTGCCGTGCTGCTCGTCGTGCTCAGAACGGCGGCAACAACGCTCCCCGTCAGATGTACGAAGTGATCTGCGATGGCTGCGGCTGCACCACCCAGGTGCCCTTCCAGCCCCGTGGAGATCGTCCCGTATACTGCCGTGCCTGCTTCGAGGCTCAGCGCGCAAACCGTTATTGATGAAAAGCCTTCGGGCTGGATCATAACGCATATAGGCGATAAAGAAGATTCCCTGCTGCTTGACGCAGTGGGGAATCTTTTTTACACACTCCGGTAACTTCGGGTAAAGCTGATGTAAGATACATTTGTATTTTGGGCGAAAATAGGCTATAATAGAACCGTGCCGAATGGATCGGCATGGCAAGAACGACTTGCCGAAGACCAACGGGAGGTTTATGGATGTACAAAGTTTTGCTGGCTACCGATCGCCCGGATGTTCAGGCGGCCTTCGGTGCAGTTTCATCCTGGGAGGACATGGGCTTCCGCCAGCCGAGGATTGTTTCCTCTGCCAAGGCGGCTGTGGATTCCCTCAAGGCGCATCACGCCGACGGTATTGCCATAGCGCTTCCGGAAAATGACGAGAAGCTGCTGATGGCGTATCTCTCCACCGATTATCCGATTCTGCCTATCTTTTCCGCCGGAAAGGATCAGGGGGAAGTGGTCAGTGCCGTGGAGGAGCTTCGACGCTTATTGAATCGCACCCATATGGACTTTTCCAATGATGACTTCGGTGAAAAAGATATGCTTCAGCTCTGCCGGCATGAATTCTTCCGCAAGCTGCTGGACGGCCAGGTGGTAGGCGTTGATCGGGTCAAGAGTCAGCTGCTGCTGTTGCGCAGCCGGATGGATCCCAACAAGGCCTGCGTGGTGGTGGATCTTTCCTTGCCGGAGGGAGACGATTTCCTTTCCGGACGGTGGCATTATGGTTCCGAGCGGCTGGAGATTGCCCTCCGTAACTTCTTCGGCGCAGAGCTGGACGGCATGCGGATGCTGATTTCTGTTCTGCCGGATGAGCGGATTAAGATGCTCTGCTGCCCCATGATCGGATCAGAGGTGGCAGGGGACTCTATCACGGCAACGGTTGCCCAGCATGCACAGGACGCTATGGAAAGCGTCAAAGAGTATCTGGGCTTGGATCTCAGGATTACGAATATTCAAATTCTTCCCACGCTGACAGCGTTGGCCAAGGAACACTAAGGAGGGGACGCAATGGGCATCTTCAACATGATTCGCGGACAGCTGATTGACGTTATTGAATGGACGAACAGCGATCGGGATACCATGGTCTACAAGTATGACATGCACGGCAAGGAAATCATGATGGGTGCACAGCTGACCGTGCGTGAGGGACAAACGGCCATCTTCGTCAACGAAGGACAGTTGGCAGACGTGTTCCAGCCCGGTCGGTATGAGCTGCAGACCTCCAACATGCCGATTATGACGGCCTTGCAGTCTTGGAAGTTCGGCTTCAATTCCCCCTTCAAGGCGGATGTGTACTTCGTGAACATGACCCAGTTCCTGGATCGTAAATGGGGTACAGCCAATCCTGTCATGATGCGGGATACGGAGTTCGGCATGATTCGCCTGCGTGCCTTCGGCATTTACTCCTTCCGTGTGACGGACCCTGCCACCTTCCTGAAGGAAGTGTTCGGCACAGCCTCCCTGTATTCTACGGACGGGGTGGAAGGACAGATTAAGCGGACGCTGGTCAGCGGCCTTAGCGACGCCATTGCGGAAAGCAAAATTCCTGCGCTGGATCTGGCGGCTAACTATGATGAGCTGGGCAACTATGCCCTGCAGGCTATCAATCCCAAGCTGGCAGGCCTTGGCCTTCAGCTGGTAAGCTTCGTCATTGAGAATATTTCCCTGCCGGAAGAAGTGGAAAAGGCCATGGATCGCCGCACTTCCATGGGCGTGGTAGGGGATTTGAACCGTTACACCCAGTACCAGGCTGCGGAAGCTATGCGTGAAGCAGCCAACAACCCCGGCGGCACCGCAGGGGCAGGCGTTGGCATGGGTGCCGGCATGGCCATGGGGCAGATGTTTGCCCAGGCTATGGGTCAGCAGCAGACGGCTGCCGCTCAGCCTGCAGCAGCACCTGCGGCACAGCAGGGGGGCAAGTTCTGCACGGAATGCGGCACTCGGCTGCCTGACGGTGCAAAGTTCTGCTCCAACTGCGGCAGCAAGGTTGGCTGAACAACAGAAATTTGATAGGATCACCTGTAAGGACGACTGCGATGGGCAGTCGTCCTTTTTGCGTAGCAAGAAAGCAAGCGTACTGCTTCATCCACACTTGTCTCTGATGGACGGAAAATGAACAAAAATGACAAAATATATTGACAAGCTTACTCTATAGATATATAATATGGCTAACATTAAACCGTTTCCAACAAACTCAAAGGAGGCTTTTCCATGAAAAAGGTATGCTCACTGGTTCTTTCTCTCGTGCTGCTGGTGACCTTGGCACTGCCGGCTTTGGCCGACGGGCTGACGGTTGGCACTTATGATCCCGCATCTGCCGGCACCACCGAAGTTGGCTTTGCTTGGTGGGGCAACCAGGTTCGTGACGAAGTAACCAAGGCTGCAACGGACTTCTTTACCGAAAATTATCCCAACATCACCTTTAACCTGAACACCAACGTTTGGAATAACTACTGGGCACTGATGACCACTTATTCCGCAAACCATGACCTGCCTGATCTGATGCAGCAGGACTACGCTTACCTGGAACTGTGGGCCAACAACGGCAGCCTGCTGGACCTGACCCCCTATGTGGAAAGCGGTGCGCTGGATCTGAGCAGCGTTCCTCAGAACATTATTGACACCGGTAAGGTTGGCGACGGCATCTATGCCGTGTGCGCCGGCGTGAATGCTCCCTCCCTGCTGTACAACAAGACCCTGACCGATAAGCTGGGCATCGAAGTGCCCAAGAACCTGACCTGGGATCAGTTCGTGGAAATCTCCCGCAAGATCTACGAAGCTGAAGGCGTAGGCGCTGTTTACGGCGAAGGCAACTCCGAGAACATGCCCACCTTCTACGCCCGCAGCTTGGGCTACACCTCCCTGTGGACGGCTGAAGGCCTGGCTCCCACCGCTGAGGAAATGGCTGGTTACTATCAGCGCCTGATCGATGGCGTGGCTGAAGGCTGGATGTTCGACACCGACAAGATCGCTGGCGTGAACGTGACTGACCTGGCACAGCATCCTCTGGTATACGGCACTTCCAACGACGTTCGTTCCTGGTGCGCATTCGCATTCTCCAACCAGATCTCCGCTTTCCAGACCGCTGCAACGGCTGACGGCATTGAACTTGGTCTGACCAACTGGGCATCCTCTGATCCTGTGGCTTCCAACTACGTAAAGCCCAGCCAGTTCTTCTCCGTGACCACCGATGCCGAGAATCCTGACTTGGCTGTGGCCATCCTGAACTACCTGATCAACGACGTGGAAGGCAACAAGATCCTGCAGGCTGAGCGCGGCATTCCTGCCAGCAGTGCTGTGGCTTCTGCCATCGCTGACAGCATGGACAGCGTGAACCCCACCTACAGCATGACCGTTGAATATCTGGAATACGTAACGGCCAACTCCAGCCCCATCTTCTCCGCACTGCCCAGCTTCGTTGGCACGGTGCAGACCGAAGTGCTGCAGACCCTGAGCGAAGAATGCCTGACCAAGGGCACTTCTATGACCGCTGAAGAAGCTGCACAGATGCTGGTTGAGCAGACTGCTGAAATCGCTGCTGACTATTGAGTGTAAGGTTTCACACTGCGCGTCCCTGACAGTGTTGTTGAATCAAATGCAAGGAGAGGGGGGCGACACTCGCCCTCCTCTTTCTCTTTCCTTCCTATCGATATGATTTGAGCGCAAGGAGGTATGAATGCCATGACTGTTGCGCCCCGGGCAAAAAAGAAGGGCTTCGCCGCCTGGATTGGTAAAGAAAGTACCGCAGGATATGTCTTCAGTCTGCCGTTTATCTTCGGTTTTCTGATGTTCATGGCCATCCCCATGGGTCTGTCTCTCTATTATTCCTTCTGCAAATACGATATTCAAAGCGCCCCCACATGGATTGGGCTGGATAACTACATCAAGATTTTCACCAACGATTCTACCTTTACCAAGGCATTGACTGTCACTTGCTACTATGCGCTGATCGGCACACCTTTGAAGGTGATCTTCGCATTGATCGTAGCATTGATTCTGAATCACGAAAGCAAGGCTGTTCCGATTTATCGGGCAACATACTATTTGCCGTCCATCATCGGCGGCTCTGTGGCTGTGGCTATTCTGTGGCGGCGGCTGTTCGAGTCCAACGGTACCATTAACGCTATTTTCGGCGGTATTCTTCCCTTCTTGGATGGTTATAACTGGTTCAGCGAAGGCCCTGCCATCTGGGTGCTGATTATCCTGACTGTGTGGCAGTTCGGCTCTTCCATGCTGATCTTCCTTTCCGCATTGAAGCAGATTCCTCGGGAGCTGTATGAAGCTTCTCGTGTGGACGGTGCTACCGGTCATCAGCAGTTCTGGCATGTTACCCTGCCCCTGCTGACGCCTACCATCTTCTTTAACCTGGTGCAGCAGACCATCAACTCCTTCCTGGCATTCACGCAGTGCAAACTGATTACCAACGGCGACCCTCGAAAGTCCACCCTGTTCTACACCGTATATCAGTACAACAAAGCCTTCCCGGCAGTGGGCAAGAGCCAAATGGGCTATGCTTCCGCCTTGGCCTGGATCATGCTGGTTATCATTACGGTGGTTACGGCCATCCTCTTCTGGAGCCGCAGCAAATGGGTGTATGAAGATTAAGAAAGGAGGCCATTCGTCATGGTTGGTAAAAGTCACTGGAAAGAAGTTCTTTATCACGTGTTAGTCACCATCGGTGCCATTATCATGATTTATCCGCTGCTGTGGATGGTGCTGTCCTCCTTTAAGCCGACAGATCAGGTGCTGCCAACGGCCTCCAGCTTGATCCCGTCTACTTGGACGCTGGATAACTACGTTCAGGGCTGGAAGGGCTTTATGGGCTACACCTTTGGCACCTTCTTTGCAAACTCCTTCTTTATTGCGCTTACGTCTACCTTCGGTACCCTGATGTCCTCCGCCTTCGTGGCCTATGCGCTGAAGCGGCTTCGGTTCAAGATGCGGGGCGTGCTGTTCATCCTGGTGCTGTCCACCATGATGCTGCCGGCGCAGATCCTGATGATTCCTCAGTTCATGTGGTATCGGCATCTGAACTGGGTGGGTACCTACTATCCCATGATCCTTCCTTACTTCTTCGCCATTCAGGGATTCTTCGTGTACCTGATCATGAACTTCATCGGCGGCATTCCTGCGTCCTTGGATGAGGCTGCAAAGATTGACGGCTGCTCCTATTACGGGATCTTCTTCCGCATTATCCTGCCGCTGATCGTGCCCGCCCTCGTGACCTCCGCCATCTTCTCCTTCATCTGGCGTTGGGACGATTACCTGTCCGCTCTGCTGTACGTCAACCGTGCCAGCATGCGGCCGGTGTCCTTGGCACTGCAGCTGTTCAACGACCCGTCCTCCGGTTCGGATATTGGCTCTACCTTGGCTATGTCCACCTTGTCCATCGTGCCGGCGACGGTGATCTTCCTCATCTTCCAAAAGTCTCTGGTGGAAGGCATTGCTTCTACGGGTATTAAGGGTTAATCAACATTTCTTAGGGTCTGCCCCATGCTGTGAGGCAGACCCCTTGTGTATTTCGACAAGGAGGATTGCTCATGCGAAAAATTGGCGTGCTGACCAGCGGCGGCGACAGCCCGGGAATGAATGCTGCCGTCATGTCGATTGCCAGAAGCGCATCCTTGTATGGTATGCCGCTGGTGGGCATCAAACGGGGCTATAACGGCTTGCTGCGCAAAAGCACCAACCTGCGGGATGACGTGATGGAGATGGTGCTGGATACGGTGCTGGATATTGCCGACCAGCCGGGCACCTACCTGCGGACGGCTCGGTGCAAGGAATTTCTGGACCCTGTATGGCAGGCGGTTGCGGTTAAAACCCTGCAAGATTTGGAGATTGACGGCTTGGTGGTCATCGGTGGTGACGGAAGCTTCCAAGGTGCTATGCGGTTGTGCGAGCTTGGCATCCCCTGCATCGGCATTCCAGGCACCATTGATAACGACCTGGCCTATACGGAAATGACCCTGGGCTTTGAAACGGCGGTGCAGGTTTGCACGGAAGCGGTGCGTTCCATTCGAGCCACCTCACGCAGTCATGATCGTCCTGCCGTGATTGAAGTCATGGGGCGGCACTGCGGCGACATTGCCCTGAAAACGGCCTGCGCTACAGGCGCGGAAATTGTTGTAGTGCCAGAAGTTCCTTGGTCGGTGGAAGAGGTCGCCGCAAGGCTGAACAAGCTGATTGCCAAAGGAAATACCCGAGCCAGCATTGTGGTGGCGGAGGGCTGCTGGGAATCCATGGCGCCCTTTGATATGTATACCTTCCTAACCACCCATGGCAAGCAGTGCTTTGAGGGAGAACCCATCAGTGCACCTCGCTTTGCGTCCATTCTCAAGCGCATGTGCGGCATGGCAGAGGTGCGGGCGACGGTCATCGGCTATACCCAACGAGGTGCTGAACCCGTGGCTAAGGACAGCGCATTTGCCTTTGAGGCAGGCAATCTGGCGGTGCGCCTGCTTCGGGACGGCATCAGTAATCAGGTGATCGGCGTCCATCAGGGCAAGGTATTCTATATGCCGATTGAAAAGGCACTGCAGGCGAAGCGGGAGTTCCGCCGGGATCTGTATGATCTGGTGAATACACTGTAAGAGAGTCTACAAACGAGGCAGAGCTGCTGTCGGAAACGTTCCACGAGGCAGCTCTGTTTTGCTGTGAATATCAAGATTGTTTACAATTCCCTGCTGGATAATCCCGGTCAAAGGTGTTATACTCCTCTTAATAAGTTTTTATAGGTATGGAGGTCTGCATGGCAGAAACGCTTCACATTCCATCCGGCATGCCGGAAAATTATGTTCCGACAGCGGATACAGGACTTACAACGGAAGAAGTGACGACTCGTCAGCGGGACGGGCTTTCCAACAAGGTGAAGGCAGACTCGGGCAAGTCTGTTTGGCAAATCTTGATGAGCAATTTCTTTACCCTGTTCAATTTGCTGAACTTTGCCTTGGCGGCCTGCTTGCTGCTGGTTGGCTCTTACAGAAATATGCTGTTCCTGGGGGTGGTGTTTTCCAATACCCTCATCGGCACCATTCAGGAGCTGCGAGCCAAGCGCACCATTGAAAAGCTGAAGCTGCTGAACGCACCCCAGGCGCATGCGATCCGCAACGGTGAGGAAATCACCTGCACGCCGGATGAGCTGGTGCAGGATGATTTGGTGGTGCTCCGTGCAGGGGATCAGGTGGTGGCGGATGCCATTGTTCGCTCCGGCGGCGGCGCAGCCAACGAATCCCTTCTGACTGGCGAAAGTGATGCCATCGGGAAGCATACTGGGGACTGGCTCATGTCCGGCAGCTATATTACGGAAGGCAAATTTGTAGCTCAGCTGGTGCATGTGGGATCAGCTAGCTATGCCGCAGAACTGACTCGGGAAGCCAAGGCCATCAAGCGGCCGAATTCCGTGCTGATGACGGAACTGAACCAGCTGGTTCGCAGGATCAGTGCGATTCTGGTCCCGCTGGGGCTGCTGCTGTTCTGCAAGCAGTACTTCCTGAATCATGCAGCACTGACGGCTGCCATTCCATCCACCGTGGCGGCCATGATTGGCATGATTCCCGAAGGATTGATCCTGCTGACCAGCGTAGCATTGGCGGTAGGCGTGGTGAAGCTGGGGCGTCATCAAACCCTGGTGCAGGAACTGTACGGTATTGAAACGCTGGCACGGGTGGATGTGCTTTGCCTGGATAAAACGGGCACCATCACCAAGGGTGAAATGCAGCTGGAAAAATTGATCCCAGTAGAGGCAGACGAAGATACCCTTCGTTCGTCCCTTGCCAGATTCTTGGGGGCATTTGAAACCAGCAACGGTACCATAAAGGCCCTGACGGATGCGGTGAAGCCTGCCGACGTTCATCCCATTGCGACCCTGCCCTTTTCATCCAAGCGAAAGAAGTCGGCTGTGTCCTTCCCGGAAGGGGACACGTTGATTCTGGGTGCACCCAGCTTTGTGCTGGAAGATCATTTCCCTGATGACTTGCGCCAGACCATTGACACTTATACGGCTGAAGGCTTTCGAGTGCTGGCACTGGCACGGGGAGAAGGATGTGTCACAGACACGGATGCGCCGCCTGTGACTCAGGTGCTGGGTTTGATCTGTCTGAGCGATGCCCTGCGGGAAAATGCGGCTGACACCTTGGCTTATTTCCGGCAGCAGGGCGTGACCATCAAGGTGATCAGCGGCGACGACCCTCGCACGGTGTCCTCCATTGCCAAACGTGTGCAGCTGGAAGGCTGGGATCGGTGGGTGGATGCTACCACCCTGACCACCGAAAGTCAACTTCGGGAAGCTGCCGAAAAGTATACGGTCTTCGGCCGTGTAACGCCCATGCAGAAAAAGCAGCTGGTCGAGGCTTTGAAGAGCAATGGTCACAGCGTGGCCATGACCGGCGACGGCGTTAACGATATTCCTGCCTTGAAAACGGCGGATTGCTCCATTGCCATGGCAGGCGGTGCGGATGCGGCGAAGCATGCGGCACAGCTTACTCTGCTGAATGCAGACTTTGCTTCCCTGCCCTTGGTGGTGGATGAAGGTCGGCGGGTTATCAACAATATCACCCGTGCTGCTTCTTTGTTCCTGGTGAAGACGCTGTATTCCTTTGCTCTCAGCGTCATTACCCTGCTGTTCCCGCTGAATTATCCTTTCCAGCCCATTCAGCTGACGCTGATTTCCTCCGTGACCATTGGCATTCCTACCTTTTTCCTAGCACTTGAACCTAATCGGGAAAGGGTGCAGGGCAAATTCCTGGAAACCGTTATGCGCAATGCCGTCCCGGGTGCAGCAGGTGTAACGCTATGCGCCATTGCTGCCATGGTCATGGCACACTTCGGACACGATGCAACGGTCATTTCCACCATGGCTACCATGGCAGCCGGCACGGTAGGACTGATGGTGCTCACCTCCGTGTGCCTGCCCTTTACCCTGATGCGGGGAGTACTGCTTGGTGCAATGGCACTTGGCTTTGTCAGTGCCGTGCTCTTTGCCGGGAAAACCTTCCTCATTGACGTTTTTTCGCTTACACCACGGGCGTGGATGGTGCTTATAACGGTGCAGGTGCTTTCAGCCTTGGTGATGGTGCTGCTGCGAAAAGGACTGAACCGACATTTGGAAAAGAAAAGGCTCAAGCATGCATAACAAAAACCCGGTGGGGAGATGAACTCCTCGCCGGGTTTCCTGTTATGCTTATGAATGCTTGTGGACGGAGCCTGCATGCTGCTGCATGGCGCAATCTTCCTTCACGAGCTCCTCATGGAGCTGGATGACTGTCCAGGTCAGATTGGTAGGCGTTAAAGCCGCCTTCAATCGGATGGGCGTCTGCCCTGCTTGTCGCCAGGCCTGCAGGAAGGCATTCATGCTGCCGGGGGTAAAGCCGTGCATCACCAGCACTTCATCCGTAAAGGAAACACCCTCATCTGCTGATTCGCACGCTGGTGCCATGCCGAAGAAAGCCGCAAGGGGCTTGGATGCTTCTTCTGCCGACCTTTCCATCAGCCGGATGTGCTTGCTCATGCACACCTTGCGCAGGCATTGCAATCGCTCGCCGTTAAAATTGAAGGCCAGCATCACGGGTTGTGCCATGACGTTCTCCCCTTACTTCTTGTCCGCATACAGGTAGCGTACCAACTGAGCCTGCCTGTTGCCGATTTCCACTGTGCGCAGCAGGTTCTCTTCCCTGAAGCCGAAGCTTTCTAACTGGTAGCGTACGTAGAAATTCTCCCGCAGCAGCCAGAAGTGCACCTGCTCCATACCCGCTTCACGCAGATGGGCAAGAACCGAGGCCATCAGCTGGTTGCGGCTTTGCTGGTCGCATCCCAGGGCAAAGGCTGTATCGAAGACCATACCATATCCTGCTTCTTCCGGATCAGCACCGAAAATCATGTAGGCAACAAGATGACCCTGCTGCTCCATGACCAGCACTTGCCGTCCGGGTGCCTCAATAGCTCCGGCAATCATGCCCTCGTAGGCCTTTGGGTCTACCTGACGCAGTTCCTGCTGGGGAACAACTCCACGGAACATGTTCTGCACATAGCCCGTTTTGATGACTGCCAGTGCACCCCGATCCTCTGCCGCAGCAGGCCGAATGATTGTCTCCACGATTTTACACCAGGCGTACGCCGTTGGCCGTCTGCTCTGCGGTATACTTGTTCATCAGCTTATGCAGCCGGTCGTAAGGATTGAGCAGGTTGCTCAGGGAACGGTCGTGGTTCAGGGTGGCAATGATGTAGGAGATGTACTTGCTCATGTCCGCTTCCACGAACCAAGGGGCAGCCTTCAATTCGGGACGGCGATAGGTCAGGTTGGTGGAAATGACCCGGTCAATGATGCCATCCTCGTAGGCCTTGTTATAGGCATCAATGCCGTTGGTGAACAGAGCAAAGGTAGCTGCCGCAAAGATACGGTTTGCCTTCCGCTTCTTCAGCTCACGAGCCAGGTCAATGACGGACTCGCCGGAAGCAATGATATCGTCTGCCACCAGAATATCCTTGCCTTCCACGGAGGAACCAAGGTACTCGTGGGCAACAATGGGGTTGCGGCCGTTCACGATGCGAGTGTAGTCACGCCGCTTGTAGAACAGACCCATATCCAGCCCCAGCACGGAGGCGTAGAAGATATTCCGGTCAATTGCGCCTTCATCCGGGCTGACCACCATCATATGATCCTTTTCAATGTGCAGATCATGATCATGGCGGAGCAATGCCTTGAAGATCTGGTAGGAAGGCATCACGGATTCAAAACCGCAGGTGGTAGGGATGGCGTTCTGTACGCGAGGATCATGGGCGTCAAAGGTGATGATGTTGCTCACACCCATGTGCTCCAGATCCTGCAAAGCCATGGCACAGTCCAAGCTTTCACGGGAAGAACGGCGATGCTGCCGTCCTTCATAAAGCATGGGCATGATAACGGTAATGCGCTTGGCCTTGCCGCCGATGGCAGCAATCAGACGCTTCAGATCCATGAAGTGCTCGTCAGGGCTCATGGGCACTTCCTTGCCGTACATGTTGTACGTGCAGTTATAAGCGCCCACATCGCACAGGATATAGAGATCCAGGCCGCGGACGCTTTCTTTGATCATGCCCTTGCCTTCGCCGTTGCTGAAACGGGGGCACACTGTTTTAATGAGAAAGTCTTGCCGTTCCAAGCCCGGTGCAGTCGCCATGTCGGGCATGGATTCTTCCGTATGGGAACGCCACTTGAGCAGCCACTGGTTTACCTTCTCGCCAATTTCTTCCGTACCTTGCATGGCAATCAGTCCCAGAGGTCCCACCGGGTAGGTCAAAAAAGAGTCAGAATTCCAAGTGCTCACAAAATCAGTCACGCCATCAACCTCTTCCGCTTGGATTTTCCGTCCTTGATTATAACGCAATTTTCATGGTTTGAGAAGAGCTTTTACAAAAAAACTGGGGTGTATGACGAACAATTCCGTTTCTTTTTGTAATATGGTCGGCTTTTTGCTGATTTTCCACATGGGGTGGGGGAAAGATGGCAGAAGAAAAGGCCGTTCCCTCGGAGAAAGGGAACGGCCGGCATAAACGATCGGATCATAAAACCAATGGGGATTCCTTATGCCAATGCTCAGGCTTCAGGCTCCAGCAGACCCAGATTGCCGTCCTTGCGCAGGTAAAGCACATTGGTACGGTCGGTATCCACATTCACAAAGACGAAGAAGTTGTGCTCCAGCATTTCCATCTCTACGGCTGCATCTTCAACAGACATAGGACGGACGGGGAAAGTCTTAAACCGAACGACCTTGCGGTCTTCTTCTTCGTCACCGTCCTCCTCGATGTACTCAGGCTCTTCACGGAAGGCGTCCTCACGGAGGTGCCTGCTCAGCTTGGTGCGGTGCCGATGGATCTGGCGCTCCATCTTAGCCAGTGCCTGGTCGATGGCCAAGAACAGGTTATCCGGCGCACTTGCTTCCGAACGAAGGATGACTCCGTTGCCCATAGGCACCGTGATTTCAACCACGCGGAGGCCGTCCTTTTCCTTGCGCATACGCACCTGCATTTCCGTATCCGGCAGAAGATAGCGGCTCATCTTGGCAGCCTTCTTCTCGATCCGTTCCGTCACCTTGGGGGAAATGGTCATATTCCGAGCATTGATCGTCATCTTCATAAAACATAAGCTCCTTCAGATTATTTGGGCGTTCCTTCGCCCATGGGTCTGTTCATTTGACTCCTGCTGGGCCATGGGCATCACCATCCATTCTTCCTTTGTATTGTATTATTTCGACAAAAGATGAATTTCTCCTGCATGGTATTTGCACAAGGTGCACTTTTTGTTACCATGCAAAGGGGTCAGCCGTTTTCTTCTTCCTGGGCAGCTGCTTCGTCCTCCAGCGTCTGCACCTCATCGGAGGGCTGTGCTTCTTCTGCCTCGTGGCAACAGCAGGGGCAGGCTGCATCCGCTTCGTCTGCTTCATCCAGCTTCCGGCGCAGTGCCTCACGCTCTTCTGCCGTCATGGCAGACACATCAATTTCCTCTTCCTGTGCGGAGGCTTCACAGGATTCCTGCCACTTCCGCTTCAATTCTTCTGCCGTGGCACGTCCCTGCTCCACGGTTTCCTTGCCCTTTTCCACACAGGCCTGGGCAAGATCACCGCTCTTTTCAACAACCGTTGCTACAGCACCGACGGCACCGTACACAACATCTTTCACAAGATTCAACAGTTCATTCATGTTGGTTTTCCTCCTTTTCGGTCACATGGAGCCTGACCGACCGCTTGCCGGAATCATCAGGCTCTACCAATAAAACGTTTGAGTTCGGGATTTTCTTGCAAGGCTGCACAACTCATTTTGCAGCTCCATAGAAATGTTCGGATCCTCTGTGGAGAAAACCTGAAGATCCATCCCCCCACGGAGTTCCTTCAGGACAGGGATTGCAGCTTCCTCTGCACACAGCACAATGCTGCAGGGGCTCTGCAAGCAGGCTTCTACACCTTGGCGGAAGGCAGGGAGTGTCAGTGCCTCGGCTGTCAATCCATCGGCGAGGATGAGTGCCTGCTGGCTAACACCGTGGCGAAGGGCTTTCACTGCCAGCTCCTCAAAGACTTCCAGCACCGGCACCTGCTTCTCTTCGCTGAGAAAGAGCAGGCAGGGAATATCATTGGCCATTTCACCGCCGGGGGTCTGAAACAGGTGAATCATCTTCCCCTTGATTCGCCCATTGATGGCGAAGGGGCGCAGTTCATAGCCGGCAACAGGCATGGACAATGCTTCGGCAGTTTCCAGCACGAGCTTCCCGGCATGATCTCCTGTTAAAACGATATTGGTCATACAAGCACCTCCTTCTTGTCTTAATTGTACATTTATTTGGACAAAAAGTCAATGCTAATTGGGCGCTTGGGATAAAAGACAGGGCGAAGCTTTCGCCTCGCCCTGCTCTTACTGTTCGTTTGCAGCTTCCGCTGTGGTCGCCTGCGTTTGAGGCATAATCTTTTCCGGATGGTTCATGATTTCCATGAACTCATCGCCGGTGATGGTTTCCTTCTCGTACAGGTGCTTGGCCAGTGCGTCCAGCAAGGGACGGTTGGCACGGAGCATGTCCAGTGCTTTCTGATGCTGTTCCTTCACCACAGTGACCACTTGCTTGTCAATCATGGTCTGGGTTTCCATGGAGCAGGCAAGGGAAGCATCACCGCCCAGGTACTGGTTGGTCACCGTCTCCAAGGCAACCATATCGAAGTCATCCGTCATGCCGTAGCGTGTGATCATGGCACGTGCCAGCTTGGTGGCCTGCTCAATATCATTGGATGCGCCGGTGGTTATGGAATTGAAGATCAGCTCTTCTGCCGCACGGCCGCCGGTCAGGGTAGCAATCTTGTTGACGATTTCTTCCTTGGACATCAGGTAATGATTGCCTTCATCCACCTGCATGGTGTAGCCTAAGGCACCGGAGGTGCGGGGGATGATGGTGATCTTCTGCACAGGAGCAGAATGGCTCTGCAGTGCGGCGACCAAGGCATGACCGACTTCGTGATAGCTGACGATCAGCTTTTCTTTGTCCGTCAGGATGGCGTTCTTCTTCTGATAGCCGGCGATGACCACTTCGATGGATTCTTCCAGGTCGGCCTGGTTGGCTTCGCTGCGGCCGTCACGCACGGCACGGAGGGCAGCTTCGTTGATGATATTGGCCAGCTCTGCGCCGGAAGCACCGGAAGCCATACGGGCAATGCGGTTGAAATCCACATTGTTGGCAAGCTTGATCTTCTTGGCGTGTACCCGGAGGATCTCTTCACGACCCTTCAGATCGGGGAGTTCCACAGGCACTCGGCGGTCAAAACGGCCGGGACGGGTCAGTGCCGGATCCAAGGATTCGGGACGGTTGGTTGCTGCCAGAATGATGACGCCATTGTTGCCTTCGAAGCCGTCCATCTCCGTCAGCAGCTGATTCAGGGTCTGCTCCCGTTCATCGTTGCCGCCCAGGTTGCCGCCTTCACGCTTCTTGCCGATGGCGTCAATTTCATCAATGAACACGATGCAGGGTGCTTTCTCCTTGGCCTGCTTGAACAGGTCACGAACCTTGCTGGCACCCATGCCCACGAACATTTCAACAAACTCGGAACCGCTCATGGAGAAGAAGGGAACGTTGGCTTCGCCTGCCACAGCCTTGGCCAGCATGGTTTTGCCCGTGCCGGGAGGGCCTACAAGCAGCACGCCCTTCGGCATGGAGGCACCGATGTCCTTGTACTTGCTGGGGTTGTGCAGGTAGTCCACAATTTCCTTCAGGTTTTCCTTTGCTTCATCTTCGCCGGCCACGTCGGTGAACTTGATGCCGTCGGAAGACTTTACGTAAACCTTGGCGTTGCTCTTGCCCATGCCAAACATCATGGAGTTAGAGCCGCCGCCCATCTTGTTCATCATCTTCTTGGTCAACCAGTTGCCCAAGAGGGCGAACAGCGCAATGGGGATCACATAGCTGAGCAGAATGGTCACAATGGGGGATGCCTGCTCGGTAATCACCGTGCCGAAGGTGGCACCACAGTCGTACAATCGCTCGGTCAGGTTGGGATCATCCATCCGACCGGTTTTGAAAATCTGGGAATTGTCCTTGTTGGTGAAGAGGATCTGATTATCCTCCACCTGTACCTGCCCGATCTGCTTGCCTTCGGACATCTTGATGAATACATCATAAGATACTTCCGTCACCCGCTGATTGGAAATCGTGGGCATGATCAGCATATTGAACAGCAGAATCACCGCAATGACAATCAGGTAGTAGAATATGATTGGTTTCTTTGGGGGTTTCACTTCATTCATGGGTTTCACCTCTCCTTTTTCCCAAAGGGGATGCTATCATCGACCTTGTACAGGGGACACGTTCGGTAATACCACCGCCTCTGTCCCTTATACTACCACAAATCATGCGCTCTTTCAATGAAGCGAAGATGAACAAAGCATGAAAAAATCTGGTATTTCCAAGTTTTTTTCAGCAGCACATAGCGAACAAGCCTATCACCTGCATCTTTTTTCAATTTCTTGAGAAAAGATGCTTGACACATACATGGATCTATGCTATCTTATTCATGCGTTAGTTGAAGCTAACGTACCATGATGTTCCTCCGGGCAGGCGTGGGTTCCTACCTCCCCACGCAGCCGGAAGCGCACGGGTTGCGCGGCCCGTGCGCTTTTCTGCCCGCGATAGTTAGTCATGCTTAACCAAAGGAGTGTTTTCCATGCTGGAACAGCTGCTGATTGAGCACGGTGCCCCGACTTTGGCCAGCCTGAAGGTGGGTAACCTGATTCAGACGGCTGTCCATGACGATGCTGCCTTTGAAGCGGAAAGAATGCATCTCACAAGGATGCTTGCAGCAAAGGGTGTGTCCATCACCGTGCTGCAAAAGAAGAATGGTCATGCGCTGATTTATCTGTACCGCCCTCAGGCGTTGAAGAAGCTGCTGTCCTGTCCACTGATTCAGTCCTTTCTGATGAAGGAAGGATATGCATGCACATCCTTGGGCGCTGCCGTAGGGATGCTGCGGACAAGGCTGAATCAGTCCGGCGGTTTCCCTCATGAAATCGGTATTTTCCTCGGCTACCCCTTGGAGGATGTTACTTCCTTTATCGATCAGGGCGGCCAGAACTGTGTCCTGTGCGGCTGCTGGAAGGTTTATCACAACGCCTGCCAGGCGCAGAAAACCTTCGACAAGTTCGACCATTGTCGTAGGGTGTATACACGCCTGTACCGGAACGGCTGGAGCGTGGAACGATTGACCGTAGCAGCGTAAGCTGTTATGGCGGTGCCCATTGCATGGGTACTTGCTGAATAGATGATGAAGTATAAGGAGCGATGAAACATGGAATTGGCTGTTGTATATTGGAGCGGCACGGGTCACACGGAAGCCATGGCAAAGGCTGTTGCCGAGGGTGCAGGCGCAACCCTGTACACCGCAGATGAATTTACCCCTGCTAAGGCGGCGGAGGTGGACAAGGTAGCCATGGGCTGCCCTGCTATGGGCAGCGAGGTGCTGGAGGAGAGCGAGTTCCAGCCCATGTTCGATGCCTGCAAGGGTGCCTTGAAGGGCAAGAAGGCTGTGCTGTTTGGTTCCTTCGGCTGGGGCGATGGGGAATGGATGCGCACCTGGGAAGATGACTGCCGTGCAGCTGGCATTGAGCTGGTTGGGGAAAGCGTTATCTGCCAGGATGATCCCGATGATGACGTGCTGAATCAGTGCCGTGCACTGGGCGAGGCATTGAAGAACGCCTAACAGATTGCAGGGCTCACTTTCAGGCAGTTTGCACGAGAGTGAGCCTTTGCTAATTAGACAATTCTAACCATCTTTTTGCGGGGCAAAACTTTTTCTGGAATTAGGGTTGACAAATAAGGTTAGAGATGCTAAACTCTCCGGCGGTTAGAAAATTCTAACCATTTTCTCGGGTCAAAGGTTAGCACGTGCTAATCGAGAGAGGAGGACGCCAATGATGCCGTTGGGAATGGCAAATGTAGGTGATGCGGGTACCATCCAGAAGATCACCGGTCGTGATGAGGTGCGTCAGCATCTGGCTGAGCTTGGTTTCGTTGTTGGCGAAACGGTGCAGGTCGTCAGCGAAATGGGCGGTAACATGATCCTGTCTGTCAAGGACAGCCGCATTGCTCTGGATAAGACCATGGCCATGCGCATCATGGTCTGAGCCAAGGCGAAGGCTGTGCTGCGTCCTTCGCTGCCTGCCGGCTGTTGCCGGTGATGGCCTTGTGTCCTTCACGGGCAGGCAGCTCATGGATTTTAGGAACCCTGAATGTCGGGAAATACAGAAAAGGGAGGCAAGTTGCATGAAGAATCTCAGAGACGTTAAGGTCGGCGAAACTGCAACGATCGTAAAGCTCCACGGTGAAGGTGCACTGAAGCGTCGGATCATGGACATGGGGCTGACCAAGGGCACGGAAGTTTACGTGCGCAAGGTTGCACCGCTGGGTGATCCCATGGAGCTCACCGTGCGCGGCTATGAGCTGAGCGTGCGCAAGGGCGACGCTGAAATGATCGAGGTTGAATAAGCAAAGAAGGTTTTCCTTCATTGCTTTTTCAGAGGCACAATCCCGTGCCCCAATAATTTGGACAATTTAAGGGAGGATTCCACATGGCGATTAAAATTGCCCTGGCAGGCAACCCGAACTGTGGTAAAACTACCATGTTCAATGCCCTGACGGGTTCGAATCAGTACGTTGGTAACTGGCCCGGCGTTACTGTAGAAAAGAAGGAAGGCAAGCTCAAGGGCAACGCAGACGTAGTCATTCAGGACTTGCCCGGCATTTACAGCCTTTCTCCTTACACGCTGGAAGAAGTGGTGGCTCGTGGCTATCTGGTCAACGAAAAGCCTGATGCCATCCTGAACATCGTTGACGCTACCAACATCGAGCGTAACCTGTACCTGACCACTCAGCTGGCTGAGCTGGGCATCCCCATGGTCATGGCACTGAACATGATCGATATTACCCGTAAGAACGGGGACAAAATCGACATGAAGAAGCTGGGCGAAGCACTCCAGTGCGAAGTGGTTGAGACCTCTGCACTGAAGGGCGAAGGCAGCGTGAAGGCTGCTGAAGCTGCTGCCGCACTGGCTGCCAAGGGCGGTCATCGTGAGCCTCCCCACGTGTTCCAGGGCAGCGTTGAGCATGCCATTGCTCACATCGAGGATCTGCTCAAGGACGTGAAGATTGAAAAGCACCTGCAGCGCTGGTTCGCCATCAAGCTCTTCGAGCGTGACGAGAAGGTGGCTGAGGAGCTGTCCCTGCCCGCCAATGTGAAGAGCGAGATCGAAAAGGTCATCGCTGACTGCGAGAAGGAAATGGACGATGATGCTGAGTCCATCATCACCAACCAACGCTATGCTTACATCAACAAGCTGGTTTCCTCCTGCGTGAAGAAGGGCAAGCCTAAGGGATCTCTGACCACTTCCGATAAGATTGACCGTGTGGTGACCAACCGCTGGGCTGCACTGCCCATCTTCGCTGTGGTGATGTGGCTGGTGTATTACATCTCCGTGACCACCATCGGCACCATCGTGACCGACTGGACCAATGATGTGTTCGTAGGCGAGTTCCTCCAGGGCAACATCCAGAACTGGCTGGAGAGCATTGGTACCGCTTCTTGGCTGACTGGCCTGATCGTTGACGGTATCGTGGGCGGCGTTGGCGCCGTGCTGGGCTTCGTGCCTCAGATGCTGGTGCTGTTCTTCCTGCTGGCTATCCTGGAAGACGTTGGCTACATGGCTCGTATCGCCTTCATCATGGACCGTATCTTCCGTAAGTTCGGCCTGTCCGGCAAGAGCTTCATCCCCATGCTGATCGGTTCCGGCTGCGGCGTTCCCGGTGTTATGGCCTCCCGTACCATCGAAAATGACCGTGACCGTAAGATGACCATCATGACCACCACCTTCATCCCCTGCGGTGCTAAGATGCCTATCATTGGCATGATCGCCGCTGCTGTGTTCGGTGGCAGTGCCTGGGTTGCAACCTCCGCCTACTTCATCGGCGTGGCTGCCATCATCGTTTCCGGTATCATCCTGAAGAAGACCAAGATCTTCGCCGGCGACCCTGCTCCCTTCGTTATGGAGCTGCCTGCTTATCATGCCCCCAGCGCTAAGAACGTGCTCCACAGTGTGTGGGAGCGTGGCTCCAGCTTCGTAAAGCGCGCTGGCACCGTGATCCTGCTGTCCTCCATCATCATCTGGTTCACCAAGAGCTATGGCTGGGCTCCTGCCGCTGATGTGCAGGCTGCTGCTCGTGACGAGTATGCTTCCACCGTGGCTGAGTACGAAGAAACCTTGGCTGACTACAATGCTCGCTCCGAAGCCGGCACCCTGGAAGAGGATGAGGAAGAACCCGAAGAGCCCGCACTGGCTGCCGAAATGGAAGAAGATCGTGCGCCTGGTTCCTGGGGTGCTGTCGAGGACATGGACTACTCCATCCTGGGCAAGATCGGCACGCCCGTGTCTACCATCTTCAAGCCCCTGGGCTTCGGCAACATGCCTTCCACCGTTGCAACGGTCATGGGCTTGGTTGCTAAGGAAGAAGTCGTAGGCGTTATGGGTGTGCTGTATGGTGCAGATGACGCTGCCGACGTTGTAGAAGATGAAGACATGACGGATGAAGAAAAGGCTGAGGCGCTGAGCCCCTTGGCTGCTGCCTTCAACGAGTCCTCCAACGGACACGGACGGCTGGCTGCTTACGCCTTCATGATCTTCAACCTGCTGTGCGCACCTTGCTTCGCTGCTATGGGTGCTATCAAGCGTGAAATGAACAATGCTAAGTGGACCCTGGGTGCTATCGCTTATCAGTGCCTGTTCGCTTATGCCATTGCCCTGATTGTGTATCAGCTTGGTCTGCTGTTTGTGGGCGGCGGCTTCGGTGTTGGTACCGTGGTTGCAATCCTGCTGCTGGCCTTCCTGGTGTACATGCTCTTCCGTAAGAACCCCTATGATGACAACCACCTGACCCAGAAGGTTAAGGGTGCTGCCTAATTAGGAAAGCAAAAGGAGGTTTTCAGCTATGGCAACTTGGATTGTTGGCGGCGTGCTGGTCGTCATCGTTGGTCTGGTGATTTGGAAAATGATCAAGGACAAGAAGAGCGGCAAGGGCGGCTGCGGTGAATGCGGCGGCAATTGCGGCGGATGCTCCGGCTGCCATTGACGGAAGCCTTGCGGGGGCGGATGCATGGTGCGTCCGCCTCCTTTCTATATCATTTTGATGCATAAAGGAGTGGATCTCGTTGATGACTGCTGCGCAAATCCGTTGCCTGCTGGCACTCCGTGCCCTCAATCAACTCAGTGAAAAGGTGGCCTCCAAGGACATTGCACGGCTGATCGGCATCAGCCGTCCCTCCGTCCATCGTTTGCTGGAGGCACTGTCTACGGAAGGCATGATTTCCAAGGAGCCCTATGGCACGGTAGAATTAACCGAACTGGGGCAAGAAACTGCTAGGATGCTGGAAGCCCGGAAGGAACGGCTGACCCTGATTTTCGCCCGGTACTTTGGCCTGCCCATGGATGAAGGTGCCGCCGGTGCCATCCTCCTCATGAGCGGCTTGAAGGAAGAAAGCCTCCAGGCCATGGAAAGTGCCTCCTCCGGCAAATGACTGAGGTGATCAAAGATGAATCATCCAAAAGCAGTAATAGGAACGAACTCTTGGGGAAGCGCTGCATACGAAAAACTGATCCGTGGCAGCGTGGTAGATCACGATACTTTGAAAGAGGCTATGAAGACGGCTGTAAAATCCAATCTTCTATTTGTGGATTCGGCAAGGGATTACGGCTTTGGAAAAGGTCCCAAACTGATCGGAATGTGTTGCCCGGATGAAATCAAAATATCGTCAAAATACACGCCATTTACAAAATTCAAACCGGGTCAAGTGCGCGAGTCCGTGGACAAGGATTTGCATGATTTCGGCAGGACGAGTATCGAAGTGTACTGGCTTCATATGCCGAATGATATTCCTCAGTATATGGAAGAAATGGTGGCACTTTACCGAGAGGGAAAAATTGAAAACATTGGCGTTTCCAACTTCAATCTGGAAGAATGCAAACTTGCTAAGTCTATTTTGGATGAAGCGGGGATTCCCTTGTTTGGCGTCCAGAATCATTATAGTCTCATTGATCGTGAGTGGGAAAAGAACGGATTGCTTTCATGGTGCAAGGAAAACGGCATCCAGTTTTGGGCATGGGCTGTGTTGGAAGAAGGGGTCCTAACAGGTCCTAAACAAAAAGATGAAAAGTTTGCCATCATGAAAGCGATTTACAGCAGAAAACGCAGGAAGTTAAACCGCCTCTTTGCGTTGATGGAGCAAGTAGGCGCGGAACATGGTATGACAATCCCACAGGTCGCGATTTCATTTGTGGCAAATAAGGGGATTGTACCGATCTGCGGATGCCGCAAACCGTATCAGGTAGAACAACTGGGGGTTGCAGCAAACACAAAGTTGAGCGAAGCGGAAATGAAAGACCTAGAAGCAGCTTCGGATGAATTGAATGTAAAGATACTGGGACCGGATATGTTCCGTTTCGCTGTCAGAAAGTAAGTACAACAACGATAACACCCGGCTTGTCGGTTTGCAAGGTGGGAGATTTAATGCCTCTTCAATTTGTTGAACGCTTCTACTGCATAGCAAATTCCTTCACTTGCACCTTGCCCGGCTTGGGAAAAGTGGTTTTTATCACCATAGAAAAAGCACAACGACTTGCTTTCTGTCGCTGTGCTTTTCATTTTAAGTGGAAAATTCATTAGCCCTTTGGCACGTTTGCAGAGGATCAACGATATACGGTACTTTGTTATGCCCGACTGCGAGCCTTGGTGCAGCGGCTGACCAGAATGCCGATTTCATACAGGGCGCACATGGGCAGTCCCAGTGCAATCTGGGATACAACATCTGGGGGCGTGAGAATGGCCGCAATGATAAAGATGGCAAGAATCACATACCGCCGCTTGCTGGTCAGCATCTCCGGCGTGGTCAATCCCACACGGGTGGTCAGGTACAGCACCACCGGCAGCTGAAAAGCAATGCCGAAGGGAACCAGGAAACCGAAAAGAAAGCTGACGTACTTGTCAATGGACAGCATGGGCGTCGCCACCGAATCTCCTGCCACAAGGAAGAAGTCCACCGCCAGAGAATACACGGCGAAGTAGCAGAAGGTAACGCCAATCAGGAACAGCAGCAGTGCCAACACAAACAGTAAACGGAAGGCATGCTTCTCGTTGGGATAAAGGGCAGGCTTAATAAAGCTCCATACCTGCCAAATGACTACAGGGCTTGCCACGATCATGCCGGCCAGCAGTGCCACCTTAAATTTGGTGACCAGGGCTTCCGACATGGCAGTGAAAATCACCTGAATGCCTCGAGCCTGAATGGGCGCCAGGATCCAATTCATCAGCGGATCAATGGCAAAGTAAAACACCAGCAGAAAGGCAACGGCCACCGCACCGAGGGAAATCACCAGCACCTTTCGCAGTGCCAGCAGATGACTCAGCATGGATTCACCCTTCGGCTCCTCTTGCTCGGCAGGATTTTCCGTCTCGCCTGATGCATCCTTTTGCTTTTCTTCGGCCGGAAAGGTTTCTTTCTGCTTCATGCTTCGTCCTTTTTGTCTTTGTCGGCATCGTCATCGGACTTATCGTCCTTCAGCTCACTCTTGAAATCCTTGATGCTCTTGCCCAGGGCTTTGCCTACGCCGGCCAGCTTGTTGCCGCCGAAGAGCACCAACGCCAATACAACAATCAGCAAAATTTCAGTCGTTCCAAGACGCATGTTTGTGTCCTCCCTTATTTCGACTCCGTGTCGTGTTTGAACGCATCCGCGGTCTTCTCCACGGACTTCTTTGTTTCGCGCAACTCTTCGGAAATGTCGCCCTGCTTGACGGCGTCCTTTACGTCGTGGCGTACTTCACTGACTTCCTTTTCAATGGTATCCCAGCCGGACTCTTTTTTGATATCGTTGATCAGATTGCGTGACTTCTTGACCATGCGAGCCAGCCAGCGAGCCACTTTCGGCAAGTCCTTCGGGCCAACCACAACAAAGGCGACCAGCAGGATCAGCAGCAATTCCGTAAAGCCGATATTGAACACAGACTACCGCTCCTCCTCTTTCATTGCTTCCCGAAGAATAAAGATAGGGGAGAGCCGCATGGGCACTGCCCAGGCAGACCCTCCCCAAGATGAATCATTACTTGCCAGCTTTGACCAGGGCATCGTTGACGGCGGCAATCAGTGCTTCACTCGTCTTGGTTGCACCGGTGACAGTGTCAACAGCGGTGGAGTTGTTGGCGACCATGGTATCCAACAGGGCGAAGGCGGGGTCAGAAATGCCTGCCGTCTCATTGTGACTCAGCACTTCGATCTTGGCAATCTTGTCCCCATCCATGGTGACCTTCACCTTGATGGGACCGCCGATTTCGCTGGTCGCCTCGCCGATATACTCGTTAGCAGCCAGAGTCTCTTCCGTTGCCACAGGCTCAGCAGCAGCCACGCTGTAGCCGAAGTGCACATTCAGAATTTCAACGGCCTTGGCGGCGGTCTCGCCGGTTACGGCAGCGCAGCGAGCCTTGCGGCCGTCATCTGCCATGGTGAAGCCGGTGGCATCCATGTACTTGTTCACGGAATCACGGCATTCCACAGAGCCTGCCACGGTGGTGGTGGGAGCTGCAAATTCAGGCTGATATTCAGGGAAGGGCTTTTCCTTATACCATGCATACAGCTCATTACGCAGCTGACCGGCCTCGCTGGCTTCACAGAACAGACCGAAGATTGCACAGCAGCCGCCCAGAGAGCCACAAAGGGATTGCTGACCGTAGCCGCCGGCACCGTTGGCAAACATACGAGCGTTGAACTGGTTGTACGGATAGCCGTACTTGGCAGCCAGCGTCTCAATGATGGCAGCAAATGCACCGGCGCAGCAGCCGCCATGGGAATAGAAAGCCTTGTATCCGGCTTCCATTACTTCCTGGGGATCTAGCTTCTCCCACTTCCAAGGCCACTCAGGTGCCGCAATTTCTTCTTCAGCAACACCGGTGCTCAGGTTGATGGGCAGCGCAGTAGCGACAGCAACACCCAGCAATCCTTTGCCGGTTGTGCGCAAAAAGTCGCGGCGACTCGTGTTCATGTCCATACCGTATGTTCCTCCTCATGGTTCATAATAGCTTGCTTCATCCTACATCTAGCAAGCAACCTACGTTAATTCTATCACAATAACGTAGGCACGTCAACAGAAAACAGTCAAATCAGGGAAGAAATTTTCCCGTCAACGCCATGCATTTATTGCCGATGCATAGAAAAAAAGACAAACGCAACAAAACAGGGAAATTGTTTTCCATCGGCAGGGAATTCCTCTTCTGCATCGAATGTTGGCAATGCAAAGTATGTTTCGTTTTCAATCCGATGACCGATGAACCGGAGGGCTTTCCTATGATTCGCAGATATGACTTTGGTACCCCGATTCCCACCGACGCAGTGATTGTCCCTGTTCCCATGGGGGAAGGCGGTCTGCCTTATATGACCACCACGTCTCATGGAGCGGCACTCAGCTTTACGGTGCCTCTTGGGGAACATGATATGATCTTCGGCCTGGGCGAAAACGTCCGGGGCATCAATAAGCGAGGCTTCCGCTATCGGGCATGGAACACGGATGATCCCAGCCACCATGAAGGTCGGGAATGCCTGTACAGCAGCCACAACCTGCTGATCTTTTCCGGCGAATGCGGCCTTTTCGGCGTTTACTTTGATGATCCCGGCGATGTGGTGTTTGATCTCGGCTACACGGACAGCGACAAGACGGTGATCACTAGCCCGGAGGGAAACATCAGCGTTTACCTGATCGAGGAGGACAGTTTGAAGGGCATCGTGCATACCTTCCGCAGCATTATCGGGCAAAGCTACTTGCCCCCTAAGTGGGCGTTTGGCTACATTCAGTCCCGCTGGGGCTATGCTACAGAGGAGGAAGTCCGCACCATTGTCCGGGAGCATCGCACCAGGCACATCCCCTTGGATAGCGTCAGCATGGACATTGATTACATGGAGCGGTTCAAGGATTTCACCTGGAATCAAAGCAATTTTGCTGACCTGAAGAAGCTGACGGGAGACATGGGGAAGGAGCATATTCGTCTGGTGCCCATCATTGACGCCGGAGTGAAGCAGGAGCAAGGCTATGACGTGTGCGATGAGGGGCTGGCCAAGGGCTATTTCTGCCTGAAGGCGGACGGAAAACCCTTTGTGGGTGCGGTGTGGCCGGGGCATAGCTATTTCCCGGATTTTCTGCGGCCGGAGGTTCGGGCATGGTTCGGTAGGCAGTACTTCAAGCTGCTGGATGCAGGAATTGAAGGCTTCTGGAATGACATGAACGAGCCTGCTCTGTTCTACTCGGAAGAAACGTTGCAGGAGGCCATTGAGCTGGCAGAAAGCTGCAAGGGCAAAAACCTGGGTGTAGAGGAGTGCTTCCACCTGAAGGGCGTGTTCCAGCAAACGGCCAATAACATGGATGATTATTGCCGATTCTATCATGTGGTGGACGGGAAGACCATTCGCCACGACCGGGTACACAACCTGTATGGCTACAATATGACCCGGGCAGCGGCAGAGGGCTTCAAAGCCTACCAGCCGGATAAGCGGTATCTGCTGTTCAGTCGCTCCTCCTATGTAGGAGCCCATCGGTACGGCGGTGTTTGGCAGGGGGATAACTGCTCCTGGTGGAGTCACATTCTGCTGAACCTGAAGCAGCTTCCCTCCCTGAACATGTGCGGCTTCCTCTTCAACGGAGCTGATTTGGGCGGCTTTGGGCAGAACACCACGGAGGATCTGCTGCTACGCTGGCTGCAGCTGGGTGTCTTTACCCCCTTGATGCGCAACCATTCCGCACAGCATACCCGGGATCAGGAAATCTACCGCTTCCGCCGCTGGGAGGATATGCGCCGGGTGCTGACGGTTCGCTATGCCCTGCTTCCCTATCTGTACAGTGAATTCATGAAGGCTGCACTGACCGATGAAATGCTTTTCCGGCCACTGGCCTTTGACGATCCTGAGGATGACGTTGCCTGCCGCACCGAGGATCAGGTGATGCTGGGCGGCGAGTGCATGATTGCCCCTGTCTACGAGCAGAATGCCCGGGGACGGCACGTGTATCTGCCGGAGGACATGCTCATGGTGCGCTTCCGCTCTGCAGAGGATTACGATCTGCTGCCCATGACGGCTGGTCATCACTGGATCACGCTGGAGCTGAACGAGTTCCCGCTGTTCATCCGCCGGGGCGCCATGATTCCCCTGAGCCATGGCGGCGAATGGGTGGAAGCGGTGGATAGCCGCAACCTGACCCTGCTGGGCTGGGATTGTGATCATGCGGAGTATGCCCTTTATGATGATGACGGGCAAAGCACAGATGCAAAGTTGGAGGGGCATGTACAGACCCTCCGTGCAGATGCTCCTGGGGAAGGGTTCACTTTGGACAGCAGCAAGCTGATCCACGGGTAAAGGAGGGGTTACCGTGAACAGTGGCGATTGTATGCAGTATGCACCCCATGGGCGACCAGGCCCTGTGGTGAAGCCGGGGGAGTTTGTCTTTTCCGTGATGTACCTGGAGCATGGACACATTGACGGCATGACCCGAGCGCTGCTTGATGCAGGTGCAACCCTGAAGCAAGTCTATGATCCTGATGCAGCCAAGGTAGCCGCCTTCCTCAAGCGTTTTCCCCAAGCGACTCCGGCAGCCTGCGAAGAAGAAATTTTGCAGGACAAGGATGTGCAGCTGGTGTGCGCCGCTGCTATTACCAG
Source organism: Phocaeicola dorei (assembly GCA_963627465.1). Lineage (GTDB taxonomy): Bacteria > Bacillota > Clostridia > Christensenellales > Aristaeellaceae > CAKUFA01. Next base: position 36,263 of record CAVGBO010000018.1, read on the forward strand.
TCAGCGGTGCAGCCTGGGGCTCCGGGTCATGGAGGCAGAAAAGGACTACTTTACGGATAAAGGACCCTTCACCACCCTTGAGCAGTTGGCGCAGGCCAGAGAGGCACATCGCCGCACGGGACGGAAATACATGGTGTACTTCAGCGAACGTCTTCATGTGGAGGCGGCTGTGCTGGCTGGCTACATGATCGCTCAGGGGGAAATCGGCCGAGTCATTCACATGGAAGGCTTCGGACCGCATACCCTGAATGCGGCAAGCCGGCCGGATTGGTTCTTCCGGCGTGCACAGTACGGAGGCATCCTGTGCGACATCGGCAGTCACCAGATTGAACAGTTCCTCTTCTATGCCGGGGACGACAACGTGCAGGTGGCAGGCAGCCGCATCGGCAACTATGCCAACCCAGAGCACCCGGAGCTGGACGATTTCGGAGACGTGAACCTGAACGCATCCAACGGTGCTGCCGGGTACTTCCGTGTGGATTGGTTTTCGCCCAGGGGCTTGAGCACCTGGGGAGATGGGCGAATGTTCATCATGGGCACGAAGGGCACCATCGAAATGCGGAAGTATGTGAACGTGGCTTCCGGTCAGCCTGGAGGCAACCATCTTTTTCTGGTGAACGACCGGGGAGAACAATACTTCAATGCTACGGACACGGTAGGGTTCCCCTTCTTCGGGCAGCTGATTCTGGACTGCCTGAATCGCACGGAATATGCCATGACCCAGGAGCATGTCTTCAAGGCGGCAGAGCTGTGCCTTGTTGCCCAAAGGGATGCAAAGGTTGTGGCACCCTGATGTGTTGGCAACCGCATTGACATCCTCACTGTATCCACGTATAATCATCCTAAGCCGCCGCAATCGACGGCGCTTTCACCATTACGAGGTTAGTTGTGTTTAACTGTTTGAATTAATGATAGAAAATGGGAGGTGCGTATGGTACAGATTCTTTCTCTTCCTTTTCTGGGCACGACCTTAGGGGCGGCCATGGTCTTTTTTCTGCGGGGCAACATTCCAGACCGGGTGGAGAAGCTGCTGCTTGGCTTTGCCTCCGGGGTGATGATTGCCGCCTCTGTGTGGTCGCTGCTGATCCCTGCCATTGATATGTCGGAGGGCGGCACCTTGCCTGCCTGGTTTCCAGCGGTGACAGGGTTTCTGGCAGGCATTGCCTTCTTGCTAGTGCTAGACAGCGTGATTCCCCACCTGCATCGCCACAGCGACACACCGGAAGGCGTCCGTTCCAAGCTGTCCCGTACGGCGATGTTGGTGTTTGCTGTAACGCTGCATAATCTGCCGGAGGGCATGGCTGTGGGCGTTACCTATGCCGGCGCTGCTTCAGGACAGGCGGACATCAGCATGGCGGGGGCATTCGCCCTAGCTCTTGGTATCGCCATTCAAAATTTCCCGGAAGGAGCCATCATCTCCATGCCCCTTCGGGGAGAAGGTACGTCCAAAGGCAAGGCCTTCCTCTATGGGGTGCTGTCCGGCATTGTGGA